>JAJEFL010000118.1:0-6834 GCA_022820435.1 Rhodothermales bacterium
AAAATGACAGAATACGGAACGCGAACTGCTTTGCTTCCCGTCCACGGGATACAAACTCACTTGCTTCCCGAAAATGACAGAATACGGAACGCGAACTGCTTTGCTTCCCGTCCACGGGATACAAACTCACTTGCTTCCCGAAAATGACAGAATATGGAACGCGAACTGCTTTGCTTCCCGTCCACGGGATACAAACTCACTTGCTTCCCGAAAATGACAGAATACGGAACATTAAATTTTTAAGATCATACACCGATCCTCTCTAATCACTTATATTCATGACTCCTGTTCATTATCAGCACCGACCTTTCCCGCCAGATAGTAGGATTAACTGGTCGGCATTGATTCCCAAAATTGGTCCTGCGCACACAGCACTTGGGCGATATAACCAATCATTGTTAGATACTGTTAACCCCAAATTTTTGCTAGGCCCCCTGCAATTGAATGAGGCAGTTCAATCATCTCGCATTGAGGGTACACAAGCCTCACTAACGGACGTTATGAAGTTTGAAAGTGGCTATAGTCCAGAATCAGCCACTTTAATGAATGACATTCAAGAGATTAAGAACTATTTTTCAGCGCTCAATATCGCTACGGAATCAATGCGGGAAGAATCGCTTTCCCTGTCTCTGGACATCGTTAAGACTGCGCACTTCCATCTAATGAATAGCACCCGTGGTCAAGACAAGTCTCCAGGAAAATTTCGTACAATCCAAAACTATATAGGTCGTTTGGGTGCCACTGTCGATCAAATGACATTCGTACCAATTGCACCCGAAGACCTCAAACCAGCACTAAATCGCTGGGAAAATTATCTCTCGGCTGATGCACAAGACAGGCTTATACAATGTGCAATAATGCATGCAGAATTTGAAGCACTACATCCATTCAGAGACGGAAATGGACGGACTGGACGCCTGATAATACCATTGTTCATGTGGCAAGTTGGTCTAGTTGATGAACCAGCCTTTTTTATCAGTCAGTGGCTAGAGTCACATAGAGAGGAATACTATAATCGGCTACTAGCAGTCTCCCAAGATGACGATTGGACAGGTTGGTGCAGTTTTTTCTTAGATGCTGTCAGGGAGCAGTCCGCATCCTTGTGGGCTTTGATACAGAAGATACGAGAACTGCGAGAAGAGATGAAGGTGAGCATAGAGCAACAGATACGCTCTAAATATGTATTCAGAATCATAGATGCTATATTTTCTCGCCCAATATTCAACATAAATTATTTCAAAAATCAAACAAATATTCCTCCAAGTACTGCCCACTCCCTACTAAGAAATCTTTGCCAAAACGAAATCTTACAGAAAACCAATCTAGGTAGTGGCCGGAAGCCCACCCTGTATGTTTTTCCCAAACTGATGGATATTTTAAGTGAAACCCAGAGATGGTAATCCCAATGATCGTAAAATCTAGACCGAGCACACGAAGGGGTACCTTGATCTTTCGGCAGTAGCAGGAAGCCTTCGTGTAACGGAGTTGGTCCAACTTGTCCAATGAATCCTAGGAAACACGCATTACTGCGGGCTTGAACAAATACCCTGATAAGTCCAGCCATCAGGGAAGCCCCATCCTCTCTTCTAATCATCGTCCATCTCCTCTTATCCCTGCGACACTCTTCCTCCCGTCAAACTGAAGTGCTCCTGACGCTTGAAGGCATAGATTGCCTGATTCAATATCTGCGTGTTGAATACACCCAGTTTGCACAGAGCATCAAAATCTTCAATTTTCAATCCTGTGACCTTCGTGAAAAGGGCCGGCTCTACATTACGAATGACATCAACGAGACTCTCCTCTCTGTAGTCCGTCAGATACATAAAAATGGGAACCCTGGTCAAAAACTTCAGGAGAGCTTCCTGGATTTTTTTTCGGCGTTTCGCCATCTCCCTTTTCTCACCGCTGACCGTGGATTTTTTCTTACCTTCTGCCTTGGCCTTTCTTATGGCTTTTTCCGATATCAGTATTTCCGAGGTATGCTTCCGCAAAGCGCGAAAAGCCTCCATATTTTCCAGTGACTTCAGAAGATCTTCATTGTTCAGAATCCCTTCCAATGCAGCACGACTCAGATTAATCATGCGAGATGACTGCCACCGCTTGGCCAGCATCACAGAGCCAACCCCGGATGTTGCTTTATCCATCAGATCTATTGTACTCAGTTTAACTAATTTTCCGTCCTCGTAAGCCAGAATGGGAAGAAAGTTCAAAAATTCACCTACCTCGGCTTTCACATTACCGTCTCCCTTGGCACTAGCCTGTTTTGCACAGAATCCATATACCATTTCCAGTGCGCGATTTTGCGCAAAATCAAACACAAATGCCTCCCGCTTGAGGATCTCTTGGATCTTTGGGTTACTGTCCACGGAACGAGTCCAGGGCGATTGAACCCGAAATGCAGCCTGAAAATAGGTTTCGGCGGATTTTGTATCCCGAAGCATAAAGATTGCCCCCCATTGGGGGACGGTAACACCCGTCAGCAACTTCCCACATGTTAACGTAATGGTTTTTGTGCGTGAACCATCACCGATTACATTTCGCACAGGCCCCAGTGCTTTAATCCCTACGCCTGCTCTCTTTCCCGCTGCACAAATAATTCTGTATTCATCGAAGTAAGAGTTCTGGGGTTCCTTAAGAAGCCTTTCCATCGCCCTGCAGGATGCTACATCAGGAAGATGCCATACGGTATGATGCAGGGAACTACGGAGTTTGGGATCGGCAAGGGGCCCTGGATGATCGTTCTGTTCGGTGATCTTTACCCGCTTATGCAGCCAATCCAGCCACTTCTGCACATCCTTTTCTCTGCTGAATCTGGGGATTCTGTCCTGATATTTCGCCTGAAAGAAACCATTCAGACTGAATTCATCATCGAATGTGGCCTCTGCATGAGACCGGGTTGCATCGCTGATCTTATAGGTGAATATCTTCAACTGCGGTAAGGGAGAATACGGATTCTCTTCATCAAGTTTTGCCTGCCACAACTGTTTAGCCTTCTGCTCATTCGCATACGTCCAGTTGTATATCTGATCTTCACCGAACTCGCCCTCGGCCAATGCCCTAAATGGGGTACCCGACAGATAGAGTCTGTGTGCACCGATAATTGAAAAATCCTCCCTCAGTGATCTATCTGGATCATAGTCGTCCATGAACTCTGCTTCCTCATCGGAATCGTCAGATTCATAAAGCTCTTTTGCATTACTTCGCCAGGCACCGAAGTGATATTCATCAATGATGATGCAGTCCCATTCAATGACGTAGATTAACTCGTGACGGTCTTTTATTTCCCCCTCCACGGTACGCTGCATCATATCCTGAAACGAGGCCATCCATACGTACGGAGCCGATTCATCAATACTGTCGAAACCCTGTCCCTTGCCAATAAACTGCCAGCCCTCAAAATCCTGATGCCGCTCCAAATCATCCTTCCAGGAATCCTCCACCGCGGGTTTGTAGGTGAGGACTAACAACTTGGTCCAGCCCATCTCAAGGGCCAGCTGATAGGAGGCAAATGTCTTCCCAAATCGCATTTTTGCATTCCAGAGGAACCGCCTGGCCTGATCTTCCACCTGCCCTCGAAAGTAAGCCGCTGTCTGCTCCACAGCTCTACGCTGTTCAGGGCGCATTTCAAAATTCTCCGGTGCCGCTACTCTGCGGCCTTGTTTGACCTCCGCAATTGCAATTTTTAGCTCATCCAGAGTTGCCTCAAACCATTCATTGTGTACCTTATGTGCACCATTCTTGATCAACCGCTTATGTACTTCGTTATCTTTGAATCGCTCGCCCTGGTCAGATATCGCATCCTCTTCCCACAACAACTTCACCTCACCGGGAACGCTGCCCCTCGTCTGTTCTTTGACGCGCTGGGCAACATCTTTCTCCGTAAAGCCCACCTTCATCCATCCATGGCCGCCACTGCGGTGCTCCCATGTTTTCTCGCAGTACTCCCCGTAGGTGTATGCATAGATTTTGGGAACTTGGTCTGTATTATTCCTACCCATCACCTAATATATCCGATTCAATAATCAAGTTTTCGTTTCATGTAAGGCGTTACGATCTCATTATTTTTTTTGACATCCACGGTCAGTTATCACTGCAGACTTAACTTGGAAAAATTTGCAAGGTCGTACGTCACGATTTCAATTGATTGGCTTAATCTTGCTCTCAATGTGCGCAATCTCTGAACTCTCAAGTTCAAAGAGTTCGTACAAAATATCATCCGTCCAATTACGATCTAAAGGTAGTTGAGGGACGAACCCGAAACAAGTCTGGGAGATGTTGTGAGTGGGAGTTTTCAGCGATACGAGAAATCGAAAAAATCTTGATTTAACGTAATCCAACAGCCGCCCTGTAGGTTCATGCTGCTGAAAGAGATCAATGACGAGATACGTTTCAGTACAGGCACTATTCGGAGGAATAACCCGCGGCTTGCTAATCACAACACGAAGGCCCTGTTTGTCAGCTTTTCCGCCTTGAGGATTCGTTTTGGAGACGATGACCTTCCAGTGATTGATCGTGTCTGCGTTCTTACTAATAGCGTCTCCAGAGATATACTTGTCACCATCCTTTGTCACGAGCATTGTCGCCTCTGGAGAGAATTGCTCGTCCGATACTGACGATGGCAGCTTATGCGGTCGAATTCCGTAGTAATTACTGGAACGCACAACGCTACTCATGACATCCCATCCTTGCGCCTGCGTCTTCGTCAGCACCTTCTCAAGTATCGCAACATCTCGACTATCCCGGACGAATACCTGATGTGCATCAAGCCTCCGAAGCGTTGCTCCTCTGGTTTCCCCGTTCGGTAGGACCAAGCAGTCCCCTTGATGATTTTTATCCCGCAAAAATGAGCAAATTCCTCCCGCAATATCTACCTCTGGAAATACATCGCCGGAGTGCGGATAGTCTACCAGAATTGATATTTTTGGATCGGATAACATTCTTGAACGAAAGTTGTCCAGCCCCCGGCCACCTGCATACCAGCGTGCAGGAATGACAAAAGTGAGCAGTTCGGGATCTGTCTCCCTGGCCTTTTCCACAAATCTATTATAGAGCGGCGTAGCACTTTTTCCCATGCCTCCTCCATCCTGCATCTGATAGGGAGGATTGCCCATGATTACATTGAACTGCATATTGTCTTCTCCGAATATTTCTCTTAAACTCATGTGGAGGAAAGGGTGAATGTGCGCTTCCCGCCCCTCTTCAACCTCCCTCTTTGCCTCGCTCACCCCGCAATGAATGCATTTCCCTCCCTCCCATTCGCACTGCGCTTCAGGAAATCGAATGTTACCGTCTGAACTGTCAAACCTGATAATGCTGTATGCCCCGAGACTGGCATCCTTGCAATGATATAAGGTACGGCGAGAAATCAGTCCCGTAAGCTCCGAAATCGCAACACCATAGAGCATATTGCGATAAATGTGCTCACGACGATCCCTATAATCGGGGATCTCCGATTTGAGGCCCTCCATTAATCGCTGCGCCGCCTCATAAAGAAAAATACCACTCTTTGTACATGGATCAAGCCACTTCAACGAGGGATCCCGCCAGACCCGATCTGGCAGACGGTCCAACATACCTCTGGCAAATGCCGGCGGCGTAAATACCTCGTCACTGGATAAATTCGCAAGGCATTCCAGTATGTCAGGCCTGTGCATGATCAACTCTCACTACTGGCCGTAATGTCTCTCCAATGCACAGGTGGCAGAATTTCGGAGGGTTCCAGCATTTCCTGGAAAAGCGTACCCTGCTGATGTTTTTTGGACAAAATCACCTGTGCGGGCCAGACTCTTCGCTCAAATGAGGTTTCACTATGCGGAATCCATTCTACCAAAGAATAATTGTCCGCCAGAAAGTCGCCAACGACGATGTTGATCTGAAGAATATATTTGACTGCACAGTCAAAGTCAATGTCCGGTTTACTCCCGACTACCGCCTCATACGCTTTAGAAACGATGCCTGCCATGCGCCCCCGTGCCTCCGCAGCGGTGTCTGCGTTAATATCCACCCCGTATAACATTGATAATGCCCGCATACAGTCGAACTGATACTGCCCGTGATCCAATGACTCTGCGAAAAGTTTGGCCGCAGTCACCAATTTGCGCCGCAGAGCCTCGGTTAGAAACTGACCATTCCCACAGGAAGGATCAAGGGCTGACTTATTCAAATCCGCAACAACGTCACCCGGCATGTAGTCCAGCATCTGCTTGACAAGCCAGTGCGGAGTGAAGACCTCGCCGTAATTATCTACGCGATCCTTATCACGTACCAGTATGGGAGAATCGTCTTCGTCCAGAGCAGTCTCAAGGTAGTTAGTTACCCGATTCCGAATAGCCTGCGCATCCGATTGCTTACGCCCGGCTGCAGGCAGATCCCCAGTTAGGACCGTCTCAGCGGGTATCGTGTCAAAAAGGGGAGCGTTCATGCTCAAAAAATTAATCAATCTGTGCCCGAATCAAATGTACCGGATCCGAGGTGCAGATACAAAACATTCAGGGATCACCAAAGCAGTTAATCCAGCGATATCCGACAAGCAAGCACCGAAAAGCCCTATTCGATACTTCCTTCGACATACCGTAACCTTCTAAAGAAAATTGCCTGATCATAATGAATCATTCCTGACGCAAAGAAAGATAATCTAATTTGGGGGAATAATAACATGAACTCCGTACAGTGGTGTTAAGAGCTATGTGTTGCCGGTAAATGCCGGTTATATCCCACCTGATGAACGGTTAGAAGGAGAACCAACCTCTGACGACTGTGGATCTCTTCGCGCTGCACGCCGAATCGCAAGGATCTCTTCATAGTCCTCATAGAACACCCCCTCCGGCCAACTAC
>JAJEFL010000109.1:0-38728 GCA_022820435.1 Rhodothermales bacterium
TTCAGCTATTTCTATCGGGTGTCAAATCTCTGTCAGATTGTGGCACGAAGTAACGCCAAATTGGACACCGTCGGATGTGATCATTGAGATGCCGGCATAGATCGTACAACGCTTTGAGATCAAAAGAAAATCCACGCGAAAACCAAATCGAAAATTTGGACATCCCGGTGGATCAAAAACCCTTCCATTCGAGTTCACGAAGGGATCAATAACAACACACATTTAAAGAATTGCAGACTTGCAAAGTGATCGGTTAGAATAGCAAAGAGTAATTGAGTTGAGCGCATGTCCAAATTACTGATGGAATATATACTATCTCCCTCGTTACTGGTCTATGTTGTGTGGCATCCCGACTTTGATGAGGGAACTATTATAGCACAGCAGATTCAAGATCATTTCGACATGGATGGCTTTCTCGGCCTTACGGGTCAAACCGGTATTGAGGTAACTTTCCAGAGAGCGGACAATCTTGGCTCTCCCGTTCCTCTGCATGTGCATTGGCAAGCCGAATGTCCCATTATTATTGTAGCAATGATTGACGGTAGTCTCGTGCAGGATACTGAATGGGTTGAATATATCCATGACTTAAGTAAAAAAGCATCCGTACAAGGTCTCGGCACCAGTCTGCTCCCGGTTGCCATGGAACCGGGCATTCTGGACGATTTAAAGCTGGAGCAACAGTTTCTCCGCTGGGACAAGTGGGATTCGGCGGGAGAGGTACGTGAGCAGCGATTTATTAGTGAACTTGGATATGAATTTGCCCGGATGTTACGACTGTACCTGTACATGCTCAATCATCCAGGACAGGAAGAAACTGGGCTTGAGCAACATCTTGAAAAAATACATATTTTTCTTAGCCATACGAAGCGTGACCAAGATGGAGAGGAAATCGCGAAGGCAATGCGAAGTTGGCTCCAAGATAACAGTGCCTTATCCAGTTTTCTTGACATCTATGACATTCCTGCAGGTACAAAACTTCTTGATGTCATTTACCATCATATCGGGAAATCAATCTTTCTTGCAATCCACACGGATAATTATTCCTCCAGTCCATGGTGCCGCACGGAGGTTATTGAGGCAAAACGAATGGGGGTTCCCATGATTGTTGTGGATTGTCTTCGTTCAGGAGATGAACGATCTTTCCCATATCTCGGTAATGTTCCGGTCATTCGTATGGATCCTGCTGCGAAAAGTCTTTTTCCTCAAATTGCCAGCCGGCTGATAGACGAGGTGCTTCTAGATTTTCTCTGGCGCTGCCGGGTTGCGGTATTGCCGGAGCGTCCAGCAGATACATTTTTCATGTCTCGCCCACCGGAACTTCTTTCAGTAGTCGCTACTGCGGGGGAACATAAAATGCAGGGGGCTGTAGTTTATCCAGATCCTCCCCTCAGTAAGGAGGAAATGGATCTGTTTACGAAAACGTGGGATGGTCTCCGAGTCCAAACAATCTCCCAATGGTTAGCCGAGAACACGATATGAATTCAGTTAAGTCTCCAATGACGGTTGCAGTTTCAACCTCAGATAGCCCTGATATGCGGTTCTTAGGCTTGGGTGAGGGGCACCTCAGGGAGATCACGGCTAGAATCGCACTTCAACTTCTTGCGATTGATATCAACCTTGCCTATGGCGGGGATCTACGAACCTGGGGATTCTCAAAACTTCTCTTTAGACTAGTTTTGAGGTATACATCCTCTGCTGACTTAAAAAAGAATCCGGCAAGGGTCACTAACCATTTAGCGTGGCCTGTTCATATCGGCACTCCCGTAAATCAGATCAATGTACTCATTGATGACCTTCAAGGCACAGGTGAGGTGGTGCTCCTTGATTGTGACGGGACTCCTCTGACCTTAGAGGCTCGGCGCAATCTATCAACACGTGCTCCAACCCAGGATGAATGGATTTCTGGGCTGACCGCAATGCGAGAACTCCAGAGTTCGTTGACCGATGCACGAGTACTGCTTGGCGGTCAGGTAGAAAACTTTAAGGGACGTATGCCGGGTGTGGCCGAAGAAGCAATGATATCCCTTCGCGCAGGGCAGCCATTGTTCTTGATCGGCGGCTTTGGCGGATGCACCCGTGATATAGCAGAGACGCTTGGTATAGACAAACCATGGGACGGCCTATCACGCAATGCCAGCTGGTCTGGTCGTGGTGAGTTCAAGCAGTGGACTGGAGAGAATTTGAATAATGGTTTGACGGCTAAGGAGAACAAAGTGCTGGCCAGTACCCCTTTTATGACTCAGATTATCTTTCTGATTCTTCGGGGAATGTACAGATTACGCCAAAGGAGATCCCCTCAAGTCAATTAAACGAAGGATTTCCCCATGCATAAGGTGTTTGTCAGTTATCACCATCAGGATCAGTGTTACAAGGACCACCTTGTACAGATGCCGGACAGGGAACCAAGGGCAGAAAACATGTTGACTAGGAGATTTATTCAAGCATGTACGATGGAGCGATCAACAAGAGATCGGGTATCTTAGTGATCAATCTTCCAGGAACTTCGGATTTAGGAATTGCACCAAGGCAGAGGGAAAAGGAGTTGGTGTATCCAGATGTTGCTTCTGATCACTGGACTACGGTTGCAAGCCGAGAGGAATACGAACTTCGATATCCTTACATGCCTGAACGGATCATTGATAATCTATTAAATCCTCAAGCCAGAATATCTGTTGTGCCTTGGGGGAGAATAGTTACTTTCCCTGATACATTGCGATACCTCGCTGAGTAGCATTCCATGATCGTCATCAATGTCGATATGACCTATCTCAGCCTATGCGGCACAGGAATTCCTCGGACTGACTTGGATGTGTTTATGTTGGGATAGTGCAGAGTTTACTGTATGACTCCTCAACAGATGTGTGTCGGTTGAAAATTGATTGATTGGAGAGAAACAGGGGGTTGCATCTGCAGAAATCATCAGACGGAATGTGATCCGCACTCATACACTGAATTTTCCAACGAAATTGCGTACGAATGACCAGTTTTAGAAGTCTAATGACGATAAACTTGACACACTAGACAGAAGGGTGCGGCTCATTGCCAAGTTTATTCGAAGATACAATCGCCCATATTGAATCTGTAATGAACCGCTCAATCGTCGGAATTCGCTTTGGAGTGGAGTCTGGTGAATCCGTCCGCGCTACCGGTTGTCTGGGAACGCCGCCTTGGCTGTCTCAAGACGCTTTATCCGATCTGCCTCCGCATTTTTTGCCTCATCCTTTGGCACCAGTGTCAGCAGGCGTTCAATATAATTGATATCCTCGGAGTATTGGGCTAGTCTGCGCTTGTGTCCCTTCAGTGTCTTCGTGCATCTCAGTGCATAAGGGTGGCCCTTGCGCACAGTTACGTAGCTGATGTCCAGACCAAGCCCGTCAATCGCTTCCTGGATACGCTGACGCGCGGCATCCTCAATCCTGAAGGTTTTTGTACGTCTACCGGGGTTCAGGCAAAATGCCTGCAGTTCCGTGCAGGGTTCGCAAGTGCAGGGAATATCAACAGCAATGATCCAGTCACTGGGTTTTTCGGCAGGAGCACTACTGCTGCGCTGGAGCAGGAAGTCAACGGACTGCCTCCAGAGCAGCTTGTAGGTCTCGGTACTGCGGACTTGTTCAATCTTGTACAGATCTGCCAGAGCTTCGGGGAGCATACGGTCTGGTGTAGCGGCCTTTGGGAAATCGGCAATCGTCGTTGCCGCTTCCAGAAACTCCTGTGGGAGATCCAGATGCCAGGTGAGGGCAAAAAGATTATGGATTGCCGTAGAATCAAGAGGATTTTCGCAATCAGGCCCCCAGGTAATACATTCATTCTTCTCGTGGCCATCGTTTTGGGGCATCCTGCTGATGGTTTCGGTAATCTTCTTCAGCACTGTGGGAAGCTGCGACATAATGGATTGCACGGTTTCCCGTATCATATTGTACCATGTCAGTTCATGCTGCGCCAGTTTTTCTGTAATCATTGCAAGTAAGGACAGAATCCCTGTGGGATGTGTCAGCATATGCTGTTCGATCAAGTGCAGCAAGAATTCCTTAGCAGTATCAGGACCAATCAGGGGCATGAGGTCGGAGAGTTGCCGGTTCTCGCTGCCGTTGTAGTGGACTTGTATCACCCGATCAAGAAAGTCCGTGGCCATGCTCGCATTACCGGTGATACTCAAGAGTCCAAGCACGGTCGAACGATGATCATCGTTATGTCTGTCTTGATTTTCCGGCCACAGTTCTGCCAGCTGAACCAGCAGGCGTCGCATTGCGGCATCACTGATCTGGTTAGACTGTGTCGCTACCCAGGACACTGCATTTCCGAATTCAGCACTTGACACAATTTTGATGGTATTCATTCTGGGCCATACAACAAGGGCGGCGACGCGGTAGATGAGGTCTAGGGTTGGACCGTAGTTGCCCATGTATTCTTCCAGCAGTTCCTCGTCAGGTTCTAATC
Organism: Rhodothermales bacterium; assembly: GCA_022820435.1. GTDB lineage: Bacteria > Bacteroidota > Rhodothermia > Rhodothermales > Bin80 > Bin80. The sequence continues at coordinate 4,438 of JAJEFL010000109.1, forward strand.
CGTCAATTGAAGCAGTAGGAAGCAGTTCTTCCTCCTGGATTGAAAGTTCTCCGAAAGGCGGGCGGCTTCCATCACGGGCGATCCAGTTTTCCAGATATTCATCACGTTCAATGAAGTGCGCAAAGGTTGAAGTAATTATGACTTTTCCCCAATCGTCGGGATCATAATCTAGATCAGGTTCGCCCGTTTCCTGAATGTATAGCACGGCGGCGTGCATATCACAGCCTGTATGGTCGGCCGCCTCTCCCAGAACCTGTGCCACCGCTGCGTCGGTGCCTTTTAACGTATTAAAAGAGAGGCCCCCTTCGCTGTATGAGTGATCAAGCATCCAGATGATTTTTTTGGTCTCACCGCTGTCGATCCAGTCTACTAGACATTCCCTCACCTTATCGGTTAAGTCTGTATAATCAGGTGCACCGGTCCATTTCTTGCCGGATCGTATGAACAGGTTGTATATAAGTGAGATGCGGTGGCCTTTTGTCACCGGCTGGACTTCGTGAAGGCAGTCCGCATAAAATGCAGCATACGATAACTCGGATGGCTCCTGGGCATTCATGTTGAAGACGGTTTCTTTCCCTGCGTGGCGAATGGAGAGTTCCCCGCCTTCTCCGGAAGTTGGCAGCGACAGAGAGAGGGTTGCCACCATTCCCCGCACTTTCTCTGTATCTCGGTGGGCTGCGAAGAATCCCCCCTCCTTGTAGACGAGGAGTTTGTATAATTTTGCATCAAGTTGTGCCTGTTGAAGCCCTAAGCCATCACTCACGAGGTTCATGATCTTCCTGAAAGAATTCGTCCATTCTTTGCCGGTTATTCGGATTTTTCGTGCGTCAATCTGCCAGCAGTCACGCACGGATGTATCGGTGAGTGTTTTGGTCCCTTTACCATAGGGGGCGCGTTCCGCAATCTCAATCAGTGCGTCGATTTGCGCCTTTGGCACAGGAAATGAGAGGGGTTCCACATTTTTGAGACTGATCTGCGGCATCGGCACCTGCAGCGTCCCTCCTGCACAGTAATCTCCCGGACGGTCAATAGACCTGAGCAGTTCAATGAGGCGATGTTTGTTTATCTGTTCAGAATGAGTCTCTTGGCTTGCCATGATGGTTATGTCTGGAACCGAATAAATGGTAAATACAATCCTGCATATCAGGTTCTCCACCTGCTGTATCCGCCTCAGGACAGGTGGACTTTCTCATCGTGAAAGCTATGATTCTCCGGTTGCTTTTTGGTGTGAGATTGTTTCTGGACACGGCTCAATTGTCAGGATGCGATTTGGAGACAGGGGGATCCATGTCTTACCGGCTGTTCTGAAACGTCCTCTTGGCGGCTTCAAGGCGCTTTATCCGTTGTACCTCTGCGTTTCCTGTTGCATTCTCAGGGGTCAGCGTCAACAGACGTTCAATATGCTTTACATCTTCGGAGTACTCGATAAGTCTGCGCTTGTGACCGTCTCGGTTCTTGGTGCAGTGCAGGGTGTAGGGGCTTCCCTTACGCTCGGTGACATGATCCATGCTCAGGCCAAGCACTTGAATCGTATTGTGGATAATCCGACGGGATGCCTTGGCGACCTTGAAGCTTTTGGTGCGGCGATCAGGGTTCAGGCAAAATTCCTGCAGATCAGTACAGAGTTCGCAGGTGCAGGGAATGTCAGCATCAATGATCCAGTTGACCGGGGCTTCAGGGGGAGCACTGCTGCGCTGGAGCAGGAAATCAACAGATTGCCTCCAGAGTACCCTGTAGGCCTCGGTACTGCGAACTCGTTCAATCCTGGAAAGATCTGCCAGCGCCTCGGGTACCATGCGATCTGGTGTGACTGCCTTCGGGAAGTTTGCAATTGTCGCTGCCGTTTCAACAGACTCCTGTGTCAGATTCAGGTGCCAGGTGAGCGAGAAAATGCTGCGGATTATAGTAGAATCAAGGGGGTTTTCATTATAGGCTTTCGAAATGCCGCACTCTTTGTTCCCCCGAGCATTATCGTAGTGCACTCTAGTGACGATTTCTGTAACATTTTCCAGTAACGGGCGAACTGATGAGAGGGCAAGTTTTGCCGGCCCCTGCATCATCTTGTGCCAGGCCGGTTCCGCCTGCCCCAAAGTCTCTGTGATCCGTGCGAGTAGAGACAGCACCTCTTTCGGATACTTGATCAGATACTGTTCTATCAATTTTGGCAAAAACTCTTCGGCGGACTCAGGGCCGACCACGGGCATGAGCTTGGCGAGTTGCTCGTTCTCACTGCCATCGTAGTGGATCAGCACGGTTTGATTGAGAAAATCCGCCGCCAGGTCCGCATTGCCGTTTGTGCCTAGAACCTGCAGCATTACGGGCCGGTTATGGTCGTTATAGAAACTGCGGCTTTCCGGCCACATGTCTGTCAGTTTAGACAGCATGCGCTGCATTTCGGTGCCGCTCACCTTATCACATTGGGTCGCCACCCAGGACACGGCGTGCCGGAGGCCCCCCCGTGCCACAATGTTCAGTGTGTTTGACTTGGGCCACACGACAAGCGACCCCAGGCGGTAGATGAGCTCCAGTGTCGGGCCGGCGTTGCCCATGTAGTCTTCTATCCGTTCCTCGTCAGGGTCCAAGTCATCCGTTGAGTCAATCGGAATAAGTTCTCCCTCACGGACGGAAATATTGCCGAAAGGTGGGTGACTGTCATCACGTGCGACCCAGTTTTCCAGATGCTCTGTACGGTCATGTAGTTCTTCAAAGGTCGAGCCAACGATGGTACCTCCCCAGTAACTGCCATCATAATCTATTTCTGGATCGCCCGTCTCTTGAATGTGCAGTATAGCAGCGTGCAGATCACAGTCTGCCTGACCGGCGGCCTCTGCCAGAACTTGTGCCACCGCCGCGTCAGTCCCCTTCAAGGTGTTAAACGAGAGTCCTTCTTCGCTGTAAGAGTGATCAAGAACCCAAACGATTTTCTCGGTTGTACCACTGTCCACCCAGTCTGCCAGACATTCCTTGACCTTCTCCACCAATTCACTATAATCGGGTGCACTACTCCACTGTTCGCCGGATTGAACAAACAGGTTGTAGATGAGAGAGATGCGATGGCCTTTCGTCACCGGTCGGGCCTCATGGAGGCAATCCGCATAAAATGCAGCATACGAAAGCTCGGATGGTTCCTCTGCATTCATGTTGAAGACGGTTTCCTGATCTCCGTGGCGAATAGAGAGTTCCCCGCCCTCTCCAGGAGTTGGCAACGACAGGGACAGGGTTGCAACCATCCCTGGAACTTTCTCCGTATCCCGGTGGGCGGCAAAGAATCCGCCCTCCTTATAGACAAGAAGTTTGTATAGTTTGGCACCGAGCTGTCCTTTGTTAAGTCCCAAACCTTCGCTCACGAGGTTCGTGATTTCCCTGAACGAATCTGCCCAGGCTTTGCCGGTTACGTGAACCTGACTGGCATCAATCTGCCAGCAGTCACGTACGGACGTATCGGTGAGCGTCCTGGTTCCTTTGCCGTAGGGGGCTTGTTCCGCCATCTCAACCAGTGCGTCAATCTGTACCTGAGGTACGGGAAAGGAGAGGGTGCCCACATTCTCAAGGATGATTTGCGGCATGAATACCGGCAGGCTCCCCCCTACGCAGTAATTTCCCGGACGATCAACGGATTCAAGCAGTTCAATGAGGCGCTGCTTGTTCGCCTGTTCAGGGGTGGTGTCTTGGTTTGCCATTATGGATAAGTCTGGATCCCAAAGATAAGATTTTTTGTTTCGTAAATGGCAATATGCCGCTGATTTTTACAATCATGCGGTGAACTAGGGATAACGAATGATATATGAAAATGAAAGCAGCCGCGAGTGTTCCGGGGAACACAATATGAGAGATTTGAACACGCGGATTTCAGATGGTCGCATGGTTTGTCAGCACATGTTCCATACGAAGTAATCAGGATAAGGGGGCATCTTGCAAAACTCTCAATCTTGAAGGTTTTTGTTCACCTGGGTTCATCCAGGATTGCTTTTCAGCCTGGATTATTCGTTTTGCAAAAACTTCGTTTCCCCAGACATCAAATTGCCCCCAGGTATTTTTTTTGCGTGAAGTCTCCCGCCTTTACGATCTCCCGAAAGGAACGGGCAGGTGATATATGTCCATCTGTCTATTTGCGATAGACAGGCCAGCACAATCAGCGCTGTAATCGGCGGGTAATTGAAAAACTGAAAAAATGGTAATTATCCCCCTGCATGGGAATCGTCAATAAGTCGGGCAGATGTTCCCATTCTGCCCGGGAGGCCGAAGATCTTCCCAGATGGGCTCCGAGGGTTATAAATGCACTAGGTTTGAACTCCCATATAACTCTGCCAATCAGATCTGCTCGCCCATCTTCCATATGTTGCCGATTCAGGTGATCCGTGGTACCAGTTCCCAGTGCATGGAGCCCGATTTCAAAGTTCAGCCTTGAGGACAGCCCAATCGTGGCGAAGATATAGGCCCGGACACAGTTAGACGATTTTTCCCGGGTATCCGCTACCCCGAAGTTTGAGTGACACTGAAATGACGGATGCATATCATCGCGCTGGGTCGTAAAGATCGGCTCACTTGCCAGAAATTCGGACAGCCAGGTTGGTGAGTTCATATTTCCAGAGGTGTGCGTGGCCATGATCTGCATATCCAGCGTAAGCCTGGTGCCGAGTCCCCCTCTAACATTGATCAGGCCATACGAAATCCGAAGACCATTTTGCATCCAGTTCAGCCCCGCTCCAGGGGTAAGAATCAGTCGTCGGCGAATATCGGTGGATGCGGATGCATCAACGCCCAGGCGTAAATGCCCGGATGACTGTATGCCGATATGGAGTCCAAGCGATATCTGATTATATCCAGAGGTTAATACAGCGGCCTCGCCCGTCAGAATGGTTTCTTCCGGTTTGAGATCCGAATAGGCAAGCCATTGAGAGATTGCCATATTGAACTGGCCCTGCCGGATGATCCCGGATTGATTTGCACGCGCGTGCCGGACCCCGACGCTCATCTCGGTCCGATCTGGAAGGAGCCGTCGATAAAGCGGGGGTGCCATATAGTCTGGATGCGTCACTTTTATGCGGGTAAACCAGTTGTAGGTTTTGCCCAGCTGCCCATATTCAACGCGGACCGCAGCCCCGTCACGAAACTCCGGGGGATCTTCTTGCTCGTTGTAGCGGTTACAGTAGTTCCTGCCTGAGGACTGGGAGACCCCGATCTGACCGGCTAGACGTGCCGGGCGACGCTGGCTGCGGAGGTCCCAGTCCATTGAGAATCCAGACAAAATCCCCTCAAAGGGAGTTGTGGTTTCGTTGCTCTCCGGGCTAAACGGCTCCATGGCCCCCGAAATCCCAATCCGGGATTCTGTTCCGATATCTTTCTGGATGCGCCCTGTGAATCCGGTGGGTATATAGAAACCGTTATCAAACGGGAGAGATACTCTCCCAATCCCGGCCAGTGTGATCCTGCCGGGAAGCCGTCCATGCAGTGATGTGGCGCCCACCAATGGAATAAGGCAGGACGCGCCGTTCAAGCGGTCAAATAATTGATTGGAGCCGGATGCAGTAGAGGCAATCAACTGACTGCTCGCAGGGAAGAGTTGATCATAATTAGAAATTTCTGCATCAATTACAGAGAAATCGTTAACATAGGTGTTGAGGTCTGCCGGATAAATCTCGGGGGCCAGACTTGCCTGAAGAAGAATGTCACGCCCCAGTGCAAGGCCGCCATCAATGCCTGGAACGGGAACGGTCATGGTCATTTCCTCTCCCACATTCCGGTAATTTGCCACCATTGCATGCATGTAGCCGTAGCGGTAGATGGCTGGGCGGACGGTCTGCGCCAGATGAAGGGTTCCAAATTGGGATACCGTGCCGCCATTGCGCTTCTGAAGCGGCACCAGAGCCCATTCGCTGAATTCGGCGGCACGGGCGACCCAGCGACGAAAATTGATGCCCCAGTTGCGCTCCCGAGGGCTTGTAATTCTGAGCACGGAAATCGGAATGGCCATTTCTACGGTCCAGCCTATACTGTCCACCCTTACTTTTGCAGACCATTTGGCATCCCAGGCGGGATCAAACTGAAGGAGTTCTTCTCCAAACACATCCTCTGTGGCCCATTCACTGGGGGCGATTCCATCCACCTCAAAGCCTTCTACACGCACGCCCGCTGCATTGACCGCAAAATGAAAGGCCGACTGCTGATCATTATTGGCATCCAGTGCGATAGAGAACCAGTCGGCACGGTTGAATTGGTCACGGGGGCCAAGAGTGCGCCGTATCCGGCGCGGGTCGGGATCATGCAGGGTTGCTCCCACATAAAGGACCCGCTGGTCGTGCAGAATACGCACTTGAGTTTTGAACGCGGCCGGTTTGCCTTCATTGGGGGTTGCCTGAAGGAATTCTTCGGCAGGTGAAGTCTGCTGCCAATCCTCTTCGTCCAGCACGCCATCAATCAGGATAAGGCTGGTGGCAGATGCCGCCTCTACAATACAATCAGGCGGGCAGGATGGGGCTGACTGGCCTAGTCCGGATAAGATGATGAAGAGAAAAATCATGTTGAGGTTCGAGGGTTCAGGGCTGGATCAGGGGGAGGTGAGGTCAACCGTCTAGGCATAGCGGATGCGATGTCTTTATTGTGTGCAGGGCTGGATCATGTCCACTAGCAGGTCTTCCTCATTCCATGATGCACCTTTATGATCAAACCGCAGGTATTCATAGTCAATTCCTCCGAATACTCCTAATCCCCCGCGAACATTGGAATAAATCACTTTGGGGGTATCCTCAAAAATATTCGGCTCAAAAATGTAGTTCAGGAACAGGTACTCGGTATAGAACCATAATTCTTCGCTCCAATTTGCCACATAAATCTGGAGATGAGGAGTCAGAGCCTCATAGTGCGGCACATTCAGTGCCAGTTCAATCAACTTGGATTCCCCCTCAAACGAGTGGTCAGAGAAGTATGCCTGACCGTCGATGAACCCGACCGCTTCGGATGACCAAGAGCCGCTTGGGTCGTTGACATCCGGTATTGAAGTACGCATTGCAGGAAAATCCGAATCAAATCCCGTAGAGTACGCAGAGGTCCCTCCACCTTCGACTGCATTGATCTCCTGTCGTCCTGATTCCTCTCTCTGACAAAGGGGCCGCAAGTGTTGTACAGCTAGGCTGTAGTAGTCCTGCCCCGGCTGATCCTCAATGCGGAGGCGTACACGAAATGAACGATTGGTGGAATCAGCGGATGGAACCTCACGGATATCAACCAATGCCATTTCAGCGGAGGGGGCAATAGAAGATGCACGGGCTTCTGCCAACCCGGGAGCATTCACGGTAATCGTGTACCGGGTATCTGCCCTTGGAGTATTGCTTACGGGGGATTGATAGATTCCTTTGCCCATATGAATCAGGGATTCCATATTTCCTTGGGAATCATGGATTTTGACCGAGGCATTGGTGAGTACATATTGACTCCAATCGATACTGTCGGCATAGGCAACACTCCGACTCAGTTGCACCATCCACTCTTCATCTGGAGCGAACTCTGCGTTCACCACCACTTTAGGCGTATAGTCGGATTCAAACTCCAGCTCAACCGGAATCGAGCAATGCCAGGAAAAAACGGCCGCAACGATGATCGTCCAGGGTTTCATCAGAATCGGATTGCGTAAGAAAAATCCGGGATCAGCTGTACAAGGGAGAGCCGCTGCCAGCGAATAACTTCATAGTAGTCCTTTTTCGGGTAGACAAATGAGGGATTGCGCCGGTTATACACATTGAAGAGCCCCAGACTGAAGGTTCGTTTGCCCCATTTAATTTCCTTGGTGAACTGTGCGGTCAGGTCAAGCCTGTGGGCTGCGGGAACGCGGGCACGGTTAATGGAACCGTACTCAAACCAATCTTCTCCATAGTTGTAGTCAAAATATCGTCCGGCAGGCAGCCAGATCGGATACCCGCTGCTGTAAATCCAGGAAGCCGAAAGCAGGGTATACTCGGTCAGTTGGTATTGGCCGACCACAGAGAAGTCATGTTTACGCTCATACCCGTCGGGATAAGCCTCACCTCCGTTCAGCCCCTCGTATAATCGTCTAGACCGGCTCCAGGTGTAGCCAATCCAGCCGCGCAGGCGGCGCTGCTGTCGCCTTAGCAGAATTTCCACCCCATAGGCCTTTCCCTGCCCCCGTTCCACGACGGAAGGCCAGCCCCGCACCGCGGCGTGATAGGGAAGTACATCCGGTCGGTATTCAATCTGATCTCCCAAATGTTTATAGTATCCCTCCAGAGTGATACGGATCTGCTGTCCCGGGAAGCGATATGCCAGTCCGGCTGCAATTTGCGAACCCTTCTGCGGATCCAGTCCCGGCATGAAAGGGATCCAGATATCCCGGGAAAGCGAACTTCCGCTTCCTGTCAATCGATGAATGTATTGCTGCATAAAAGCGTAGGATACCTTCGCATCCATGCGGCCGCTCAGCGGCATATTCAGGCTGATCCGCGGTTCGACGGCCCGTGTCCTGTGTCCCTCATTTTGCCCACTTGAAAAACGCAGTCCAAGGTTCATGGCTATTTCCCAGGGAAGATAGATCTCATCTTCGGCATACAGAGCGTATTCTTCCGTCTCAAAGCGTGAGGATGGGCGTGATCTGGATCCAGAATTCTCCGGCCCCGTAACTACATCGTTCGTGGATGATGGAAGGAGCAGGCGGGATGTAGCTTCGGCTCCGAAGCGAAAATAGTGACGCAGTCCAGGCTTGTATTCGGCATCCAGACGGACCGTGTAGTCCAGGATGGAGGATTCCCAGGAAGAGATGTACGTCTCTGTTTCCTCAAAGACCGTCTCTCTGGACGTATACCGGCTCGTAACGTCATACCCGACAATGCCTGCCGTGAGATTAACAAACATGCGATCACTTACAAGGCGGTTCCACCGCAGTGAAACTAGCCGGTTCCGCCAGTCTACCCTCATATGCGTCTCGTCTCCGAGGAGATTTTTTCGTTTGGGACGGGTACGATGCGAGTAGGTGTCCTGCCCCATATAGCCGCTCAGGTAAATCCGGTCTTTTCTGGAAATAATATAATTGGCCTTGAAGTTCAGGTCATAGAAATACACCCCGTATCGGTTTTCTTTGGGTTGAAACCATCGGGTAGCCTGATCCAGAAAGGTTCGGCGTGCAGAAATGATCCAGGAGGCCCGGTCGCGCACAATGGGTCCTTCGAGCATCAGCCGGGAGGTCAGGAAGCCCAATTTTCCTTCTCCGCCAAAATGCTTCAGATTCCCTTCTTTCATGGTCAGCCGGATGATTGAGGAGAGGCGGCCTCCATACCGGGCGGGAAAGCCTCCCTTGAGCATCTCCACCTGTTTTAAGGCGGAGGGATTGAACACGCTGAACAGGCCCAGAACATGAGTCGGATTATAGAGCGGCAGCCCATCCAGCAGGATGAGGTTCTGGTCTGCCCGTCCTCCCCGGACATGGATTCCGCTGAACCCTTCTTTTCCCGGCTGAACGCCCGGCAGGAATTGAAGCGCCTTGATCACATCTGCTTCGCCCAGGATTGCGGGCATGGCTTCAATCTGTGCGGCGGAAAGGGTGTGCCGGCTCATTTGGGTTCCCGCCTGCATCGCCGCAAGTTCGGGCGTTACAATGACCGAATCAAGCGCAGCGATACGGGGCTGCAGGAGAATGACCAGTGTCGTATCCGATTGCACAGACCATTCCAACAGTTGAGACACATAGGCCACATGCGTGACGGACACTTTGATGTCTGTGTGCCTAGACACTGTGCCGGGTACATTCAGGTTGAAGTACCCGAAATCGTTTGTGCTCGTCCCTGCTCGTTGGTCAATCAGATACAGATTCACACGCGGAATCCGTTCCCCACTCGCTGCATCCTCGACATAGCCACTGACCGAGAAACTCTGTGCTGCTGCAAACTCTGGATGAATCAACAGCAGCAGCAATGAAAACTTCCAAATATGTCTCATGAATTGGGGATAGCCTACAGAGGCAAAAGATCCCGGATTTGCAGCCATACTACCGATTTAGCAGGGCCGCACCATCGAAAACTATATTGAAGAAAGAATCAAAGTAATGAAGATGTGAATGATTATTGGCTAGACAATCCCTGTGCAATCATGCACCAAACGGGGTATTACAACGGAAACTGATCAAAGATCGTGCCGCGATAAGAAAGATACAGGACATACCCGCGTACTACGCCCAAAGCAAGCACTTTGGGGGCCGGCGAATCGGGCCGCCCCGTATGATATTTTGACAGCAGGGCCATCTTTCGGGACATGTTCATGGAGGATCTACAAAGATGACATGATTTTGTTCTTGTGCCAGACATTACCTCTTGCAATGTTTGAGTAAGGATATCTGGTAACTGGCTGTCAGGTTGAAACGTACTAATTGCTCCGCGGATAAAAATCTACATGAGGCAATCAGGCTTTCTGAAGCAAAATCTAAGTGAATCTCTCCGGGTTGGCGTATTTTCTGTGTGTTGTTCAAGGTCAAACATTAATATGGTCCCCGCTCAATCTCCCCCGCAACTGGTCTTAGCCACGCGCAATACTTATAAAGCAGGTGAATTGAAGCTTTTATTGGCTTCTGCACCGGTTGAGGTCATTGACTTGTCTACGTTTCCAGATGCGCCCCCGGTGGATGAGACCGCTCCTGATCTCAGAGGTAATGCAGCGTTGAAGGCCTTAAGTGCTCAAAAACATACCGGGCTCTGGGCACTAGGGGATGACACGGGCCTCTATATTGACGCACTGGGTGGGCGGCCCGGCGTACACTCGGCGCGTTTTGCGGGTGAGCGGGCGGACGCGAAGGCGAACCGCGCCTTGGTGCTTGAGTTACTTACGGATAAGTCAGATCGCACGGCGAGGTTTATGACCATATTAGCTCTGGCATATCCTGAAGGGATCCATTATTTTGAGGGACGGCTCAATGGACGTATTGCAGAGTCTGCTTTGTCTACTCATGGTTTCGGTTATGAGTCCATCTTTATCCCTGACGGGGCCAGCGTCAGTCTTGCACAGCTGTCCAGAAAAGAGAAGAATAAAATCAGCCATCGGGCGCAGAGTGCCATGGCGCTGGTGAGTTTTCTCGGTAAATTGAAGAAAGGATGATTGCTCTTGTGCAACGTGTTCAGAAAGCCTCGGTCACCGTAGATGATGTTGCGATTGGCAGTATTGGCCGGGGCCTGCTCATCTTCCTGGGAATTCATTCACAGGATGGTCAACGGGAAGCAGACTGGCTGGTACGCAAATGTACGCGCCTGCGCATTTTCCCGGATGATGCGGGGCAAATGAATGTATCGGTTCGTGACCTTGGTGCAGACATTCTTCTTGTATCGCAATTCACCCTCTATGGCAATGCCAGGAAAGGACACCGGCCCTCCTTCACAGAAGCGGCTCGCCCTGCGGTTGCCGAACCTCTGTATGAGTATGTGAAGCATCGCCTCTCCAGAGAACTTGGACATCCGGTTGCCAGTGGCAGTTTCGGTGCCTTCATGCAGGTTTCTCTGGTCAATGATGGGCCGGTCACGATCTGGATGGAATGCAGCCCGGAAAAGACTCAAAATTCTCGCGTCTCTCAAACAGAGATTCGGTAGGGGTACCGTCCCATCCTCCTCATGGTCCATGCCTAACGACAGTAACTTTATTCTAGGCGGCCACTTAAAAACTTCCAATCAGAGGGGCGTACGGGCAACGAGGCAGAGCAGCAAGGTTTTTATTGTCTGACAAATGTGTATTCAGGCATCCGTCCCCTCTGATGAACCCGCCGAGACAATCAGATGAAAGAAACTGTCCAGTGTCAGGAGGCAGATACCCGGCCATGGGAAATTAGCAGGAACATAACCGATCTCATTTCATCCCGTTGGGTTCAGGATTTTTCCAATGTAGATATCCTTGTCTTCTCGCTGGAAGAGTACGTTCCGTTTTTCCATTTCACTTTTCTTCATATTCCATACCTCACGCATCTTTGCCGAAGGAGTATTTGACACGATAAAGGAATGGAGGGAGACGGACGGATCGCTCAGACGGTCTTCAATCTCCTTAATGGTCTCGAAGAACTGGATTTTAGGATCGTTCGGTCCGAGATTACGGATTCCCTTGGGATCTACAAAAATAACCTTTTGCTGACCATCCTCCAAGAGCCACAGGATGAAGTCAGGGTGAAAATTGCCCGCTTCAAAGAAGCCGACCCCGCGGCCGCGGCTGAGATTTCGCAACAGGTACAACTCACGGGTCTTAAAGAAGGTCTCATTCTCATCATGGAATGCCTTGAGATCTTCCACAAAATCCCGCTCGCTCTTGTTAAGCGGGGCAGGACTAATCTGAACGACCGTGGAATCCAGGCTAAGCAAGGGCTGATAGAGGTGACATCCAAACCAAAGTGCCTTGATGCCTTGAAAAGCCCAGGGTTTCATCTCTCTCTTTTCAATCGCCGCTTTGAGTTCTTCCAATTTTTCGACAATTTCTATCTCTGACTGATCAATCAGTATCCGATAATACCCTTCGTCTGCTGATTCTTTCAAACCGAGGAGATTTGGATCGTCACCGCTCACGGTGCTGTACTCAAGGTGGGGGAGCTCCCACATACGCTTGCGGAAGGTATAGTAGCGTTCGGTATACTTCTTTAGCAAAGCCAGTGCAATCTCCTCCCATATCTGCACCTTTTCGTAGGAATCCCCGGTCATTTCCTCTTCAGGTATCTGAAGGCAGTACCAGCTCGGATCAGCAAGCAGTTTCTCAATGACAGGTCGCGGGATATTCAATTTGTACCAGCCTCGCTCTGCCTTGAAGCGCTCAAGTTCAAAGTAAAGACGGTTGCAGTCCATGAAGGCTACATGACCCGGCTGAAAATGAGTTTCATTCGGTACAACATTGCGATCTCCCCCCTCGAGTTCATCGGACTTCATCGCACGAATCTTCGGATACCAGTTGAGATTTACCTTATGCTTCTGGAGATAAATGGTATCAGGATCGCTGACGGGGTCTGGTGCGGATACAGTCGGAACGGGGGCCAACATGCGGAATGCATCCTCCAGTTCTGTACTCACACCATTAATTTCCGTTTTGATGCGAATCGTCTTCAGTGGCTGTTTTCCGAGGTTCTTGATTACAGGTAACAGGAACTCAACAGGGTCATTATTAATGGGAAGTCCCTCCTCAACGAGAAAATTCCGGAACTGTATCATATAGTCTGCCTGAATACCAAAAACGCCGAGGGTCTCCAGCAGGCTGATGTGTTCAGGAGGCTTGAGTCCCTCTGGAAGTTGTGCCTTACTGCTGCGCATGAGACTCATATTACAACCTTTGAGTCGTACTCCCCGGCCGAATAACTGAATAATCTGTGCACCTTCTCCTTTGCCCACATTCATCAGCCCCATTGTTGAAACCCGCCAGCTGTTCCAGCCTTCGGTAAATTTTTTGGAGCCGATCAGAATATTGATCTTTGAATGCGGCTGATTCAATTTATGAAAGAATGATTCTGCAAACTCCTTTTCTCCTGTATGAAGTCCTTCCTCTGCACAAAGCCGAACAAGCTTGGCATCGTCGCCTACATTGATTAGCCCGAAGGCTTCGTTTTCTATACCTAATCTAAGAGCGACTTCGCCGCGCACTCCCTTGAGATTCTCAATATACATTTGCCCCCCGCCGGGTGCGTTAAAAATTGTACTGAGTGTCTCATCATAGATCTGCTCGGACGAGAGTCCCCGGGTATTGAGATATGGAAAGCGTCCGGAGAAAAGATTCGTACCATCCCAGGCAATTAACCCCTCACTCAGCACCCTATCTATATGCTGAACGCTTTTTGCACGATTCATTACGTAACTGTCCAGGAACCGCAGGATCTCAATAATATCTGATGCATCCCGTTTGGCTAAGGTTGCGGTCACGCGCCCCCCGACAAAGATCCAAAGAGGGTTTTTAATCTTGAATGGACGCAAAAGCTTTTCCTGTTCCTTGAACAGGCGCTGCTGCTGAAAAAAGGTGAGCAGGCATGCCACAAGGTATAACTCCAGGTGATCATGGTGTGTATGCCGGTCAAGGTTGAGAATCTGATAATCCTTGCCGTATCCATCGGCATAGAAATAGCGGTATGAGTAGTCGAACAATACGCTCTTCGCGTACAAATCCGTAAGGTCTGGGTTTCCCTTGATTGCCTGACCGAAGGTTGCCGAATACTCGAACGAGAAGCCTCTCTCACACAGGGCATTGCGGTAGCCCATCCATGTACCTCCTTTGCCGGAACTGGTCCCGCGGTGCCCTTCATCCACAAGCACCAGATTATTTCCTTCAAATGCTTCAACGGCAACGGTCTTATCTCCCATTTCGTCACGCAGCCGGGTCACTTCCAGGATCTCAACGGATAAGCCGCTGAATACCCCTCGCCCTTTCTTGTCGAATAACTCCGCATCAATGCCTGCCCGGTCAAACTCGCGAAGGTGCTGTTTTGAGAGCCCTTCATTGGGTGTCAGGAGTAGAATCCGGTTCAGTTTATGCAGCCTGCCGTGTCGGGACATGGCATCCCAGTATTGCAGAATATTGACATGCATCAGAAGTGTCTTGCCACTGCCGGTCGCCATCCAAAAGGCAAGTTTATTGAGTTGGGGCCATGCTTCCACGGATGCATCAAAGGGGGAAATCTGATCTGAATCCGGGGCTCCCCTATTGTAAATTTGCACTTGCCGATTCAATTCCAAAAGGAGAGATTTTGGATCTCGAAAGTATCGGTCAAGATAGATCTCGCAAAAAAGCAGACTGAGATACTGAAAGTATTTCCAGATGATTGGTGCCTCCCCGCGGGTAATCCGCCGCTCGTTCAGACGCTGCGTATGCTTTACAATATTCTGGTCGTACTCCAGCAGAAGTTCTTCAGGGAGTTGGTTTGGGTTGACAAATATTCCTTTCAGAGCATGGTGGATATGATGGATGTTGTTTTCGTCCAGCCCATCGTGTGCCCCACTCCTGAAGGGAGCTGTCAGGTCATCAAACTGTTTTGCCTTGAACAGCGATAGGAGCCATTGATTGAGCACCAGTTTGCTGCCAAACGGCATCTGAGGTTTTTTGCGGATGGCTCGTCGTCTTCTTGCCATTACTGTCCTTCCGTGTTAAACATCAGACGGTGAAAATCATCTTCGATGAGCCGCACCTTCCACAGATCACTGGGTGACTTGATGTTTTCTAAATTATTTCCACCGTTGACCCAAACCGTATCGAATTCACAGTCTGTACTTAAATAGCCTGCGGTGAACCACTCGTCAAGAACCAGATTATCTTTTTCGTGATCACCGGTCAGTTTCCGCCAGATAACAAGTGCTTTGCGGCCGTCTAGCGTGGTACCGGTCAGGGTGCGGAACCAGTAGGGCCCGCCCGCATCAAGCTTGAGTTCGCCTTCTAGGCAAAGGCGTTTTTCAGTGTCTCGCCTGAACGAGACCGTAAACGAGCGGGGGGCAGAGATTTGTCCAACTTTGAGACCAATCAGCCAGTTAAAGGTCTCGATCAGATCAACATTAACTCTGCGACTTTCATCCGATCCAGGTCGCTTGACCTTGAGTTGATAGGAAGTTGGATCGGCAAGGGCCTGAATGTTCAGGAGTGACTGGCTGTTACGTGTCTCCACATCCAGCATATAGCGCAGGATATATTGCTCTTTGAAGCCATCAGTTCCCTGTGCTTTGGAAGCATCAAGGACTGACTGCTGGGTTTCGGACCGTTGGGTGATCAGGTTGTTTAGTGTGTCCTCATAGGATTCAAGGCGTACGACCTTGATGATACGCGGGCTGCGCTCTGCCTCTTCTGGATTGGAAAGACGTGCAGGCTTACCATCTTTCCAATCTGGCGTAAACGTGACCTTCTTCATGCGTGGAAGCAAAACCGTGTCGAAGTAATCTCCCATTTCCACAAGGATGAATTTACGCCGGCCACCGTCTTCTCGATTGAGGTTGATGACAGCATGGCCGGTGGTACCGGATCCTGCAAAATAGTCAAGGATACAGGGGTTTTTGCCAAGATCAGCCGCGAAGATAGAGTCTTCAACCGTGTGCACTGATTTCGGATAAGAAAAAGGATTTTGCTCACCGATGATATTTCGTAATAGGTTTGCACCAAAAGTCCCAGCATTGAAGCGGGGATCTACCCAGTTGCTGAACAGGGCTGACTTGCGTTCCTCTGCTTCAATCAATTGATAAATCGTAGACTTATTAGTACAGATTAACTTTTTGCGGGCTATCAATTCAAGGCAAGACTCATAAGCACGACGCCAAACTCTTTCTTCTCCGTTTGCCCCAATCGGATAGACTCTGATCCATCCTTCTTTGGTTGGCCCCGTCGGGTAGATGGCATCTCTTGCTGGTGGGCACTCAATCCCCATTATCTGTTTGCTTTGGAGATCAATCAGAATAGCAAAGAAACTGTTCGGGCGAGCGTAGCGAAAATTGCTTTCAGCTGTTCCACTTCGCTTGAATGGACGATGTTCAACTCCGTTTTTGATTATTCTTCCGACAAGTGTTCGATCTGATGATGACGGTACGCAAACGATCATATACTCGTGAGTGTGCGCTAATGTCTTTGCTTTACCACCCTGAGGATGGTGGTTGATAATGATGGTCTCCCGCCGAAGCGAGGGGTATTCGGTGTCAATAAGTTTAGCTAGGTTGACCATTTCGAAGTCATCAATAGCTATGAACAGAACGTGATCAGTCTTCAACAAGCTTGGTGTCAATGCGAGTCGGCTCGCCATTAATGTTAACCAAGATGATCGGAGATACGAATTTTTGTATGAGATTTCCGATTCGCCAGTGTTGTAGGGGGGATCAATATAAATGCAGTCAACAAGGCCGCGATAGCGGTTCTGCATAACCGTTAACGATTGAAAATTATCTCCATGGAAAAGCACTCCATCGGTAATTTCATCAATATCATCCATTGATTCAAGCATTCGTTCAATGAAGTTCGAATCAAAATGCCGTGTATCCACCACCAGTGTGGGATGTCCATGTAAAAATTCGGACGAAAGCTTACCGCTGTACCCGGGAGTGACCAGGTCACCATTAATCCGGTCAATTGAATAGAGCGTAATCCACTCCTCCCTCTGCGCCTCATTTGCAACGATCTCAGGGTAAAATTTTTCCGGGATACAGCCTACAGTGATGCAATAATGCGTTTCAATGACAAACTTCTTCTTCAGCCACAGTTTCTTCTGGAACTCCTCAATCTGAACCAGAAAGTCGATAATCTTTCCGGCAATCACGCGGACAATTTTGATTTTAGAGAGGTACTTCGCAACGCGCAGGATGGACTCATTTTCTACATCATCAAGCTGCAGGACCTCGTTTTTAATATAGAAGTCCAGTTCACGGCGGAGGAAGGTGCCAAGATCTTTGTGAATGAAAAAGTCAAAAGTGTTCCGAGCGGTATATCGCCGGAGATGTGCTTCCAGCCGACAGTAGTCCGCCTGTTCTCTATTTGCCATTACATGCGGTTTGCCCAGTTCCGCAATCCATGGCGATAAGTTGGTCACATCCAGAATCCGCTTAACAGCGAGATCAATGAGGTCCGTTTGAGTAGGAGGCTTTCTCCTTGCACGGCGTCTCTCCGCGGGCCAGTCGCTGACTGTGGGCGGACGGTAATAAAAGTTGATGACGAGTTCTGAATTCTGTTTGCCATCATTTTCCTCGGCAATGAAGTCATGCCCTGATTCCCCTGGTTCCACCAGAATGAACACCCGGTTCTTTCCGTTGGCGGTTTTAACATTGGCATGCTCCCCCTCGGTGCCATCCACGAGCCGAAAGTGGACGCGCATCGGATTTGTTTCGTTTTCCGGTCTTAACCGGAACACATAGTCACGCAAATACTCACAGGTTTTGATGTAGTACTGATCCTTATTCGCCCAGTGGAGCGCAATCTCCTCGCCCTCGTAAGGAATGGCATAGACCCCCGGTTTATAGACTCTCTTGGCGAGAAAGTCGCCATCGGAGTAATAGCGCTTAAAGAACCGGTAAAGGTGATCGTAGAGTTCGCTTTCCAGTGCGTCGAAGTCTACGGCTGTTTCGAGCAGTATTTTTATATCCGCAATCCTGGGCGAGTCATCTGGATTCATCCCGGCTAACTTAACACCGGTGATTAATTCAGACATGTGTTTTTCCAGATATTTTTTGTCAGCGTACCTGTGCATACCGAACACTGCTTTTACCTGGGATAGCAGATCATTGTCAAGAAACTGCGATACCTCAGCACTCTTTGCGTGCATAATCCGGTAGAGCCCGAAGTCAAGATCGGGCTGGTCAAGCTGGAAGAGTTCCTTGAGCAGGGTCTTCAATTTTTCGTATTTCTGGTTCATCGGTTCAGCAAAGTACGTCTCATGGAAATTCAACTAATTTATACAGATCATTTGATGGTCATGCAAGAAAGTCCACATCACAGCGGTTAAGCCAGAAATTTCAACCTTTGAGGCTATTTCCAATCTTTTCATTTGAGAAATCATGTCAGTGGGCGAGGAGTGTATCGGTTGACAAGTTGAAGAATGCGGTGCCTTTCTCCTTGCAAATCGGGGACTTTTTTGATTTTTCATGTTCAGTTCTTTGGTTGATTCGGGGCATTGTTCAGTGTGCAGGCTCATGATATTCACGGGATTATTTTTGCCGATATAGTTTCGGTCGTACTGCGGAGTGACCACGCGGGTAATGCGGTAAAACAGCACTCTCCATTGCTTCCCGTGCGAAATCTGTGAACCGTGTTCCTATCCTGTGCATATTTGGGGCAGCCCGGCGGAAACTTTCAGGTTCGGCAGGAACGAACCGTATGGACCGATCTAATTCAGCGTGACGCATAATGCCTGTCATATTGCTCCGCAAATTCGTGCTTGGTCAGCCAGTATACGCCCCCATTCGCACAGGAATTGCCATTCCAGTCCACCCTCTTGATTCGTTCTATCAGCGTCGGCAAAGGGATTTTGGCTTTCAGATAATGTCCTCGGTTATTCGGTGCCGGGTCCGTGATCACCCGCTTCGGTGAGGCACCAAACACGAACAGGTCAAAGTCTCTTGATGTTGCAAAGTCAAAATCCCTGGTGCCTGTAACGTTCAGCGGATGCTGCACTCGTAAATCCGGCCCCTCTGACTGATCCAGTACAAAAAAACTAGTGGGTACATGGTAGTCTTTGCCATTGAGTGTGAAGCAGTCTCGGCCTAGGTCTGTAATGGACACAATGCGCCAGTGCGGCGGGATGATACGCTGCCGCGTGTGCTTCCGGTAGACATTCGGGAGTATGAAGCCAATCGTCTGAACATTCTCAAATGACATCGCCCGCTGAATAAAAGCAGATGACAACTTATGGTATCGGCCGTATGGCGGATTACCTACAACCAGTACACTGTTGTACCTGTCGGGTACGTCATATTCAAACCAGTCCGCCAGCACAACGGCCTTGTGTTGCGGATCTATGTCGAGACCGACCTTGTTTTTATGCTCAATTGCGTTCAGAAACGCACCGCTCCCCGCAGACGGCTCTATCACGAGGTCATAATCGGACAGATTTCTTAACTCGTTAAGGCAGCGTTGTACGACTTTGAGTTTAGTGAAGTACTGGTCTAGTGCTTCGCCGTTTGTTCTGGGAGTGAGACGTTTGAGTTGGTGCATGACATCGCCAGCATATTGTATATTTTTCGCTTGTCGGCCCCCCCCCCATTACTGCACACAGCATTTACTACGGCGTGTCCAACTCACGGATGCTGCACCAAGGCATTCACTACTTAAGTGGCGGTACACACCCTGACAAGCCCGCTTGAACAAGCACATAAGCTCTCTAATCCATGCGTGCAGAGGGTTATTCTATTTATCCACACCCACTGGAACTTCCGCATTGCAAGCAGGCATAGCAGGCACCGCTGCGTACTGTGATTGCCCCGCAGTCCGAACAAATCGGTGCATCGTCCTGATTCTGGTACGTGCCGTTTTCAAAATTCACGGTTTCCATCTCCCCAACTGCCTCCGCCATCTGGGGAACGTTCACGGGTACTGGCTCCGACTGCGGCGGGATTTCCTTTATTTCGGCTATGTCCCAACGTACCTGCGCCTCTGCCTCCATATCCTGAACGGCATCCTTCAGATCTTCTGCCATGACCGATGCATTCAAAAACCTGAGAGAGAGGTACTGGAAGATGTAGTCCATGATAGACAAGGCCGTTGGAATCCTTTGGTTGTTCGTGTATCCGCTCGGTTCAAAGCGCATGTAACTAAACTTAGAGCATAGATCTTCCAGTGGCACTCCGTACTGCAAGGCGATGGAGATACTCGTGGCAAAAGCATCCATCAGTCCCGATATCGTTGAGCCTTCTTTTGCCATCGTGATAAAGATTTCACCTGGCTGCCCTGTATCTGGATAGAGTCCTATATGCAGGTATCCCTCGTGTCCTCCGACGCTAAATTTGTGTGTATAGGAATTTCGCTCATCCGGCAGACGCTTACGTACAGATTTGCGGGTGACCTGGGGTAGAACGATTTCGGCTTCCGTCGGCAGTCCGTCTCCCGACACAGCATTCTTTGTGTTCCCTCCCTCGGAGGTGGACAGAGGCTGACTGCGCTTGGAGTTTTCGCGGTAGATGGCCAGAGCTTTCAATCCTAGGCGCCAGCCTTCCATATAGGCATCTCCAATTTCTTCGGAGGTAACATCTTCGGGCATATTTACGGTCTTGGAGATCGCACCCGATACAAAGGGCTGACAGGCGGCCATCATACGGATATGCCCCATGAAGTGTACGCTGCGCGTCCCGTTAAAAGGCTTGAAGGCGCAATCAAAGACGGGGAGGTCTTCTTCTTTCAGGTCGGGTGCTCCCTCAATCGTGTCATTCTCGTCAATGTACGCCAGTATTTTCTTAATCTGCTCTTCACCGTATCCTAAACGCGTGAGTGCTTCGGGTACAGTGCGGTTGACAATTTTGAGTGTGCCATCTCCCTTCCCGGCCAGCAACTTATATTTTACGAGCGCAATATCCGGCTCAATCCCGGTGGTGTCACAGTCCATCATAAAGGCAATCGTTCCGGTCGGAGCAAGCACAGTGACCTGTGAGTTGCGGTAGCCATAGTTCTCACCGAGTGACACCATTCGGTCTAGCGACTCTTCCGCAGCATGTAACAGATATTCCGGGCAGCTTTCATCAATCTCACTCGCAGCATCGCGGTGCATGCGCATCACCTTGAGCATGCTCTCACGATTCTCTTCATAGCCGGCAAAGGGGCCGATCTTGGGATTGGCTGCGATCTCTGCACTCCGGGCGTACGCCTCTGCATGTTCGATGGCCATAATGGCACCCGCAACTGCACGGCCCTGATTGCTGTCATAGGGAAGTCCCATTGCCATCAGGAGTGCACCCAGGTTGGCGAAACCGAGTCCCAGTGGGCGGAACAGATGACTGTTTTTGGCAATGCTTTCACTCGGATACCCTGCGTTATCCACAATGATTTCCATTGCGGTAATGTAGATTCGAACCGCGGCCCGGAAGCGCTCTACATCAAACGATCCATCCTCTTCCTGGAACTTGCGCAGGTTCAGGCTAGCCAGATTACACGCGGAATTGTCCAGAAACATGTACTCTGAGCAGGGATTGCTGGAGTTGATGGGGCCGGTGACACTGCAGGTGTGCCATTTCTGGATGATATCTTCGTATTGCACCCCTGGATCACCGCAGATGTAGGTTCCCTGGGAGATCTGATCCAGAAGCATATTGGCATCCACCTGTCGGACCACCTCTCCGGTGGTCACTTTGCGAAGTGCAAACGGAGTCCCCGTTTCTACCGCGTTCATAAATTCGTCATTCAGCCGCACTGACTGGTTCACATTCTGGAATGCCACCGAGCCATAGGCCGGGCCGTTGAAGGATCCATCGTACCCCTGCTCAATCAGCGCCCAGGCTTTTTTCTCTTCTTCTTTCTTTGAATTGATAAATTCCTCCACATCAGGATGCCAGATCTTCAGTGTCTGCATAATTGCAGCCCGGCGTGTTTTCCCTCCGCTCTTGATGGTTCCGCCGGTTGCATCCTGCACGCGCATAAAACTCACCGGTCCACTGGGTACGCCCCCCCCCGATAATTTTTCATGTGTGGACCGAAGCGTCGACCAGTCTGCCCCGACACCTGATCCAAACTTGAACAGCCGTGCACTCTCGGACATTAACTGCCATATGTCGTCAATGGAATCCTCTACAGAGATGATGAAACAGGCTGATCCCTGAGGATACTCATAGGGATCAACATCCACAATCCCCTGCTTTTTTGCATCCCAGCCCCAGATCGTCCGGCCTCCAGAGTCTCTTACGCCATAGCGGTCATGCAGGCCGACATTGAACCACACCGGTGAATTGAAGGCCCCATACTGATGCACACACAGCCAGGTCAATTCATCATGGAACCGGTCTGCATCTTCCCGACTGGAAAAATAGTTCTGCTTGTATCCCCAGTCCGCAATGGTCCGCGTCACGCGGTAGATCAACTGGCGCAGGGAATGCTCACGTCCTCCCTCATCCGGCTCCATATGGGTCTTGGCCAGATCTCCGTAGAAGTACTTTGACGCAACCACATTCGTTGCCAGAGCACTCCAGTCTTTCGGGAATTCTACATCTCTCTGCTCAAATACGGACTCTCCCTGAGGATTCTTGATTGCGGCATCCCGCTTCTCCCACTCGGTTGAATCCAGCGCGTTCATTCCCTCCGTGGAGAAAACACGTTCAATCTTAAGGCCCTTGTGGAAAGCGGCAGACGATGATTTAGATTTGGCAGACGACGAGTTCATGGTAAGATCTAGTGCAATAAGTAAGTTGACATGAGGTTATAGTAATTGGGACAGTGTCCCGATTCTCCGACAAAATAAGGAAAAAAAGTATAAATGCCATTAAACCTTTGGTTCCAATTTGGGCAAAAAAATTTCTTTGCCCAAATTTCGGGAAATGAGAGGTCATCAAGCCAATATTTTCGCCCTGTTGAGATTTTTTCGGATTCAAATGTCATTATTTCAAGCCTGTTTACTCTATCCACAGGATCGCACAGGATCACACATTGAATTCACCAGAAAATCGCCCTTGTCTGTGGATAAAAAGCGAACCTATGCATGTGTGTACGGGTAGAAGTATTTTCAACAGAGGAAAAATGGTTGATTTTGACGAACGGAGCGCATACCCCAAGCCTTTGGATTTTGAGGTCATGCGCCCGGAATATGAAGAAGCTGAGGATGGTACGGTGATCGCTACGATCACCGTGACCCCCTTTGAAGTAACGGGATCTAGTGTCTCGGAACCCGGGGCGCGCCGGTCCGCTATTTATCAGGCGCATAAGACGTATAAGACCTATCATCCCAATTATGAGGTTCCCAGTCCGTTCCCTGATGAGTTCCACGATCAGGAGGGAATTCTCTGGCAGCGACTGAGTCCAATGGCTCGCACCATGCTTGGGGATTACTCCTTTACGGATTCTGATGGCGAGGAGGACTATGCCAACATTGAGCAGATGCTGATCTGGGATGTACGCCCAAATGTATCAGGCGAGTAGCCGTGCTTTCATGGAGGTCAGGTATTCCAGCGCCGCAGGATAATCTTCGGGAATATCTCCCGTCATGATTGCCTGCTTTAAGGCGTGGGCCGCGGGCCGCTCGCTTACATGCATGGACAGCACGACCTCTTCATAGAGTTTGGCCCGGCGCAGTGCGTCCTCTTTGATTTGCATCATCAACGCAAATGCGGCATCGTGTTCATTCGGGATTTTCCCGTCCAGAATCGCTTCACGGACCGCGTGTTTAATAATACCGACCGCCACGCCGGCTTTGATCCCCACCACCTCCATGATTTCTTTCCCTCCGAGTGGCGGTTGAAAATTCCGCAGTTGATCCTTGGCTTCCACCTCCTCAAACTTACGGGCCACCAAATCAAACGCACGTAGATAACGTCGTACGCGCTGCGGGTTACGGGAGGTGATATCTGCTCGAACCAGAATCATCAGGTCATCCAGATCTTCACCGGCATCAAACAGCAGTCGCCGGACCGCGGAATCGGTGACTTCATCATCGACGAGGGCAACCGGCCTGTGATGCAGGGCCACCAGCTTTTTGACATACGCCATCCGCTCATCTGCCGGGAGGCGCAGTTTCCTGAAGAGTTTGGGAATCATCCTTGATCCACGGTCTTCGTGGCCATGAAAAGTCCATCCGCTGCCGGGGATGAATCGTTTGGTTCGCGGCTTTCCAATATCATGCAACAGTGCTGCCCAGCGAAGCCAGTATTTATCCGGCGGTGCCGTTTCCACCACATTCTCAACCACCTGCAAGGTGTGATAAAAGTTATCCTTATGGCGCTGTCCTGCCACCGTATCGACACCTCTGAGCGCACTCAGATCGGGGAAAAATTCACGCAGGAGATCGGTTTCTTCCAGAATTTTCAAGCCCGTAGAGGGGGTTGCGCCGGCCATAATTTTATGCAATTCATCGGTAATCCTCTCCTGGCTCACAATTCCCAGACGTTTCGCTTCCTGCTTCATTCCCTGTCTTGTCTCCTCATCAATGTGAAACCCTAACTGAGTTGAAAACCGGGCAGCCCGGATCATCCGCAGGGGGTCATCTGCAAACGTAATATCCGGAGGCCTCGGTGTTCGGAGCCTGCCGGCATTCAGATCCATCAGTCCACCGAATGGATCCAGGAGTTCTCCAAAGGACTCTTTTCCAGTGAGGCTGATCGCCAGTGCATTCACCGTAAAATCCCGACGCAGCAGATCATCCTCAAGCGTGCCATCCTCCACAATGGGTTTGCGAGAATCTTTCCGGTAACTCTCCCGCCGCGCGGCGACAAACTCCAGGGTCGTATCTTTCACACGAACCGCAGCCGTTCCAAAATTGGGATAGACATGAGCGACCGAGCCGCCCAGACGCGTACTGACTGCGCGGGCTAATTTGATCCCCGATCCTTTCCCCAGTGTGACAAAATCCATATCGGTCGTTGAGCGCCCCAGAAGTGCATCCCGAACGAATCCCCCAATCGCATATACATCCAACTGCCGGTTTTGGGCTTCATCCTCCACCGCTCTGAGTAATTGGTACTGGGGTAGTGTATGCAGTAATTCACACAGGTTCGTCATAATTTTCAATCCTGGAGACCAAAGTTCGGGAATTTCCAGGTTGAACGCGCTTGCGATCAAGTCAATCCACAGGATATACTCCTAGGGAGCAATCTGACAGAGTACAAAAAACAAGCCCCGCTGTGGAAATGGTCTCTTTTGACCCAGACGGGACTCTTCTTGTACGTACAATGTCCCGCATTCACCGCAAGGGGATGAAACTGCCATGATATACTGCAAAATTCAAATGCATACGATCAATCCCCGATTATCCTGGAACACTGTCCCTGACTTTCTGAGTCAGATTCCCAGGGTATGTAACCGGCCGCTCCTATTACGAATGCATTCCTGGATCCCGGTAAATCACCATCGTTGACTCGGACAGATGCCTATACCGGCAAAGCGGCAGGGGCAGCATATTTTCGGCATCCGATGCATGTCCTTGCGTTCCAGTCTGGAAAATGGACTGATGCTATCTGCCTCCGACGATCAGGGGCTGTGTGAACATCTGGGGATCCTGCGCCCCTGTGAGTTGCAGCCGCAGGATATACACCCCCGGTGCCAGATCTGGAGCCAGTGTAAATTCATGATTCCCGGCATGATACGAGGCGTTTTCTGATTCAAATACCTGACGACCAAGCACATCGTACAGCACTGCGGAAACGGAGACCAGTTCCGGGGTAGAGAACGATATATTCACCTCATCGGTGAACGGATTCGGGTAGGTTGCAATCAGTTCCGATTCGATGATCCTTCGCTCAGGTTCTACATTCACCGCGGCCGCCTTACGGAAGGTCATCCGATTGATATTCACGTCCTGATCTGCAAAAGTCACTCTGAGAATACGTCCGCTCCCGGTCTTTAACTCGGGCGTACGGGCCTGACGGGTCACCCAGTTCTGCCAGTCTCGGGTATTGCCAATTTCAACTTCTCCGATGCGCTCACCATCCATGGAAAGGATTATATCTGCTCCGGTTCGAGTCCCTCCAGTATTACTTGCACCCCGGATATCGATTTCGTAGATTCCGTCTTCCAGAATGTCTACGGTATATTCCATCCATTCAAAACGCTGTGTCCATCCGACATTGTATTCAAACCCCTCAGGGTCTGTAGATATCTGAATATCCACGCCGTCATTTCGATATTTCGTACCACTGTTGCCCCCCCCGGGGCTGCCCGCAGTGGCCCAGTGGTCCGTGTCATTGTATGCGATTCCCTGATTTCCTATATCATAGTCAGCTGCGTTCACGATACCGGGGAGTTCATGCTTTTTGAACGGTTTCTGCTTCGTTCCAAACTCAGGATCAAAGAATGCAGCCAGGATACCATGATTTACTCTGGCAGAATCCAGTTCCAGATTTTGTGCCATTGCCAAAAGGGATCGGGATGCTGCATCGGCGGCGGGTTTGGGGCCTTCTTTGCGCCAATACTTGATTACATCCTCGTAACCCGGCGCAAACGGAGAACTGAGCGGACTGGTCGTCGTCTCAATTTTTTTGTGTGTCCACCAGTTGATCCCGATCTCATGCTCCTCTGCCAACCTTGTCAGGGCATAAAACCATGAATTGGAGTTCTCGCCTGTTTCCCCTAGATAGAGTGGAACCTGATCTTCGCGCCTGAGGCTGAGCAGGTACTGGATTGCTCCCTGATCCACCCCCTTCCAGTAATGATGGAATGTATAGACGATATTTTCTCTAAGGTTCGGAATCTCCCGCAGGTGTTCGTCAAACGATGTCGCCCAGAAATTTCCTTCAAGAAAGAACAGATGATTGGGGGAGATGGGTTGGACTGCATTGATAATGCGCGTATACAACTCGGCTAAATCTGCTGCCATTTCGCTGGGCACCACCGGTTCGTTAATCAGATCATATCCCATAATGACGGGATCATCGTTATAGCGGCGTGCGATTTCCCGCCAGATCTTAACGGTTTGCGGCCAGTATTTGTCGGGTTCGGTCCAAAGCCGGGCTTCCCCGTCACTATCTGCGATCCCTCCCTCACTCTGTGCCCCTGGAGCGGCATGCATATCAAGGAGGACTGCAAGTTCATACTTCCGGCACCACGCAAGAAAGGTGTCCAGCAGTTCAAACCCCTCCTCATTCCACACATCTATTTCAGGATTATAGAACAGACGATAATGAAAGGGGAGGCGAACATGATCAAATCCCCACTCTTTGATGGCAGCGATATCTTTCTCCTGTACATATTTCTCTGTGAACAGATCGAAGAAGGCCTCCGTATCTGTCTCACCGATGAGTTCAGCCATCTGATTTCGTATCCCGGTAGGTCCGTCTGTCCCTGGGGTTGAGATGTGGAGCATATAACCTTCTGGCAGTAACCATCCTCCAAGTCCCATCCCTTTTGGGACGACTGACTGACCATTCCACCCCAGAATCTTCGTTCCATTCACACTGAAGTAGCCTTCAGCGGGAAGTTGAACGGTCTTCAACTCAAAGCGAAATGTTCCGACGGGTCTGACTTCGCCGTCAACAAGGAATGGCGGCTCCTCTATGCGCTTGATTTTCTGTCTTGGATTGGTGGCCTGATTCGGGGAGGTATAATTGGAGCCACTGTCTGTTCCTGCATCGTAGACATATAAATCTACCACCAGTGTGTCAATCCAGTTCTTATTCTCATCCAGCAGATTCAGACTGGAAACGCCGACAAACCAGTCTGGACTGGGAGCCAGCATGGATGTAACCGTGACCAGGTTCCACGGCGGGCGAATGTTGAATGTCGTTTTTGCAGAGGTTGGAGGACGTCCTAAACCACGCCCATCAATGATCGCATCTGCATTATTCGCCTCTTTAGTGCGGTTGATTTCGCTTCGAAACGTTCCTTTTGCACCGAGTTCAGCCATGGACTTAATTCCATCACTTGCGACTTCTCCCGTACTCCAAAACTGAACGGCATCATTATGTGTCCCCCCAATCATTCCGGAAAAATGAGGATTGGGTGGATAGCCCGCAGGGTGTGTGTCAGTGGTCCATGTTGATGTAAAGGTGAGTTCATAGGCAGCGGTGCCCTGCGCCATCCCCGCAGATGCGAATAAAACACTGCCGATCAGGCAAGCGAGGGTACCCGCCTGGGGCAGACAGATCATTTTTCTCATTACTCCCCAATTTTCGCACAGCTGCCTCCCAGAGAAGAACTGCGCTTTCAGGATTTGAAACTCAGGCAATATAATGTTTCTATCTCACTCTTGCATGAAGAGGCCGGGCTTAACACCATACATCCACTGCCAGGTGGGCAAATTCATCTGAATACACAAAAGGCTCATGGTTCGGTTAAACTTGGCTTTAACCCATCTTCAAAACTGTGACCCGGAATCAGCAGGTTTTCAGGTCAAATTATGAAGATGGTAAACTGTTTTTTGGGTATTCAGTTCTTTGGATGTGTAGATTTCCCCCCGTGAACGCTCGGCTCGGAACACCATTTTCGCCGAAATAGGTCAAGCCCTTCGTGCAAAGAGTCGCCCATTTCCTTGCCCAATGCAAGCATTTTGAAAAGTTCAGTATCCAGGTCTTTTCTCACCGGATCACGGTATGCCTCATTGGCAGGCAGAAACGTGCGCTCTTTAAATATATCAAACAACGCTTGGCACTTCTCAAGTTGCTTCTTTGTCAGTGTCCGTACGTCAAGAACGGGCAAGTTTGGATGACGTGAGATACTAAGTACAGATCGCCCTTGTTGTTGACGTGTTCCGCAGTACCAAAACATTAAAAGACCCAATGTAGAATTCGCCCAGAGTAATAAGGGGATTTCATAGTCCTTACGGGTAATTACATTCGGCCAGGCACGTCCGCCGATGCATGGTTCAGGTGTCATACACATGGAGAGACTCTGTGAGTTTAGTCGAAAATCAAGATTGCTATGTAGTTTTGATCCGTTTAGTTTTTTCCAAATACCATCAGCCTTTACCTTGAATCCTGGGCGTACATCACCACATTTATCAGGTGGTACAATTAAGTATCGCTCTATCTCACAGTTATGACTCCACAAGATAGGATACGTAGGGACTTCGCCTTCATTTATTGAGCGGACATCAAAAGGGCCCCGATCTTTGCCACTGATATCCCTTCCCAATAGCCCACGATCAGCGATTTCCCCAAGAAGCACCATGCGGATAGGTATCCCTTTCGCAATTCTAGGTAATGCAAGAACGCCACCACGGAGTTTGCGTGCGGTTTCAAGTACGCTTTTATCCTTGATCCCAACACCTCCAGCATCCAGGATAGAATCTTGAAATTCTTGATCACGCCAGATACGGTCGACACAGTGTCTTACCTCGAGAAATGTAGTAGGGCGCGAGGGGAGTGACGAAAATTCTGCCCCCCCCCATATATCTTTGTCATATAATTTTCCCTTGATCTTGGTTGCGATCAATAAACATTCCGCCATACCTGTATCTGCAGAAAAGGATCTATCTTCTGTACCGTTAGCAGAAATGGCGATGATCCGAATTTGATCGTAACACTTGTCAAGCATTCGACGCGCATTCTTCCAAGATGCACCCGTAGCAAAAGAAAACGGTAATACCATTGCCATGATGCCGCCTGGTTTCAGTTTTGCGTGAGCAAGGTCCATGAAATTTGATGCGAGGCCAGCGTTGCCGTTGCCAAATTGTCCATTACGCTTTTTCTTGATCTTGGGCGCTGTTCTCTTTAGTTTGATAGACATTGCTTCCTGTTCCGAAGAGGTCGTCCCGAAACCTGCGAAAGATGGCACAGGCACATTAGCTATTTCGTGATTTGTTGGGCGGGTAAATGGAGGGTTCATGATGACAAGATCACATGAGCCATCGGGTATTTTGAATTCGCTGTTTGAATCAACTTCTTCGGTTGTCTGACGCCCCTCCATGCGGCGGGATTGAGGTGCAGTGTTAAAAATTGTTGGCACGTAATCTCCATCAAGCAAATCCAACGCTCCAATGGAAACAAGATCTCTTGAATTTTTACCATATGGTAGCGTGTGTACCTTTGATGCTTCGTAAGTCACTTGAGGATGAGGACTGGATAACATGGATGCCGTAATGTGTGTGGCTGCAGGCATGATGTCTGAGCCAATGAGTGTCTGCTCAATCACACTTTGATGAATTGTAGCATCATCGCCACCTGTACGCCGGAATCTTCGGTAAATCTCCCGCTGCACGGCAGAGAGTAGTGCCCCCGTTCCGCATGCAAAGTCTGCTATCCGAAGATCGCAAATAGCCTTACCGTCAGACCAATCCACATCTATACGATCAACCGCTAAGTCTGCCAGAAGCTTGGCAGATTCAGGTAGCGTGTAGAACGTGGCCAAAAACTTTCGATCAGAGATTAATGTCTGAAACATACGTCCAGAAAGGTCATGGAACGTACTTGATCCAAGCGAGACTAATTTTTCAGCGCCGTGGCTGATTTGTCTAAAGACTATGGAAGTCAGACGTGTAGGGATACACTGCAAAATCTCCTGCGCAATACTAAAAATCGGCCAATAGTTAATTTGTAGTATTTGGTTCCAAGTGTCGTGAATATTAGATTTCAAAAAATCCTCTTTTCCATATGTCACCGCATTCGGTACACCTTTTTGCCCCTCAATGTTGTAGTGAAAGACCACAGCGTTGATCAATATGGCAACTGCCATTCGAACTGTCTGTTCAGAAGGTGCTTGGTGTAGAATCTGGCCAATTTTCGCCAGAATAGACTCACTTGCTTCTCGTCTCAGTAGTTCAGATACAGTTGATACGGTAGATTCCAATGTGTTTACGCCAATCTGCAGTCTGCGCTCGGATAGGGATACGTACTCAATTGCATCTGTCAGTTGATCTACTCCACCTGTAAGCCAATCGGTGTCGGGCCATCGCACACAGTCATCATGTTCGTTAAGTTGCTGAACACAGTACTTCAGCTCGCACTCCTCCAATCTTATTTGAGATTGTCTAAGTTCAGGCGGCATAGCTACTGCAATGGCACATTCGATTCTTTCCCCATTGCTCTTCATTGTTTTTTTCAAGCGCGCTTTGGCTTCCCCCTCCACTTGAGGGCCTGCCTTGAATTCGGTTTCAACAGCCACGGGCTGGCCACCAGTCGGATGAACCAGAAGATCTATTCGGGCGGCTCTATTTTCGAGAATAATGTCCGTACATTCGATGAAAAGCGTTTGATCTAGTATCCATCGTGGATGCCTTGAACAAAGCAATTGACCGAGTACTGTATTCAGTGTAGACTCAACATTTTGGGGCATCTGATCAGTCGTAGTTTGACCATAAAACTAGTGAAAATTGTTTCTTGCTAAGTATGTAACCCTCCGGCCGATGAAAGCTGTCTGTGCTAAAATTGTTCTGTTCTACCATTACTATCGTAACATCTATGCGTATTTGAGTGACCAATGTACAACGTTTGTTGGAGAAATCGCTATAGAAAATAATCTTTAACTACATAATCACCAAATAAAGATTCAAATTTCAATCTAGCACAATGATCCCCGATTCATGTCTCATCCAGCGAATTTTCAATCCAGTCGGGGATTGGCGTGACGGTCTCTTCGGGAGGTGGGCCTGGGTCAGACCAGCCCATTTCCTCAACCATCATCAGCGGCTTGAGTGTCATATCCTCCTCTACGAGGATCTGGCATGCGAGGCGAACCTCCCCAAGCAATTCACCTGCTTTTAACTTGTCCTTCTCCGCCCGGGAAATGATCCCCGGCTCCCCGTCAATAAACTCTACGCGACAGGTCGTGCAGCGTGCGTAACCGCCACAGCGATGGCCAAGATTGACTCCATGTGCCTGCAACGCATTGACGAGCCGCTGTCCCTGCTCCACTTCAAAACTCCCATGCTCCGGGATTGTTATCTTTGGCATAATGTCTGGGTTTTTAACCTAAAATGAACCGAAATATAGCGCTACTACGCTGATAAACCATGAAAGACTCATTTCGCTGGAATCCTCGTTTTCTTATTTTCGGGCTCCTGGTCTTGGGGGCCTGCCAATCTTCCAGAGAAACGGTAATCCAGAGATCGCTGGATCCAGAGCCTGTTAACGTACCCACGATCCAGCCATCCATCTCTAAACTGGATTCACCGACGGTTGTTTATCCAAATGCTCTTGTACGCATGGATTCCCTGATCTTTGAGTATATCCATGCGAGGGCTTTTCCCGGTGCGGTGATCTCTGTGGGGAAGGGATCTGAAATTGTCAAGATGACCGGCTATGGTTCGTATACCTATCGTTCCAGACAGCGTATGCTGCCGAAGTCGCTCTTTGACTTGGCTTCCCTGACCAAAGTCGTTTCCACAACTGTTGCCGCTATGATTCTCTATGAGCGGGGGCAGATGGATATAGAAGCCCCTGTGTCCCGTTATCTGGATGCATTCAACACATCGGAGCGGCAATCTGTCACGATACGACATCTTTTGACCCATACGAGTGGGCTGCCTGCGTGGCATCCATTCTATCAGGATGGAATCATCACACGTGAGGCTGTTCTGGAGTCAATCCTCTCTGCTGAACTTTTGACCGAACCCGGGGAGGAATATCGTTACAGCGACTTTGGCATGATTTCACTTGCACTGGTCATTGAAGAAATCACCGGCGAGCCATTTGATCAGTGGTGTACCCAAAATATTTTTGATCCACTGGGGATGAAGTCAACCGGTTTTCGCGGCACGGGGGAGTCCGACCCTGCGGTTGTGCCGACGGAACTGGACGATTACTTCCGGAATCGTTTGATCCAGGGAGAGGTTCATGACGAGACCGCCTGGACGTTAGGCGGGGTTGCCGGTCATGCCGGACTTTTCTCTACGGCGATTGATCTCTCCCAATTTGCCCGGATGATGGTGCAGCGGGGCTCTCTTGACGGGCGGGCATTTCTCCAGTCTCGCACGATTGACCTATTTACTGCGGTCGTTGATTCTTCATTGAGTACGCGTGCATTGGGCTGGGATACCCGGAATCTGAATGATGAACCCTCCTCTGCGGGCCTATATTTTGGGGCACGGAGTTATGGTCACACCGGCTTCACAGGCACTTCGATGTGGATTGATCCTGACTCGGAGATCTGGGTGATCCTGCTCACGAACCGTGTTTACCCGACAAGAGATGAGTACGAACGTTTTCGGGGAATTCGAGGGTTGATGGCCGATGCAGCTTATGAAGCGTTCTTCTGGCCTCTCTCCAATCAGCAATTCAACGAATGAAAATTCCACGCATGCTGTCGCTAGACAGTCTTCTGCCGGACGAAATCATTTCCGAAAACGACAAAGACTTTGCAGTCGTCTAATACCGAAGCGTCCCCTGCACATTCACGCCGATATCCCCCAGTGCGGTTTCACGTCCATGTACCAACCCAAAGACCGAGAGGTACAGCCGCTCCCGCGGACGCAGTTCGCCGCCCAGCCGGTACATCCTTCCCTGCGGCAGTTGGGTCACCCCCATCACGGACCGCGCGGCCCCCTCTTTCCACGGGATCCCGTACCCCAGTTCCAGTTCCGTCCGGTGAGCATTCATGCCCATCGGTATGGCATCCAGGATCGTCTGCTGCCGGTACATGGACATCCCCTGCTCGCGTCCCCACGATGGACGCAGACGCATCATCAGGCCTTCCGCCGTTCGGCCCATCTGCAGAGATCCTGAGAACCCCCATTCGGTAAATCCGTCCGCGGTATGCATCACCAGTCCCTGCGTGCGCACCTCACCGCGCAGGTGCCACGCCGGGTTTGCAAACCGCACGCCGCCCCCCAGTTCCAGTCCGGTTCCCGTTTCCGCACTCCCGCCATCCTGCCGTACATTTGCCTCCACATAGGGACGGATCCCGCCGGTGATCTGTGTACTCGCTTCCAGACCGGCACGAATCCGGTACACCTCGGCCGTGATGTCGTGCGCGTCGATCTCGGCATCGGTCACCAGAATATCGCCATGGTAGTTCAGACGCGTTGTGCTGCCCTGTGCCAGGATGCCCCGCATGCCCAGTGCCCCAAAGCGGGAGGTCAGGTCCCCTTTTAATTCCAGCACCTCGGTATTGCCGCGTCCCGCGCCTGCACTCGCCCACACCTCCCATCCTGCACGCGTATACGACACATACGGATAGATCCCCGTCAATGCGGACGTGATCTCTCCCGATTCCTCTTTCATCTCAAACGATCCGTCTCCCTGACTGTGCGCAAAGAGCACGCCTGCCAGCCATCCTGTGCTCCAGCGGTAGTCCGCCCCCAGCATCCCGGTCGTCACCTCTGCGCGAAGCGTCAGTG
>JAJEFL010000075.1:0-24055 GCA_022820435.1 Rhodothermales bacterium
TAGACAACATGTTGAATAAGGATTTGGTGAACGCAACCGCCTCTTTGCCAGAACAACCCATCTGCTCCAAGAGAGCAAAGACATACACCTCTTCCTCAGTGGACGATGGGAGATCCGCTTTATTCTGTTTCGGCATAACTGCTTAAATTCATTTCGGGGTAAACGGTTCCCTGAAACTGCCTCTGATTAAGTCTCAGAAATAGACCGTGAACCGACTGCAATGGAACGTATTAAGTACCCTTAACTGGCTACACGACCTTGTGTTCCATCTGATTTAAATATATTCTATTTTCTGGAATTTAGACCTGCCCCTGCCTCTTTCCAGATCACAACCAATGCAGATCATCCCTTATTGTTTTGGATCCAACTCCATACCGGTACAGATTACATCTTTAGTATCCAGACATGAACATCCCCAGTATAGATAGATTTTCGGACGGATATTCAGATAGCGTCTGTATTGATCTGGATAAATCAGGCAATACTCAAAATTCAGTTACCGAATGATGGAACGGAATGAAGACGAAAGCGGGCTCTCGGCATCCGTCCCTGTTGTATCGGGGCTCTCAGGTCCGTCTTCTACGGTCTGATCCGTTCCGCAGAACCGATCAAATGCCTGGATCAAATCCACTGCAATTGCTTCGGCACTGCGCCCCTCGATGTGTCTGCGTTCAATAACGTACATCACGTCACCACCCTTGATCAAGGCCATAAACGGGGAGGAGGGAGGAATACCGACCAGCAAATCCCTTGCAGCAGTGGTCGCCGCGAGGTCCTGCCCCGCGAATACCGTCACCGCCCGGTCTGGCTGCGTCTTATTCTGCATAGCTAAGCCAACCGCGGGGCGTGCCATGGCTGCCGCGCAGCCGCATACAGAGTTTACCACCAGCAGCATTGTCTGGCCGGAGGTCATGTCAAATGCACTCGTTACCTCTTCGGCGGTTCGCAACTCCTCCAAGCCGAATCGGGTGAGTTCCTGACGCATCGGAGATACAAGATGTTCGGGGTATGGCATGATAGAATTAATAAGTGATATACAGGGTATGAATTCCCCGTATACACGCAGGGGGGCAGATTGTTCCTGTGAAATTATGATCAGGAATTGACGCTTCCAATTCTCACTATACAAGTCCCTAAAAGAGTTCGTTGCGGGCACTGTCCGCCTCGCCGGCATCAATCTCACGGACATTCGCACCTGCAATCTGATCTGCCAATACCTGCCCGTAGGTTGGATAGCATGAGCGTTCCATCCGGGCTTCTGAATCCCAGAGACGTGCCCGAATCAATGCTTTTGCGCAATGGAGGAATGCCTCTTCAACCGTCACCTTGAGAACTGAGATGGGCAGTTTTCCCTTGATCGCAAGCGGCGCACGCAACTTCGGATCAATGGAGATCTCTGCCTGTCCGTTGACACGCAATGTCTCCGTGAAGCCGGGTACGAAGAAGAGCAGGCCTACATATGGGCGTTCAACAAGATTCATCAATGTGTCCATCTGGCGGTTCCCCGGTCGATCAGGCAGCAATAATGTCTTATCGTCTGGAATATGCGCCAGTGAGCCCGGCGGGGTCCCCACGCGGCGAAGCATCCGCCCGTCCATCGGCGCGTGCGGAACTGATGACATAGAATGGAGAGAGTGCAATGAACTTTCTGCAGTGGATATCCAGGTGATCCAGGACCTTGAGTTCCGCCCTTGGCGCAGGCGGACGATAGGTCGTACGCAGTTCTTCAATGGTATTAACGATCATGTGTATCTCCCTGGAAAAACGTAATAATGAACCGAATTCACGGTCTGTGTGTATTATCAGATGGATAGGTTCAATCTTCGGATACTAAATTCAGAGATTCATACCTACCACCAAGGTAATATACTACGATGCGTGTATATATTCTTCTCTGTACGGTTTGCCTTGCGGGCTGCTCTCAAAGCCAGCAACTGCGTACACAGGACTCACCCTCCCTGCAAGCGGTTTCGTCGGTGAGTCCAGTCATTCCTTCCGCCGCAATTGCATCTGAACTACGCGCCTTTGCAGCATCCTGGCAGGGAACCCCGCATCTGGAAGGAGGAAAAGACCAGACAGGCGTGGATGCCCCTGGACTCGTAGTGGCCGCTGCGGAACAGATAATGGGACTTTCGCTTCCGCATTCAACGGCACGGCAACTGGGATTCGGTGTAGAAGTTGAACGAAGTTCCCTCATACCGGGAGACATTATATTCTTCCGTCCTACAAGTATGCCGAGGCATGTGGGTATTTACCTTGGCTCACAGGAATTTCTGCACGTTTGGCCGGAAGACGGAGTCACTGTCGGACGAATTGATGAACCGTACTGGAGCGGTGCCTACTGGGCCGGGAAACGCATTCTGGGGCAGCAGATCCCGGTACATACCCCCGTTACGGCCGGAGAGACTCCAGACAGTCTCGGAAATCGGCGTGTAGGGTGGTGACCATAACCATAATAATCTGAGTATGAATGCCTGTTTATCTCACTGAAAAAGCACTGAAGAAACTCAAAGCAGATATCCATCACGCACGTACGGTGGAACGTAAGCGTATCTCAAATGAGATCGCCGAAGCCCGTGCACATGGCGACCTTTCTGAAAATGCCGAATATGATGCGGCCAAGGAGGCGCAGGGCAAACTGGAGGCGCATATTGCGCAGATGGAGAACACCCTGGCAGAAGCCCGACTCGTGAATGAAGAGGATGTCGATGCTTCCAGAGCCCGGATCCTGTCTACCGTTCGCTATGCGAACCTGAAGACCGGTAAAGAAAAGACCGTTACTCTCGTATCTGCACCCGAAGCAGATGTTGCCAGCGGACGCATTCCGATTACCAGTCCCATCGGGAAGGGACTCCTGGGGAAAGCTGTGGACGAAGAAGCGGTCATTGAGGTCCCGGCCGGCGAACTGCATGTGAAGGTGCTGGAAATTACCCGGGATGGGCAATGATTGACCTGCGCAGTGACACGGTGACACGCCCGTCCGAGGGAATGCGCCGTGCCATGGCAGCTGCCGAGGTGGGGGATGATGTATTTGGGGAAGATCCAACCGTAGAGGTACTGCAGGACACAGTTGCAAAGCTTCTCGGCAAAGAAGCGGCACTCTTTGTCCCGTCGGGAATGATGGGAAACCAGTTGGGGATTCATGTACATACCCGGCCCGGCGACGAGGTCATTGTGGAGAGAAAGAGTCATATCTTTAACTACGAATCTGGAGCCGCCAGCAGCTTAAGCGGAGTGACACTGCATGTCATTGAGGGAAAGGGAGGACGGTTCCAGAAAGACCAGTTACTGGGTGCACTTCGAAACGGCCATTACTGGGAATCCACTTCCACCCTGCTGTGTCTGGAAAATACCCTTAATATTGCCGGAGGGCTGCTGAATCCGCTTCTGGAATTGCAGGAACTGGCCGACTGTGCGCATGAGCATGGGCTGGCATGCCATCTTGACGGTGCCAGATTGTGGAATGCCTCGGTTTCCACCCGGATTCCGGTGCACAAGTATGCGGCCTCCTTTGATACCGTAACCGTATGCCTTTCCAAAGGATTGGGCGCCCCGGTGGGATCCGTGTTTGCAGGTACCGAAAAAACAATCCGGCGTGCACACCGGCGTAGAAAAGAATTGGGGGCAGGAATGCGGCAGGTCGGTATTCTGGCGGCCGCCGGGCTCTATGCACTTGAGCATCATCTCGCTGATCTTGAACAGGATCATGCGCATGCGCAGCGTCTGGCTGACGGGCTGGCCGCCCTTCCTTCCATTCATGTTCCTGCGCCCCCTACGAATATCGTGCTGATCCAGTTGACAGATACAGAACTCACAACTGATCGTTTGCTCAGGCGCTTGCATGAGCAGGGAGTCCTAATGGTGGAAGTTGGCCCAAATACACTGCGGGCCACGGTTCATCGGGATCTCTGTAGAGAAAACATTGATACTGCGATCCGGGCGTTTGAGCAGGCACTCAAACGACCGTGACCCCAAGGGGCGGCAGTCGGCTGCAGGTCGCCTCCAGCCGATCCCCCTGGACAACCGGCCCCACGCCCTCTGGTGTACCCGTATAAAGCAGGTCTCCGTGTTCCAGCGTAAAGATTTTAGAACAGTATGAGACTAGGTGCGCAACCGGGAAGATCATGTCCTGCGTAGTTCCATGCTGTTTCACGGTGCCATTCACTTTGAGCGACAGTGTTAGTTCCTGGGGATTCCCGATTTCGGCCGCAGGCACCAGTTCTCCGAGTGGCGCAAACGTATCAAACCCTTTCGCCACACTCCACGGTTTGCCCTTCCTCTTCGCTTCCGACTGTAAATCCCGTGCAGTCATATCTAATCCGATTGCATAGGCCGTTACATGATGAAGGCTGCGCTGTGGGGGGATATCCCGCCCGCCCAGTCCGATCATGGCGACCAGTTCCACTTCGTGATGGACGTTTGAGGTCATGGAGGGGAGACGAATGGCCTCATGCGAGCGTATAAGTGCGGTGGAGGGCTTCAGAAAAATGATCGGCTGCGCCGGAACGGCAGCGTTCATTTCTGCGGCGTGCTTTGCGTAGTTTCGACCGATGCAGAGCACTTTGCCGACACGCACCTGCTTCGTCGTAGATGGGTCAGTCAGTATCATCCGAATAAATTGGGAACCTATTTAAATTAGACGCATAACAGTGGGCTACCGAAAAATTGCGCGTCAAATTGGCGCACTTATACTAGAATCAATGTTTGCAGTTGTCAATATCAGCGGAAAGCAATACCGCGTTGCCGAAGAAGATACGCTTTTCATTCCCTATGAGGCGGAGGCCAAGGAGGGAGACACCCTTCATTTCCCGGAGGTTCTTCTGGTTGCGGACCAGGAAGACGTAAAGATTGGCCGTCCTCATGTGGCCGGTGCACAGGTGACCGGCGAGGTGGTTCAGCATGTCCGCGGGGACAAGATCATCGTGTTCAAGAAAAAACGCCGCAAGCGTTACAAGGTCAAGCAGGGCCATCGGCAGCGGTATACCCAAATCCGAATTTCATCACTCTCCATTGAAGAATAGACAAGAGTTACTATGGCACATAAGAAAGGACTAGGTTCCACCAAGAACGGTCGTGACTCCAGGCCCAAGATGCTTGGGGTGAAGGTCTATGCCGGCCAGCATATTTCGGCTGGAGGCATTATCGTGCGTCAGCGAGGCACACGCATCCACCCGGGCATCAATGTTGGCAGGGGGGGCGACGACACACTCTTTGCCCGCGCGGAAGGGATTGTCCGGTTCGCAAGTGGGCGCAAAGACCGCAGGATGGTGCATGTTGACCCCATTGCACCGGCCTGATTTCCTGAAGGTCCGCCTCGGTTTCCAGCCTCAACTATGGTATTGAACTAACGCATAATCACCCCAATGGGTACAATGAATCGTATGCGGGAAAACACGGGCATCGTCCTGTGGATTCTCGTTATTTCCTTTGGCGGTCTCTGGGTTCTCCAGGACTCTGGAGTGTTTGACACGATTGGCACGGATCCTCTCGGGAAAGTGATCGTCGTGGATGGGGATCCCGTCACCCGGGAGATTTACAGCCGGCAGCTGGAAGCGCAGCTGGAACAGGTACGGCGCAGCAATAACGGGAATGTGCCGCCACAGCAGTTGGAGGCGGAGCGGGAGCGGGCGTTCAATGCTCTGGTGGAAAATAAACTGCGTGAACACATGATGGATGAGATCGGGGTAACGGTCAGTGACACGGAGGTGCGGGAACTCATTCTTGGTGAGAACCCCCATTGGATTGTGCGGCAGAATTTTTCGGATGGTCAGGGGGGGATCAATCGTGCGATCCTGCAGAATGTGATTGATGATCCGGCACAGGCACCGGCGCTCATCCAGTTGGAGCAGTATATCCGGCTGGACCGCCGGGAGCAGCGGCTGAATCAGCTTCTGGAAGCTTCCGTACGCGTATCCGAGGCCGATGCAAAGTCAATGTGGGAACTTGAACAGAAACGGGCGGATGTTGAATTTTTCTTTCTAAGGTACGCAGATGTACCAGATTCTCTTGTCACCGTTACTGACCGTGATGTATCTCAGTATTACTCAGATAACCGGGAAGATTATGCGAAGGAGCGGCTCTATTCTGTCCAGATTGCCTCCCTCTCCAGATTGCCGTCCCAGGAAGACACACTGGCAATCATGCAAGAGATTGAGCGGCTGCGTCAGGGATTTGCAGAAACAGAGAATGATTCCTTATTCCTTGCCCAGTCTGCCAGCGACGTAAACTGGTCGGATAATTTTGTTGGTGCCTCTACATTGTCGCCCGATGAATCGGCTATTCTGTTTGAGCAGGACACCGAAGTCCAGGCGGGGGAGATTATCGGTCCCATCATTGTGAATGGTCAGGCACAATTGATCAAGGTTGCAGCTGTACGCCCCGCGGAAGAAACCCATGTCCGTGCACGCCATATCCTCGTAAATGCCGATGATGATCCTGCTGCTGCACGTGCTTCCATACAGGATGCCAGACGCAGAATCCAGACGGGGGAAGATTTTGGAGCAGTAGCCATTGAGATGAGTGATGATCAGGGGAGTGGTGCGAATGGCGGGGATCTTGGATGGTTTGGGCCGGGGAGGATGGTGGCACCTTTCCAGGAGGCCGCTTTTGAAGCTGACATTGGAGATCTGGTTGGCCCCGTGGAAACCACCTTTGGGTTCCATCTGATTGAGGTTACGCATCGGGCATCGGTGGATGTACAATTATCTCGACTAGGGTATACGATTGATGTATCGGTGGCTACGCTGAACAATCTTCAGGAATCTCTGGAAGATTTACGCTACTATGCGGAAGAGGAAGGCGACTTTATCAGTGAATCGGAACGGCGAGGTATTGCAATTGAATCTCTGCAGATTCAGGAAGAACAGACCGCCATTCCAGGATTTGGACAAAGTTTTGCGATTGAGGCATTTTTGCGTGACGCGGACACGGGGGATATCAGCCCTGTGATCGAACTCAATGATGTTGCGCTGCTCGTGCATGTGGTCAGCATTGAATCAGCAGGGTACGAGGCGCTAGAGACGGTAGAAACCCAGGTAAGAGAGCTTGCAGCTCTGGAGAGAAAACGTGACTATCAGGTGGATCAACTGCAGTCTGCCTATGATTCTGGCGGATTTGAGGGGCTTGCGGATGCGCTTGGGGCCAGTCCTCAGGTCGCCTCTGGAATCTCCTTTGATAACCCTGTTGTGAGTGGATTGGGACGGGATTACCAGTTTATCGGGGCAGCCTTGGGACTAAGTGCCGGAGAAGATTCCGGGGTCCTGACGGGCGATAACGGAGCCTATGTTATTCGTACGAACTCTATCAGTGAACCTCCTGAAATCTCGGACGACGAGTTTGAAACCATGCTGAGTGACCTCACCCGACACCAGCAGAACCTTGTTCTTCAGGGCTGGATTACGACCCTTCGTGAGTCGGCGGAAATCGAAGATCTACGGACCGACTTACTGCCTCTGCAGTAGTAAAGTTCTACATCATCCACCCAATCAATGCGGTGGAGAAAGCGTTTCAATTCATTGCATGCGGGAAGCCCTGATGCAGGCAGGCGATATTACAGGATGTGGCGTTTAGATACTGTCCAGTGCCTGCTCTAAATCCTCCAGCAGATCTTCTGCGTCTTCAATCCCGATGGATAAGCGGACTAGGTTGTCGCTGATTCCGAGATTGGCGCGTTCCTCGGCAGTGAGTGCACCATGTGACATTGTGGCAGGATGCCCAATCAGGCTTTCCACCCCGCCAAGGCTCTCGGCAAACGTGAAGACATTGAGTGAGTGCAAAATATCCCTTGTCTGCGCGGAGGAAGAAGTTCTGAGTACTGCCGCCAGCATTCCTCCAAAATCCGTCATCTGCTTTTTGGCCAGATCATGTCCAGGATCTGATTTTAGCCCTGGATAATTGACCTGTGCGATTTTCGGATGATCCGCAAGGTAGGCGGCGACGGCCTGCGCATTAAAG
The DNA here is from genome assembly GCA_022820435.1 of Rhodothermales bacterium. Taxonomy (GTDB): domain Bacteria; phylum Bacteroidota; class Rhodothermia; order Rhodothermales; family Bin80; genus Bin80. The sequence goes on from JAJEFL010000075.1 coordinate 7,954, forward strand.
CAGTGGCGCTCCATGCGCACATGAAGGCTTTTTGCTCCTCTGAGTACCAGAAAACAATCCATTGGGCCGGGGATTGCCCCCACGCATTTCACTTGAAACCGTAAATGTTCGGTCCAGTCTTCGCTATTGGTGCACACAAAACCACCGACAAGATCTGAATGTCCCCCCAGATATTTGGTCGTAGAATGAAGGACCAGGTCTGCCCCTAGGGAGAGTGGCTGCTGCAGGTATGGCGATGCAAACGTATTATCAACGACGACCGCTGCACCAACCGAATGTGCGCACTCGGCGATGGCCTGAATATCCACCACCTGGATCAAAGGATTTGTCGGAGATTCCATCCAGACCACCTTGGTTGCCGATCTTAATGCCTGTGTCACCGCATCCGTGCTGGTCAGATCGGTAAAGGTCACCTGTACCCCCATCGGGGCAAGCACAAGCTTTAGATAGCGGTAATTCCCCCCATACATATCGTCAGAGGCAACAATATGATCACCTGGGCGCAGTGATCGCAGGATTGCATCCGTTGCTGACATTCCGGAGGCAAAAGCAATCCCGTAGGCTGCATCTTCAAGACTTGCAAGATTTTTCTCCAGCATCGTCCGGGTCGGGTTTGCGGCCCGCCCATATTCGTACGTGGTTGCAGAGCCGGCCGGCGGCTGCCTGTAGGTGGAGGTTTGATAGATTGGGGGCATGATGGAGCCGGTCGCCTCGTCTGGCTTCTGACCGGCATGCACGGCCCGCGTTGCAAAACGCATTGGGTTAAAAAATTTAGTAGAGATTAGTATCCCGCCTGCCTGGCACAGATGTTGGCCTCTTCTGCACGGGATCTCTGGTTGGTCTGTGCATAGGCCAGATACAGCGCATGGCAAACATTGCCGAGATCGGATAAATCATGCTCCAGCTGCTGCCTGACGGCTTCCAGATGGAGAATCGCCTGTCCGAAATGTTCCGATTTTGACTGTTCCAGAGTTTCTTTGCGGGCTTCCAGCCGCTCCATTTCGTCTGGGGCAATCCTTCTTCCATCTCCCTGTAACGAATCTTGTACTGCCTGAAAATGGTGATCAACCTGAACCCCAAGGTTCGCATAAGCGGCACCAAGGTTAAAGCGGGCATTCACATAGGATGAATCCAGTTCAACTGCCCGCGAAAGAAGCGGAATTGCCTCTTCATAGTCTTCCTGACGCAGCAGCAGCGTGCCATAATTATAGAGGTATGTGGGATTAGTTTCCTCAAGGAGATAGATGTCCTGATAAAAAGAGCGTGCCTCCTCGGTTGCGTCCGCCCCTGCGTACGCATTCAGCAGCAGCCTGCGAATCTCGCTGTCATCGGGATAATGCTGCCGTGCTATTTTCAGGACCCGGATCATTTGGCGGTAATACTCAGTCTGCGTCCCGGGATCGGCAAGTTCGGTGGCCATCAATTCGTAGGTCCGTATCAGATGGATGAACAGGTTGCGATCCGTATGGCCAAGGGCGATGGCCGATTCATAGGTATTCACGGCTTCTTGCGCCTCGCCCGCGTTATAGTATGCATGGGCTTCATTGATCAGCGCACTCACCGAATCCGGACTGATCATGGATGCATTTCGAAAATGACGTGCTGCTTCTGTGAACTGATTAGCACGCTCACGTCCTCCCAGTTGATCTGCATCCCGGAACGTCTCCATCGCTAACATAACCTCGTTTCGATACAGAATTGAGCGCTGTCTTGCCACATGTGCATGGTGTTCCGGGTTCAGTATCTGGGCCTGAGTATAAGCTCCCATTAACTCTCCCACATATCCAGTTCGTTCCTCACCGTCCGAAACCTGCGGGAGCATAGACATGAGGATATCTCCTTTGAGCAGAAGAACCTCCGGGTTTTTTGGTTCGGACTCCAGGGCCTTGTTGATATTACTGAGTGCACGTTGGTAGTCCTTATTGCGGAGGTCAAGCCGGGCTCCCTCAAGATGTGGATTGCTTCTGCAGCCACTAACGGCGATGAAGATCACAAGCAGCCAGTTCATGACGGGCAGGGGGCGTTTCATAGGGTAAAAATTTTGTTCTGCGGTCATTGCCATTACGCAGGCAGGTCAAAGGTAGTTTCTTTTTAAAGGATGTCCAGTTCAACAGAACCACGATAGACGAAGTCAGCGGGCCCTTCCAGATATACGCGGTCGGTTTCCAGACCGACGGTCAGGATTCCCCCCGGCATCTTGACATCACAGATATCGGAGGAAATGAGGTTGGATTCCTGCGCAGCGACCACGCTTGCAATCGCACCGGTCCCGCATGCGAGGGTTTCTGTTTCAACTCCTTTTTCATAGGTCCGAACACGGATGCCTGTGCCGGATGAATCAGTGTCCAGCATTGCAAAGTTGATATTTGCCCCCTCTGGTTGAAGCATGGGATCATGCCGGAGCCGGGCTCCCCATTCCGCCACCGGCAGCGGATCGATATCCGATGTGAAACATACGATATGTTCGGTTCCAGGCCATAGATAGTGTACCGAGGTAATTACACTTGGGATCGGCTGATCCAGTTTGATGGCACCATTGTAATTTCTTGGTGCATCCATGTAGATCCGTACGGGGGGATCTGCACAGACATGAACTTCACAGATGCCTGAGGCCGTCTGCATGTGCGCCGTGGTTTGATGGATCCCGCGTTCAAATGCAAATCTGGCCAGGCAGCGGGCGCCATTGCCGCACATGGTGCCTTCGCTGCCGTCTGCATTCATGTAAATCATCCGATAATCGGCATCGGCATCGGCATGCTCTGCCAATGCCAGTATGCCATCTGCTCCAATTCCGGTCCGCCTCGGGCATACCTGCTGGGCAATCCGTGAGAGTTCGGCAGCTGAAAACGCATAAAACCGGTTATCAAACACGATAAAATCGTTCCCGGCACCATTCATTTTCGTAAATTCAGCGATTAATGGACGTTTCATCGGACACATTTATCATTCTACTCGGTTGAACCCCCGAGTTTTGATTTGGAACCAAATAAACCATTGGCAGAAACTACTCTCACGCTTGATCAGGCGGATCCTCTTCTACTGTTCGGCACGCATGACGTGCATCTGAAACGAATTGAGTCAGCCTTTCCGAATATCCGCATCATTGCACGGGGAAATCAGATCCATCTCCGTGGCCCAAGCGGCTTGCTTGATTCGATTGCGCATGCCTTCCGAGAACTTGCATCGGTTGCCGGCCGGAACGGATCTGTGACTCCTGGAGATCTTGATACCATCCTTGCCATGGCAACTTCAAATCCAAGACCATCCAGTAAGGGGATCGGTGATGTCGTGTTATACACCCCTTCCGGGGGCATGATCAGGACCAAAACCCCTGGGCAGGCCCGACTGCTTGAAGCGACCCGCCAGAATGATGTTGTGTTTGCCATCGGCCCTGCGGGTACCGGGAAAACGTATATGGCCGTTGCGCTGGCCGTCGCCGCCCTGAAAGCGCGGCAGGTAAAGCGGATTGTGCTCTGCCGCCCTGCGGTGGAGGCGGGAGAGCGTTTAGGGTTTCTGCCGGGGGATTTCCGGGACAAGATTGATCCTTACCTGCGCCCGCTCTACGATGCACTGGAGGAGTTTCTACCCGCTGAAAAGCTCTCCGCACACATGGCCGACCATGTTATAGAAATCGTGCCTCTGGCCTTTATGCGCGGACGCACATTGAATTCTTCCTTCGTCATTCTGGACGAAGCACAAAATGCGACGGCTATCCAGATGAAGATGTTTCTGACGCGTCTCGGAATCAACAGCCGTGCCATTGTGACGGGGGATCTTACCCAGGTTGACCTTCAGAATCCAAAGCAAAGCGGTCTCGTGGAAGCAGAATCTATTCTCCAAAAGATCAGAGGCATCAGTTTTGTGTACTTCAATGAGATTGATGTTGTACGTCACCGGCTCGTTAAGGAGATCATTAATGCCTACCAGAGGAACGGGGATTGACGGCATTTCAATCGTGGTCACGGTAGGGTATTGACCGGAATTGAACGCCCCAATCTTGAGGGACCTATATTGGTAAAGAGCAGGGTTCCCCTTGAAATGTTCTGTGCCTGCGGGCTGGATAGAGCAGCCGGGTAACAAGTTCCAGCAGGATTTTTCTGTAACCTCTGCGGGCAGTGAGTAAAAACTGCCCAACCCCTGAAATAGCAGATACCGTATCCCCGGTGATCACTTGCAGGACATCTCCATGTGTGGGCTGCGGTCTGGACTTTAAATATTCAAACGTCCGCTCATTGTTGCGGTCTCCGACGGAAGAAGACGGCATCGATCTGTAGAGTTTGTTCGGTTTCCGGATCGACGAACACGGGCTCCAGCAGTACAGCTTGGAATTTTCGGTGTTCCAGTTCCTGCAGGAGTCTGGTATAGTTCCGGCCTCCTTCAAAAAGTGGTATCAGTGACAGTTCTATCTGTATTCCGACCATCTTGTCCAGTACATTTCTGGCCCCATCAATCACATGCCCCTCATAACCCTGGGTATCAATTTTCAAGAAGGGATTCGCGCCAGGTTGAAACTGAACACCGTACAGGTCACTTAACCGCTGCACTTGAACCGTGGTCGATGATGCCCTCCGTGCTCCCGAATATACTCTAGTCTGTCGCTCCAGCGGGGATAAGAGGGAACTGCATTTATCGTCCTTGGCGATATTCATCTCGGCCTGTTCCGGCGCACTTCCCAATGCATATTGAAAAACATCCCAATTGTCGTCCTTTCTTGCTTTGCGTAACAGGGATTGAAAAGGTTTCTCCAGCGGCTCAAATGAAACGATCCGTCCCTGATAACCGGCATCTCTCAGTTCAGATGCAAACCCGCCATCGCTGGCTCCGGCATCAAGGACGAGATCTACACCTGCGCGTTCCAGCATCCGCTGCCTCCGTGCAGTGAACGAACCCGCCGCATTGAAACGATTCACCTCCAAACCAACCCTTCGAAGCTGCTGCTTCAGGAAAGTCCTGATTCGCATCAAACGAAAATGTGATGAGCAACAGTTGGCTCCGTCAGTCGTGCCTGCTGCATTCCTTTGGCAATCTGGTCATCTGTATAGGGGCAGCGGATATAATGCTTACCGGGAAGTTTGTTCATGTGCATTTAGAGGCATTTTGTGCCGAACGTATAATAAGGTGCTTATTATGTACGGAACTTCGGAAATATAGTGAAATAGAAGGGAATGATCTTTGGTCTGGGCTCCGAAACGGGGTGAATTTCCACGGATATTCAGTTGACACTAGACATTATTCGTATGGAAGCACCTGTTTCTTCCTGCACGCTGGCTGTTCAGCATGCAGGAAGCGAAGTATGGGAGGAGGCCGAATGGACGATTTCGGTTGCAATCGCCGCGGTATACTGCCGGGTGCTCAAATCCTGAAGCTGCCAGCGGATCATTGGATCGTCGGGCGATTGAAAGACTCCCGTTGAAGCCCCGTGGCGGACGCTCCAGGGGAGTTCAATCCTGGTCAGGTCGGTGGACAATCCGGTCCCGGCTGCTTTGAGCAGTGCCTCTTTCAGTGTCCAGTATCTAAAAAACAGGCTGGCCTTCTTTGCACCGTGTGCGGATCGGATCTCTGCCCGCTCATTCGGGCCAAAAACCATCCCGGCAATCCCGTCAAAGTCTCGCTTGCGTAAACCCGCCTCCACATCTATCCCTACACGAACTCCCTCCGCAATCGTGATCAATCCGTGCGGATCACTGTGGCTCACATTGAATTTGGCGGAGACCGTCCTTCCGCATAATACGGCATACGGTTTCCCGTGATCGGAGGCGGCGACGATTGCTAAGTCAGTATTCTTACATCCTAACTGCTGGCAGAGCAGGTAGCGGAGCGTAGCCCGGCAAAGTGCAAACTCCCTTCGCGCACGATCAACTTTGTAACGCTGCCAGCGCCGTAACTCTTCCGCATCAAGCCAACTGACGGCATACTGCTCACGATCCGGATCAGGGGCCAGGCCAATGTGGATCACACTCACCTCGCCGGTTCGGCAAACAGGCCGGATCCATGATGGAATCAGATCAGACGGCATGACAGAAGGATATGGAGGGAGAACGCTTCCGCACTGCAAATACTCCTCCCTGAATTGAAATGTAAATGCAACCGTATATCTCAAACACCAGGACTGAAGGAGAGCCCGGTAAGATCCGCATATTCGCCAATGCCCGGTGCCGTACCGATCACGGATTCAATGGATGCATAGCCGCTAGACTTCAGCCGCTGAACCAGTCCCCGCTTAATGTGCTGAACCAGTTTCGGACCCTCATAGACCAGTGCAGTATAAATTTGCAAAAGGCTGGCACCTGCACGGATCATCTGATAGGCATCCTCCGCTGAAGAAATCCCCCCGACTCCGATAATCGGATAATCCGGTCCAACGCATGAGCGAACATATCTGACCATCTGAACCGATCGAGGATAAATGGGCGGGCCGCTCAGCCCGCCATCGCCGATCTCCTGCAGGGATTCCTTATCGGTGACGAGCCCGAGCCGATCCCTGGCTGTATTGGTTACCACAAACCCATTCACGCCATGCCGGACTGCCGTCTCCAGAATTGCGTCCGTCTGACTGTCGTAGACGACTTTCGGTGTGTCCGGTGGGGCGAGCTTCATCAGTACGGGGACGCGGCCGCTTACCTGATCAATCAGAGCATCCAGCAACGAGTCAAGGTGTTCCGGTGCTTCAAAATTCTTTCCATCCACCGTATTGGGGCACGAGATATTGATGGTCAGGTAATCTGCATACGGTAAAAGCCGCATCATGCACTGACAGTAATCTTTGATGGCGGATGCACTCCCCTCGACTCTGGCAATGCTTATACCAATTGGCATATTCACGGCAGATGTACGGGATAAACGCTGGGCGACCAGATTTGAACCCTTACTGGGAAGCCCTAACCGGTTAATGATTGCACGATCTTCCTGCAGGCGAAATAACCGCGGCCGTGCATTTCCGGCAGAACGGTTCACCGTAACCGAACCGACCTCTATATGCCCAAACCCCAGCCGTTCCCAGAACGGAACCAGCAGGGCGTTCTTGTCGCAGCCTGCTGCCAGACCAATCGGGTTCGGAAACTGCAGCCCCCAGATCTCCTGATGCAGGATCGGATCCTCAAATCCATAGGTCTTCTCCAGATACGCAGGCACAAGCCGGTCTGCAAGCCACGCGGCACTGAACCCCAGCCGGTGTGCAAATTCAGGCCCCAGCCCGAAAAGCCTGCGCATCAGAATGGAGTCCATTTTCACTACCAGCCAGGTAATAACTGGAATCCAAAATGTGCTCCCTTGTCCGGCCGCTGGAATGGATAGGCGTAGTAGATCTCAAAGATGATGTAGCCCAGGAGATTGAACCGGGCCGATGGGCCGACACTGACGACCGGGATGCGCTCCACCGAGTCCCGCTCAAACTTGAGCATCTTCAGCGGATCATCTCCCGCATTCCAGGCGATCCCTGCATCCACAAAACCGATCAGTTCCACGGGCAGGTAGGGAAAATTGACCAATCCCAATGCCTCCGTTCCCAGGAACGGAAGGCGGATTTCGGCACTCGCCAGCGCAGCACGTGTCCCGTAGAGACGTGTGTATACCGAGCAGGCGGCATCTTTACACTCATCTACAAAATCAAAGGAACTATAATTATATCCGCGAACGAAGCCCCGGTAGTATGGATAATAGAGGCTTTCCCGTGAAAAAATCTGATCCTGATCCCCTCCAAAATTCCCTGCAAACATGCCCCGGACCGCAAACGTGACCGGCTGATAAAAGAAGTAGCGCCGGTAATCTCCTAAAACGCTCACAAAATTGTCCGTCCCAAAACGAGGGATGACCTCAAGCCGGTAGCGGCCTCCCTGCGAAGGTGACGTAAAGCCAAAATTGCTGAAGTCCCCCACATAAGCCATGCCTGCGTCAAAGTAATAAAATCCGTCCGGCTCACACGCCCACACAGTCTGGCGTTCCTGCTCTGTCAAACTGCTGCATTTCTGCGCATTCTGACGGTCCCTCTGAATTCCGAACGCGGTATAGGTGTAGGTGTAGGCCTGAATGTCAAATCCATATCGGGTGAATCCCCCGAAGATCTCCAGCCGACGCGTGGTTGAGAACGGATACGAGCCAATCCCGCGAACCTGATCTATATAAAGCCGCTGCCGCAAATCCTGGATAACATACTCGCCATACTGATTAAAACCTCGTTGCGGGTAACCGTACAGATACGGGATATGCGCAACCATGCCGCCATAATTGAGTCGCCGGCCGCGATTCATGTACTGTGCCATCCCCCCCACATCCCGGAACGTTCCGTTTGCCTGCGCAATCACCGCCAGATTTCGATTTCCCAACATATCGCTGAAATAAAACCCGACACCTCCAGACGCGCCACCCCCGTAATACCCCCCAACGGAGAGGCCAATTGAGGGCGGAGCAACGTAGTCCAGACGTAAACGTGAGTCATAGATTTCTTCAATCGTCGTACTGGGTTCCGGCAGCCCGGTCAGGGGATCATCCAGATAAGTCTCAACCAGCCCTTCATCTGCTGCACTCTGGGGAGGCAGAATATCGGCCTGGGATAGCAGACTCTGTTCAACGAGCGTCCCGGCTGCATCCTCTCCGTCTAGTCCAAAGACCGAGTATTCACCGTCATAATACACGGAGTAAACCAGCCGTCCATTCTGGGAGGCCACACTCATGGTGGGGGAGAGCGCGGTGATCCCGCTGACTCCGGTCTTCAGATTTGTCACACGATACGAAGCCTCTTCCCGTAAATTGTACCGGTAAACATCCGAGAATCCATCCTGATCACTCACGAAATACAAATTCTGCCCGTCGGGTGAGAACTGAGGGCTGATATGCTTCCCGTGCAGGAAGGGGCGAAGCGTACGGTGTGTACCGCTCTCTAGATCAATGAGCGAAAAACGCGTATCGGCATACTCCAGGGTCCCAAAATCCGTCCCGTCCGTTCCCCGGTCCGTAACCACGGCAATCGTCTGGCCATCGGGGGACCACGCCGGTTGCAGATCTGCAAACCGGTCACTGGTAATTTGACGCACCTGTTGACTCTCAATCTCATATATGTACAGGTCGCTGATCCCGCCATCGATTCCTGAAAATGCAATGGATCCGCCATCTGGAGACCACGCAGGATTACTGAGTGCAGTTACACCGTCTACACTGATGCGGCGTTCAATTGCACCGCTGGCGAGACTCCATATTGAAATTTCATTATCCCCCTGAACGAACGTAACAAATGCAAACTGTCTCCCGTCAGGCGACCAGGTGCCGGCAGAATTAATAAAGCGGATATTGTCAAAATGGGGATTGGTGTTCGTAGACTGCAGTTTGCGAATGGTTTCCCCCGTAGCTACATCTGCAATGAACAGGTTGATGTTAAAAACATCCTGCTCACTCAGGTACGCAATATACTGCCCGTCCGGGCTTACTGCGGGAGACAGATTCAGTGCCCCCCCGCTTCGTTCTTCGGTAAGGATTGCAACTCCGGCACTGTCGGGGTGGGTCCGTGATTCCATCAGAGGAAGATAGGCTTCTTTGATCGCCTGTGCCCATTCCACAGAAAGAGAATCCGCCGTAATCCCGATCGTATATACAAATGCGGAATCTACTCCGACGCGCCCCCCCAGTTTGAAAAGATTGGTGACGGCCGCATCACCGTATTTCCCGCCAATGTATGCCAGATACGCCTGTCCGTAACGGTAGGGGAAGTATTTATTCGTCCGGGTCATATCCTCAATGGTCGGCAGATCGTCACGCAGTGCCGCATCCCGCATCCACATCGCTGTGTGGGCATCCTTCCTGCCTACGGACAGATATTCCGCCATTCCCTCCACAAGCCAGAGCGGGAGAATCTGAAGGGCAAAGCGGGAACTGTCTCCGCGCGAGAGCGCAATATCATACTGGAAACTGTGCACCAGTTCATGCCCCAGCACATGATCCGTTTCCTTGTAGATCCCGGTGAGCGGCATGACCACACGCTCCTTCAGGCTTTCGGTCACCCCGCCTGTGCCCTGACCTAGAACCCCCCCGATTACATTGGTCTGCTGAAAATCGGCATCGTTGGCATAAAAAATGATCGGCTTCCGTTCATGAAAATCACGCAGAAAGGTCCGGGAATGCCGGCGATACCACCGTTCCCCCATACGGGCCGCATCGGCCACCGCCTCCTTTTCTTCAGGATAATAGTAGAATTCAAAGTGAGGAGTCTGAAAACTCCGGAACTCAAATTGATCGTATTGGACCTTATTGCGGCCAAACTGCTGCGCCAGTACAGGAAAGGCACCCAGAAGAACCTGTAGAACGATGAATGCAGTTATCTTCGAGACATTTCTCATGGAGTTATTCTGCTGATCATTAACTTTATGGGTATCGGAACCGTCTGAAGGTCCCCCTTAACCGTATAATAGGCTTAGAAGGGCAGGCGGTTCCCGAATTGTGCCCTCGGAACCCAAAATACGGACAATTATTGTGCCACTGCTTTGACACGAATCCGATTTTTACTCTTTTGCTCTGCGGTTGTCTTTGTGCTGTCGGTCCTGAGTTTTCAACTCTTTCGACTGCAGGTGACCGAGCGTCAGGGTCTCTCTGAAATTGCACGAGGTAACGCACTGCGTGATATACGTGTACTTCCGGCTCGCGGACTGGTCTACGACCGTAACGGTACCCTCATGGTCCAGAATATGCCGACCTATACGATCTCTCTCGCATCAAGATACTTTGACCGAACCCGCATACCGCTGCTGGCAAAGCATCTGAATGTCCCTGACTCGGTCGTCAGCCTGCGTCTTGAGGATGCACAGGAGCATAACCCTTACCGGCTCTATCCCTCGTTTACAAATGTTTCATTTGAACAGTACAGCCGCATCCTTGAGGATTCATACTGGCTGCCCGGCGTTGGATGGGAAATCAAACATCGGAGGCATTATTCGACCAATGCCCGTGCCTCACATGTACTGGGATATATCGGGGAAGTCAATCGGGAAGAACTCAATGCGGTTGATCAGCAATCTGACTCGTCCCTCTATCGGCAGGGAGATTTTCTGGGGCGAACCGGAGTTGAACGGGGATATGAACCCTGGCTGCGGGGAATCCCTGGAGTTGCCCGGCGCTGGGTAAATGTGTACGGGCTGGAGATCATGTCTTATGCACAGGGACAGGGGGATCAGCCCCCGCGAGGAAACTATGACCTTCACCTTACTCTGGACTATCGTGTTCAGGAACTTGCCGAATCTCTCTTTGTCAATAAACGCGGTGCAGCGGTTGCACTAGATCCCAGTGACGGGGGAATTATTGCACTGGTCAGCAAGCCGGATTATCCGCTCGAAATGTTCAATGAGGGTATCCAGAGCGATGCCTGGCAGGTTCTGGTCAATCATAATGAACAGCCCCTGTACAATCGGGCCACGATGAATTTAATGCCTCCGGGATCAACCTGGAAACCGTTCATGGCGCTTTTGGCACTTTCAGAAGGTCTCCTCGGAGACGAAGGAGAGGATGCAACGATTTTCTGTCCCGGTTATCATCCCTTTGGGCGGGGGCGTTTTTTTCGGTGTCTGGATGTACATGGTCATAAAAATATTGTGCAGGCCCTGCAGAATTCATGTAATACATTCTTTTTTGAGTTAGCCCACAGGATGGATCTAGATGTCTTTAAAACGTATGCGAACCGGTTTGGCTTCGGTGTCGAAGCTCCGACTGATCTGCGAGAGCAGACCGCCGGATTTATCCCTGATTCGGCCTACTTTAACCGAACAGGGAGATATTGGGGAAAAGGATCCATCATGAACCTCGGTGTCGGACAGGGAGATATGGGAGTAACGCCATTTCAACTGGCCAGATATGCAGCTGCGCTGGCGAATGGGGGCACATTGCATGCACCTCACATGGTCTCTCATCTTGTGGAGCCGGAAACAAATGAACGGATAAAATTGCCTGCTATATCCGATCCATCTCATCTGGGGATTGATACGGCCTATGTAAATCTGGTGCGCAGGGGGATGCGTCTGGTGATGGAGGCAGGAACTGGGCGAGCGTCCCAGATTCCCGGCATCCCGAGTGCGGGAAAGACGGGGACCGCGCAGGCCCCGGGCAATTTTACGGACCATTCGGTGTTTATCATGTTTGCCCCCTTTGATCATCCCCGGATTGCTCTGGCCGTCCAGTGTGAAAATACAGGCGGGGGAAGTCTATGCGCGGCACCGATCGCCAGCCTTCTCGCAGAGATGTATCTGAAAAGGGAGATCCCCCCCTCCTGGCAAACTGATATCCGAATGCAGCGTGCACTGTCCGCAACCAGCCAGTCCCTTGTATCAACCGCTGAATAACGTATGCGACAGTGGTACCGAAATCTTGATTTCGCGACGCTCCTGATCTGGGCGATGCTCTGCTCCTGTGGCCTGGTTGCAATTTATAGCGCGACCCATGGCGAAGCGCAGGAATTTTTGCTGAATACCGTTCAGAACAGTTTCCAGCGGCAGATCCTGTGGCTGATGATCTCCACCGTCGCCTTGGCGATTATTCTTTCTATGCCAATGCGACTTCTGATTCGAATGGTTCCATGGATTTATCTGGTCACCATTGGACTTCTGGTTCTGGCGCTGCTGATTGGTCGTGAGGTGGGAGGGGCGCGTTCATGGATTTACCTTGGACCTGTCGGATTTCAGTCTGCCGAATTAGCAAAAGTCGGGGTTCTGCTTATGGCTGCGCTTGTGTTGGCATCACGCAGAAAAGAGAATTCCATCATGAATGCCGCAATGATTGCGGCCGGCGTTCTGGCCTTACCTGCCCTGTTGATTGTCCTCCAGAATGACCTTGGAACCGCGCTTGTATTTGTGGGCCTTACGCCGGTTCTTGCACTCTGCGGCGGGATTCCGCTCCGGATTATTGGACTCTTGATCCTGTTTCCCATTGCCGGGTATCTGGCCATACTCAGTTGGCAGGCTGCCCTGGGGTTTACCGTACTGGTCGGGATCATTGCATGGTATGGAACCCGCAGCAGGGTGTGGATGGCCGCGGGGGTGGTTGCCAGTGCCATGACCTTCGGCATTGCCACTTTTGCGCTGCAATATGTACTGCAGCCGCATCAGGTTGCCCGTATTGCCTCTTTTTCCAACCCTGAAGCGGATGAATACCGCACGAATGTGGGATTTCATCTTGTGCAGTCGAAAGCTGCCCTCGGATCCGGCGGATGGTTTGGATTGGGATTTCGGCAGGGAACCCAGACGCAGGGTCGCTATATTCCTGAGCAATCCACTGATTTTGTGTTCTCGGTCATCGGGGAGGAATGGGGATTTGTCGGCGGAATCCTGATCCTGCTGCTCTTTGCTGCGCTGCTCCTTCGTCTGCTCTGGCTGGCACGGGCGATTGATCATCCTATCGGAAACCTTGTTGTCGCCGGGGTTGCCGGAATATTTTTGATCCATGTGTGCGTGAATATCGGGATGGTGCTTGGACTGCTGCCGGTGATCGGGATTCCCTTACCTTTTTTATCCTATGGCGGTTCGGCCCTGTTAACCAATACTGCACTGTTGGGCATTGCTTTGGCGTGTTACATGAGGCGGGCTGAATTTGCGCTCTACTGGTAGGACCATTGCGTTCATCTCATTTTGATATTATCGTGATTGGATTGGGGGCAGCCGGGAGTGCGGCCCTGTTCCATGTCGCCCGCTCCGGAGCTTCCGTGCTGGGGATTGATCGTTTTGTATCGCCGCATACGTACGGCTCTACGCACAGCGAGAGTCGAATTATTCGCAAGGCTTATTCCGAGGGGATACAGTATTTGCCGCTCTTAAACCGGGCCTATACTTTGTGGTCCGAGCTGGAAAACGCATCGGGAATCAAACTTATGCATCTGGGAGGGTGTCTCACGATTGGCCGGCAAGACGGGCAAATGGTTCAGTCCGCCTGGAAAAGTGCAGTTGCCGGCAATATCCGTCACCAGATCCTGTCTTCGGATGAAGTATGCCGGCGCTATCCCGGCTATCGTCTCCAGCCGAGTCAGGCTGCCCTGATGGACTTTGAGGCGGGCTGCATTCGGCCGGAGCGCTGTGTGCGGACCCACTTACGACATGCGGCAATGCATGGTGCCCAGTGCCGGTTTGGAATCCCCGTTCAATCCTGCAGCGTCCGGCAGGACCATGTCATTGTAAAAACCGATCTGGACACTTTTGCGGCATCACGGGTGATCCTGACAGCAGGTGCCTGGATGCAGGACTTCGCCCCGGTCCCCCTGATGATTGAGCGCGTGACCAATTCCTGGTTCCAGACGAACGGGTCGCACTTCGGGCCTGAGCTGTGTCCGCCATTTATTATGGAGGAAGACAGTGGGCTGAAGAGTTATGGATGTCCTGATCTGGGCAGCGGAATCAAGATCGGTCTGCATCATGCCGGCCCACTCGCTGCACATCCCGACGGGATTGACCGGACGATTGCAGTGGAAGATAAAATCCAGGCACGCCGGATACTGAAAACCATCCTGCCGGAAGCGGCAGGAATATGCCGGAAAACGACGATCTGCATGTATTCCAATACACCAGATCAGCATTATCTCATTGACCGGATGTACGGAGACCATCAACACATCATTATCGGGAGTGCCTGCTCCGGTCACGGATTTAAAGCAAGTTCGGCGGTTGGGGAGTCACTGGCCGCACTGGCACTGGATCAGTCTCCTTCCGTTGATCTCTCACCGTTTAAATGGCGTTGGCCGACCAAGACCTAAGATGAAAGACTATCTCAGCGCAGCCCTTCAGCGCATTCTGACCAATATTGCGTCCGTGCCGGCAGATTTTGTGCCGGAGCTGTCCGTGCCCGCAAACCCGGATCACGGAGATCTTGCCACCAATTGTGCGATGAAACTTGCCCGGCATTTGCGTCGACCTCCACGGGGTATTGCAGAAGAGATTGTTGCCGCTTTCATGGCTGAGGAGCAGGATCCCTTCTATATAGACTCGGTTTCAGTGGCGGGCGGGGGTTTTATTAATTTTAAATGCTCCAATCGGTACCTGTACCGTGAACTGGGAGCCTGTCTGGAGCGGGGAGAGGATTTTGGCCGCTCGGATTCCGGCAGGGGAAAACGGGCGCTGGTTGAGTTTGTCAGCGCAAATCCTACCGGTCCCTTAACGGTGGGGCACGGACGGAACGCCGTTTTAGGCGACACCCTTGCAGGTCTTCTGGAATGGGTGGGCTGTGAAGTTACCCGTGAATACTACTTCAATGATGCCGGGCGCCAGATGCGTGTTCTGGGTGCCTCCGTACGAAGCCGGTACGAGGAGGTGACGGCCGAGGAGGACCAGCCGTTTGCGGATCTGCCCCGTGCCATCGGTCACCGGCAGACCTATCAATCCAAACAACTGGCGGGCGCGGGGAACAAGCCGGTCATCGTCCCCGACTCTTTTCCTGAAGACGGATATCTTGGTACGTATATCACGGAGATTGCCCGTGAGCTGGTAAAGAAGCACGGGATTGATCTGTTGGACCGCGAAGACAATGACATATTTGAAACCGCAGCTCAATCGGTCATCTTCGGTGCAATCCGTACGACACTGGAGCATCTCGGTATCGCTATGGACAGCTATTTCAACGAAAAAAGCCTCTATGAGAGGGGGGCGGTTACGAAAACCCTGAATGCACTGCGAGCACAGAACATGGTGTATGAAGAGGATGGTGCAATCTGGTTCAAGACCTCCAGTCTCGGCAAAGAATCGGACACAGTGCTGGTGAAGCGAACCGGGGAACCAACCTACCGCCTGCCCGACATTGCCTATCATGTTGACAAGATGGAGCGCGGCTTTGATATCCTGATTAATATATTTGGTGCGGATCACATTGGTACGTACCCGGATATCCTGCGTGGTCTGGAGGTGCTCGGATTTGACTCGTCACGGGTCAAGGTGATGATCTACCAGTTCGTAACCCTGATTCGTGCCGGGCAGGAAGTGAAAATGAGTACACGCAAGGCGAATTTTGTTACACTGGATGAACTGATAGACGAGGTGACCCCTGATGTGACAAGGTATTTCTTTATCATGCGATCCGCTCAGAAGCATCTGGAATTTGACATCGACTTAGCACGGGAGGCCAGTGACAAGAATCCCGTTTTTTATCTTCAGTA
>JAJEFL010000127.1:0-6217 GCA_022820435.1 Rhodothermales bacterium
TGGGTGCACTCATGTAAACAAAAACCCTCAAGATGAAGGGTTTTGCAAGAGGCACATACGTATGAATTTACAATCCTTCCAATTGCCCCGACTCCTTCACGGTTCCTTCGTCCCTTCCTGACACACTTTCCGAAATCTTGCGGGGATGCACCATTAGTACTTGATTTTGAGTGAATATGATTCTACCCGCAAGTACCAACTAACAATGGTGCATCCCCCTGTATGAAGTTGCCACCCTCTTCGGTAGCGTCTCGGAGAGGTTTCCGTAACGATCACAGTGTCCGCCTAGAATAAAGTTAATGTCGCTATACAAGTGTGCGCGATTTTATTGCTCACGGTCACCTCAAAAGCAGTTCAGGCACCTCACTGACCGTCTCTGCACCCGCAATACGGAGATTCTCCGGCGGAGAGAATCCCTGGAGGCTCCGTGATGGCACTACGGCTGTCTCAAAGCCAAGCTTTGCACACTCCCGCAGGCGCATTTCCAGACGACTGACTCCACGCACTTCGCCTCCCAGTACCAATCTCTCCAATCAGAACCCCGCACCGGTCGGCGGAAATGTCATGGAGCGAGGAAGCAATCGCAACCGCAACCCCCAAATCTGCCGCAGGCTCTTCTGCACGCATTCCACCCGCAACATTCAGAAACACATCATAGCCCCTCCCGCTTTTCCAGAACGGCCAGTAACAACTGGAGCCGTTTTGGATCAAACCCGGTTGAGGTGCGCTGCGGCGTACCATATGACGTTGGAGATACCAGCGCCTGCACTTCCATCAGCAGAGGCCGGGTTCCCTCCATCGCGCAAATGACACAAGACCCCGCAGCACCACTTTGACGCTCTGACAAAAAAATCTCGCTGGGATTCAATACATCTTTGAGTCCTGCACCCGTCATTTCAAAAACCCCGATTTCATTGGTGGATCCAAACCGGTTTTTTACGGCACGCAGGATGCGGTATCCATGATTGCGGTCCCCCTCAAAATACAGTACCGTGTCCACCAAGTGCTCCAGTACCCTCGGTCCTGCAATGGATCCTGATCGGGTGACATGTCCCACCAGAAAGGTTGCGGCATTCATTTTCTTGGTGAGCTGCATCAATACAGCTGCACTCTCACGAATCTGAGCAACGCTTCCAGGGGAACTGGAAACCACCGGATCATACATGGTCTGGATTGAATCAATCACGATAACATCCGGCAGTGAATCTTACCCTGTTGTGACGTCAATTCAAATCCGCGTCTGAGAGAATGGCAATAATCCGGTCAGGGTTAAAGAATTTGCGGTATTCTATTTCTATATCGTGATTGCCTCCAATAGAAACAGAGTTAAAGGTGCATTGATCAAAAACCGTCCCGTTCAAATCTGGCATCCCATTCAGTGCTAGTTCCACAAAGCGACATTTCTCAAAGTTGCAGTTGCGGATACTGGAACCCGAAAACCCGAACAAAAACTTTCAAGATTGGGGGTTTTGCAAGATGCTCTGTTTCTTTGAATTAGAAGGATCCAAGCGAAACATTAGAATGCGTGACGCATTAGAGCGAAAATATCAAGGCGGATCAGTAGGAAATAGGATGCGTAATTTATTTTGCAAACCCTGTCTCCAGAAGATCTATTTCAGGAATCCAGTGCGTTTCGTCCAAAATTAGCGGCTCACTCAATAAAGCCAAGGAAGGGACACACTTAGCAGTATACGTATTAAGCATGAACACAGAATAAGACGACACGACCTTCCGACATAGATGTCCAGACTCTCCATCTTTTCGCACTTTTTGACAACCTCAAAGGCAAAAAACATCCCTTCTACGGATATTTCAAGCGGATTAACATATATCATTAAAAATGTGTTATTATTTACCATCTTCTGGGGCAATTCTACTTCTATACAGGCACAGCATGTTGCACAACCGGCTACGGTTTTGCGGAATCTGGTGACCATCAATAGCTTTAATCAACCAGTTGGGTATGTTAGACCTGTAACCGACACCTTTCTCTCTGCCACTTCCCCCCTTCCCAGTAATATATATTATTCAATTAATTTTTCACTCTTCGCTGAAACCTACCCAAAGGCGAACACACCTGCAAATATCAGTTTCCCGCGTGGACTGAAATCATATTCACCCCCCTTGCAACGAGTTGCAGGCCGCAGTGATGAGGCCGATGATTTCAGCATACGCAATGCTGCACTTGCCGCGTTGTATCGTGCGACGCATGGCGAGTCCTGGACTCACAGCACAAACTGGGACCCCAATGCCAGCCCTGCCATGGAAGAACTGAATATATGGCACGGAGTCACCGTGCATATGGGTAAGATCACCGAACTGCAGCTGGACGGCAATAACCTGCAGGGGATGCTGCCGCCGGAGATCGGAGACCTGACGGACCTGCAGGTACTTTGGGTGGACGGAAATATCCTTGACGGGGCGATCCCGAAAGAACTGGGCCAACTCGCACAGTTGCGGACCCTGCTGCTGAGTCACAATGCGATCACGGGATCCATTCCCGCCGAACTCGGTCACCTTGAGGAACTGGAAACGCTGTGGCTGCATGATAATGGGCTTTCCGGCGACATTCCCGCCGAACTGGGCAGCCTGGCAAAACTGCGATCTCTGGTACTCAGCAGAAATATGCTCTCGGGCACGATTCCCGATGCACTGGGGAGTCTTGGGCAGATGGAGACCTTGTGGCTGAATGACAATGCCCTTACGGGCGAGGTGCCCGAAACGCTTGGAAATCTGGAGCAGCTCCAGCAGCTTATTCTGGATCATAACCGCCTTTCCGGACAATTGCCCCGCTCCCTGCTTCGTTTGCGTAAACTGGAATATCTGAGTTTTGAGGGACAATCCCTCTGCGCCCCATCGGACGGGGCTTTTCAATCATGGCTTGGTCGTATCAAGGTGTGGAAGGGAGCCATCTGTAATGAACTGCAATGGACAGGCACGGTGGATGACCTGAGTTTTACAGTCAACCGCCCGGTTTCCCCCGTTGCGTTCCCGGCAGCGATGGGCGGAATCGCACCCTACGTCTATGCACTGACTCCGGCGCTTCCGGAAGGGCTCATGTTTGATTCTGCGTCCCGGCTTTTGACGGGCACTCCTGCGGGGGTTCGTGCCGCGGCGACGTACACCTATACGGCATCCGACCACACGGACATGCAGGTTTCACAGACGTTTTCTATCGAAGTCGCCCGTTCTCTGGCGAATGCAGAGGATGCTGCGCCGCTGACCTCCTTCACCTTGCGGGGCAACTATCCCAATCCCTTCCGCGAAACGACCCGGGTCGTATTTGATTTGCCGGTGCCGGCAGTGATGACCATGGAGGTGATGGATTTGACCGGCCGGCAGGTCTTCACGGTCCCTGCGACAAATATGCCGGCCGGAAGGGGGCAGAGTATCGTTCTGACCGGGAGTTCGCTGACCGCGGGGGTTTATTTTTATCGGGTGCAGTTTTCGTCACCGGAGCACACCGAGGTTCGTTTTGGCCGGCTGTTGCGTGTCCGATGACCGCGACTTCGCAAACCCTGTCTACCCTCTGCGATCCGCCCGAAAGTCCAATGTCCAGAGACATGCTTGAGGGTAGATCCGCATTGATATGATAAAATATCTCTCTGCTTTCGCGTTCCTGTGCGTGTGCTGGGCCCTGCAGGATCCATCTGGAACAGGGCCGGCCTCCAGAGAGATGTCTGGAACGAGCCCCGAAGAGGCAGCCAAATTTACGATCACGGCTCCCGATGAGTATCCCAAGGCGGGAATGACATCCTTTGCAGGGAACTCGCCGTTCACCTTCCCCTACCTGCCAACCGCAAATGTACACCACCAATCTCTCTTGCCCTTTTTGACGAAGCAGAAAAGGGATACGGCGGATTCTATTGCGGTCTCCCGGGAGTCCGTTACGTTTTCAGAGACTGGCGCAACCATCACGCTGACGGCAACCGTCTTTGATGCGAAGGGGGCAATCCTGGACGATGCCCCCCTGATCTGGATTGCTGCTAACCCTGCGGTCGCCACGGTGGACCAGAATGGTGTCGTTACGGCCGTCGGCAACGGCACCACCCGGATCGCCATTACGGCAGGGACGGTCAGCGTAAAGATCCCCGTCCTCGTAGAGTCCAATGGAATCATTCCTGAATCCGAACGGAAGGTTCTGGTCACCTTCTACGAAACAACCGATGGAGAGAACTGGGATCAGAACACCAACTGGCAGAGTGAGCACCCGCTGAATGAATGGTACGGGGTCCGCACAGACGAAAAAGGATCCGTGACCGGATTGCGGCTCATGGACAACGATCTGACCGGGCCGATCCCGCCGGAATTGGGCAGTCTTTCCGCATTGGTGCGTCTGGAACTTTCCGGCAATCAACTCTCAGGATCCATCCCTGCTGCACTGGGCACGCTTGAGGATCTTGAAGTACTGAACCTGTCCGAGAATGACCTCGCCGGGGAACTGCCCGAACGCATCGGAGACCTGTCCAGCCTGATCACACTGGATGTGAGTGCGAATGCGCAGCTTACGGGAGCACTCCCGGTGACACTGCCGCGCCTGGATGCACTGGACGAGTTCCGGTACGATGGAACGGCGCTGTGCGTCCCCGAGGTGACCGCCGTAGAAAACTGGCTGGCCGGCCTGAGCGTACACCGGGGAACGGGTCAACTATGCGCTCCGCCAACTGACCGGGAGGTGCTGGAAGATTTGTATGCAGCGCTGGGAGGAGCGCAATGGGTCAACGCAGACAACTGGAACACCAATGCTCCCCTTGAAGATTGGCAGGGGATTACCCTTGACGGGCAGGGAAGAGTTTCCGGCCTGGATTTGCGGGGACAGGGGCTGAACGGAGCCCTGCCCTCCAGCATTGCAACGCTGACCTATTTGACTCACCTGACCCTGGATGACAACAATCTGGATGGACCGATCCCGCCGGAGCTGGGAACGCTGAAAGACCTCGTACACCTGCGTGCACATTCGGCGGCACTCACCGGGGGCCTTCCCGGAGAACTCGGCAATCTGGAGAACCTTGAACAACTGGATCTTTCGGACAACGATCTGGCGGGGACCATCCCGGCGGCATGGGGAGATCTGGGGAACCTGAATGAACTGTCCCTGAATGCCAACCGGTTATCCGGGCCATTGCCGTCCGAGCTTGGCAGGCTTTCCGAACTCCACACACTGTCCATTGGGGATAACCAGGGGCTGTCGGGCGAAGTGCCGACAAGTTTTGTGAACCTTGAGGCGTTGCGCGTCTTTCATGCCGATGGAACGGGGGTATGCCTGCCGGCGAATCCATTATTGCAAAGCTGGAACGATGGATTAACGACCTCATCACTCCCCCTGTGTGCTCCCCCTGCAGAACCTGCACTGGAGTTGTCGGTGTCCAATCTATCGGTGACCGAGGGCGACAGCGGCACCTATACAGTGCAACTTTCCAGTGAGCCGGCCGGGACGGTCACCGTGGCCATTACCGGACATGCCGGCACAAGCCTGCAACTCGACAAGCCGAGTCTGACCTTTGATCCGGCAACCTGGAATACTGCGCAGACCGTAACGGTGACGGCCGACCCGGATGTGAATACAATCAGCGAAACCATCCCCCTTGTACACGCCGCATCCGGGGCCAACTACGGAAATGTGCAGGCAACGGTCATCGTCACCGTAACCGATGAAGACACGCCCTCACTGGAGTTGTCGGTATCCAATCTATCGGTGACCGAGGGCGGCACTGAAACCTATACCGTGCGGCTCGCCAGCGAGCCGGCCGGGACGGTCACCATTGCCATGACCGGACATGCCGGCACAGGCCTGAAACTGGACCGGACGAATCTGACCTTTAACCGGGCGATCTGGAATGCGGCCCAGACCGTCACCTTGACGGCCGACCCGGATGTGAATGCAATCAGCGAAACCATCCCCCTTGTCCATACCGCGTCCGGGGCCGACTACGCGAATGTGCAGGCAGCGCTCATCGTCACCATAGACGACAAGGATGCGGCAACCCTGAATCTGTCCACATCGGCGTTGCCGGTGGACGAAGGAAGCAGTACGACCTACACCCTGCAGCTTTCGAGCCGGCCAGCCGGCACGGTCACCGTCGCCATTACCGGACATGCCGGTACAGGCCTGAAACTGGATAAGACGGCCCTGACCTTCACCCGGGAAACCTGGAACATTGCCCAGACCGTCACGGTCACCGCCAGCCCGGATGCCAATGCGACCAGCGAAATCATC
>JAJEFL010000138.1:0-48537 GCA_022820435.1 Rhodothermales bacterium
GACCTCCAAATGCGGTAGGCCGTAATGTCCGATCCACCATTGCTACCGGGAGCCGTCCATTTAAGACTGATCTGACTGCGCCCGGAAGCCGTCGCAGTTACCCCCGTTGGCGCACCCGGTGCCGTCGCAGTGGCAGACGCTGTTGCATGGGCCACATTGGAACCAGTTACACTCACTCCTCTGGAATTAATGGCAAAGACACGGTAATAATACGTCGTACCTGACTGAAGCCCCGTATGTGAGTAGGTCGTGGCCGTACTGCTGGTATTCCCCCCTTCCAGATTCGTCCAGTCATCCTGTCCATCAGGAGAAACCTGAATGCGGTACCCGGTAACCGCTGCTCCAGCATCATCGGAGGGGGCTTTCCACGAAAGATCAATCTGATTATGGCCGGAAGGGGTCGCACTTAATTCGGTGGCACCACCCGGTGTGCCCGCGGCTGCGCTGGCTATATTGGACCAGCCACTATTGCCATCGTTATTGATGGCACGGACGCGGTAATGAATCGTCTGGCCTCGTTGACGATTCGAATGCGAGACCCGTGTGGCACTCGGATCTAGATTTGAGACCAGATCGGCCCAATTGGCTCCTGCATCGGAAGACCACTGAAGACGATACCCCGTAATCGCTGATCCGCCGTCATCGGCGGGAGGAGTCCACGAAACTTTGATTTCATCTTTGGTTCCGCGTGCTATTAGATCCCTTGGCGGATCAGGGGGACCGGCATTAGGTCCAGTACGCGTGTAGGCGCTGCCAACCCGGACCGTATTCACAGCGAAATCCGTTCTGCCATCGCCATCCTCAAATGAATCCCTTAACGTGTCATACTCTAAAGCTCCATACCCGGCAAGTATGGCACCGGAGTCAATGACGGACAGGTCAACCTGGCTGCGCCCCACATCCAGATTCTGATGGGAATCCAGTCTCAGACTTTCAGCTCCCTGTGCCGATGCTCCAATCGGAATAACCAGCAAGAGCAGCAGCAGAAAGCGTATACCGCTTAATCCCCCCGAAAAAATGGGGGGGGGTAAAGTGACGAAGTTGAGCGGGGAGTGATCGTCCTTTGAATGGGTAAACTGCATGATATTTTCGCAGGTTCAAATCTGAACGGTAAAATACGAATTAACCAGATTTACTGCAACCTCATAAGGGGATCACTGATAGAGATTTTGAATCTACACACGCTGTGCTAAGGATTTGAATAGGTCATTAATCTCCATCCGAAACCCAAAAATCACACGCACGGCTCCATTCGGATATGTGAATCACAGCAACCCATCCCCGTAAAGCGCGTCCTCTTCAGAAATAAAAACCGTTCGAACACTGCACTGACTAAATTTGTGAAGACTCTTCAGCCTCTTCCTGTCAATGCCTCCAGAAATCCCTCATAGACCGGTTTGGGCTGATACTCCGCATCAAAAAGCAGCCCCCACTCCGGGTTCCCCCAAAAATCAATTAACCAGCTCTCCGGGTCCCGCAAACCCCACCACGTAATGGCAAACCGGTACTCTTCAGGCAGATCCATAAATGCAGCGACAATTTCGCTGACACGCTTCTTTTGTAACTGACTCCGTGCATCCGTAAGCACCGACAGATCTCCCTCAGGATTGACACGGACATCCATCTCCGAAATATGAATCTTGAGTCCCCGCTGAACCACCGCATTCATGACCTCGACAATATTCTGAAGCGCAGGAAATGTGTAGGTGACATGCATCTGAAGTCCGATCCCGTCAATCGGAATGCCCCGGGATTGCAAATCGTCTACCATGGCGAACATAGAATCACGCTTCGCCGCATCCCAAATCGTACCATAATCGTTGTAGAAGAGCAGAACATCCGGATCAGCCGCTCTGGTATACTGAAACAGACGGGCAATATAATCCGGCCCCATTCTGCGGCGGAATACCGAATTACGAAGTGCTCCCGTTCCGTCCTCAAATGCCTCGTTAATCACATCCCAGCTTACGACATTATCCTTGCAGCGTGTGACAACGGTCGTGATATACTCCCTGACCGCATCTTCAAATTCCGCGTCCGTTCCACCGAAGTTTGCCAGCCAGGCTGGAGTGGACTGATGCCACACCAGTGTATGCCCGTGAATCTGCATATCGTGCTCTCTGGCAAAGGCAATGAGTGCATCCGCAGGGGGCCAGATATAATTGCCAGAGGCATCGGTCAGATGTCGCATCTTCATCTCATACTCAGCAGTCACACTGTTAAAAACCGTACGGACAACTCCTGAATGAACCGCAGTGCCTAACCGGCCTGACTGAACCGCCACACCAACCGGAAACGGGGCCACAGAGCGCAGGGCTGTATATGGCTGCGTCTCTTCGGGGCTTTCTTCGGTGACCGCGCTCTCATTGCACCCAATCATAAAAACTGCACAGAGAATAAAGAATGGATATTTGAGATGCATATTCTTCCAGGATGATCGTGCTGTCAAAATACTTCAAATTGAGAATTACAATCCTCAAAATACCAATCCTATTATTGAAACCCTATATTTAGGGTAAGTTAAGAGGATTGATCTTCGTCCATGAAAGAAAACCTGACCCGCTGTCGTTCCATCTGGATTGCCCTGGGATTTTGGATTTCGGTGCTGGGGTGTTCGAGTCCCGAACCTGTTCCGGCGCTGCCAGATCAGGTAGATTTCAACTATCATATTCGCCCGATCCTCTCAAACTCCTGCTATGTGTGCCACGGCCCGGACATCAGTACACGCGAAGCCGATCTGCGCCTGGACACCTATGCCGGTGCAACTGCCAAGCGGCCTGACGGGCGGGCAATTGTTCCAGGAAGCCCAAAGCGCAGCCTGCTCATTCAGCGTATTCAGGCGGATGATCCCGAAAAACGGATGCCCCCTCCCCAACTCAATAAAACGCTCACCGGGTACGAGATTGCGCTGATATCCAAATGGATTGATCAGGGAGCGGAGTACAAAACGCACTGGGCACTGATCTCTCCACAGAAAACGGACGGGGAGTTCTCCATTGATGAGCATTTGCAGGAAAAATTTTCGGAGAAACAGGTCACGCCCGCTGGCCCGGCATCCCGATCCAGCTTAATCCGAAGAGCTTCCTATGTACTGACCGGCCTTCCGCCCTCCCCCGGTTCCGTCCAGGCATTTGAACGGGATGAATCCCCGGACGCTTATGCACGGGTTGTTGACAGCCTACTCGCATCTGACGCATACGGAGAGCGCTGGGCCCGTCACTGGATGGACCTTGTCCGATATTCGGAGTCCAGAGGGCATGAATTTGATTTCACAATTCAAGGGGCATGGCAGTACCGTGACTACCTTATCCGGGCATTTAATGAAGATGTCCCATACGATCAATTTATTCTGGAGCACCTTGC
Source organism: Rhodothermales bacterium (assembly GCA_022820435.1). Classification (GTDB taxonomy): domain Bacteria; phylum Bacteroidota; class Rhodothermia; order Rhodothermales; family Bin80; genus Bin80. The sequence goes on from JAJEFL010000138.1 coordinate 3,364, forward strand.
GGGCGATCTTCTGAAAAATCCCCGGCGTAATCCTGACCACGGATTCAATGAGTCGGTGATCGGCACAGCGCACTTCGCTCTCGGAGAAGGAAAGCACAGCCCGGTGGACACGCGCATTGATGAGGCAGACCGTATTGACAACATTATTGATGTAACGACAAAAACCTTTCAGGGCTTAACCGTCGCCTGTGCCCGCTGCCATGATCACAAGTTTGATCCAATCCCGACTCGTGACTACTATTCGCTCTACGGCATGATAGAAAGTGCACGCTTTACCCCGGTTCCCATTCTCTCGGATGACTATCTTGAAAGCGTGGAAACGCTTATCCATCTCAATCAGACCCTGCGCTCAGAGATAGCCCGCAACTGGCAGTCATCCATGGGCCTAACCCCGGCCGCTGCTTTGAGTCAGGTGAACGCTTCCTTGCCAATCGTACCGGACACCGCCGGAGACTGGGAATTTCTGGGGGATTTCCGGTATGGTACACGGAGTGGATGGATTCCCGATGGGGTTGCCTTTCGGGATGCCCCCCTGCACGGTGCACCCCTGATCATGGAGGAACGCTTGCTCCAGCTCACACAAGGTGTCGCAAGCAGTCGGCAGATTTCGGAAGGTCTTCCCGGTGCACTTCGCTCGCCAACCTTTCGACTTAACCATGACTCTATTACGGTCATGGCCAAAGGATACAAATCTGCATTGCGGCTGGTGATTGATAATTTCCAGTTAATCCGTGCACCCATTCATGGAGCACTTGACCAGGAACTCAGCAGTGATGCACTGCGGCCCTACCAATTTGATGTGAGTTTATGGAAGGGCCATAAAGCGTATCTGGAGTTACTGGTCGGGACCTATGATAAGAACCGCTTTGTGACGGATCAGCACATGCTCACCGTCAATGATTCGTCCTACTTTGAAATCGCCTATGCGGTGGCCCATAATGATACCGCTCCCTCTTTGCCAGACACGGACCATCAAAACGCTCCGCTTGGCCCTGCCATCAATGCCTGGGCAGCAGAAAAGGCCGGCACGGCACAGATTGCGGCAATCAATGATGCACTGGAATCCGGAAAGCTCCAGCGTCCTCCGGTCGGGGCATCGATCCATCGGAGGCAGCAAATCAGGCAGCGCATGCCCCTTGCAGAATTTGTAACCGGCATGACTGAGGGGGATCAGGTAAGGAGTGCTGTCTTTGGACGCGGTAACTACAAAACTCCCGTCGGAGAGCCCGTTCCTCACGGATTCTTTACCGCGTTGGACACTGCCGGCACCCCGTTCACGAAGACCTCCAGCGGTCGGCTGGAATTTGCGGAGGCGATCATAGATCCTGCCAACCCGCTCACTGCACGCGTCATGGTGAATCGGCTTTGGCATCATGCATTCGGCAGAGGAATCGTTGAAACGGTGGATAATTTTGGCGCACAGGGAAGCCTGCCGACTCATCCCGAACTACTGGACGGGCTGGCGTTGCGCTTTATGGAGTCTGGCTGGTCGATCAAGTCAAGCCTCCGGGAAATCCTTCTCTCCGATGCATTTAAGCGATCTTCCGAGCCCCCCGCGGGTATCCTTCAGGTGGACCCGTCCAATCTGCTTCTATCCCATTATCCGGTCCGCAGACTGGAGGCAGAGGCAATTCGCGACGGGATTCTGGCCGTATCCGGACAGTTGAACCCTGCGATGTATGGCCCCCCGGTCCCTATTCATCTGACGGACTTCATGAAGGGACGGGGCCGTCCTGCCGCCAGCGGCCCCCTGGATGGAGACGGGAGGCGAAGTCTTTATATTGCAATCCGCCGCAATTTTCTCTCGCCAATGATGCTCTCCTTTGATATGCCCATTCCATTCTCTGCATTCGGGGCTCGCAATTCCAGTAATGTCCCCGCACAATCCCTTACAATGCTCAACGATTCCTTTATTGCGGAACAGGCCAGACACTGGGCAGAGCATTTGGTAAACCAGCAGCACCTTGAACTTAAGGATCGAATTGTGCATATTTACTTAAAAGCATTTGCCCGACTTCCAGATTCAAACGAGCTGCTGGAAGCGGAGTCCTTTCTCAACACGGAGGCAAAAGAATCCGGTTTGCAGCCGGAGGAGGTCATGGATTCAGTAGAGATCTGGGCGGCCTATTGCCATGTAATTTTTAACCAGAAGGAGTTTATCTATCTGATCTGATGAGTGGTCCACACCGGTTAACCTGCCGAATGACGCGTCGCGAAATGCTGACCATGTGCCGGAACGGCTTTGGAGGGGTCGCCCTTCTGGGGCTGATGGGCAGTTCCGCCTTCGGCAATATGGTGGCACAGGTGGCCCCGCCTGAGACGAACCCTTTACACCCCAGGCCGGGAGGATTAATTCCGAAGGCGCGGAGCATCATCTTCCTGTACATGGACGGAGGCGTATCGCAGGTGGACAGCTTTGATCCGAAACCGCGTCTCGCCAGAGAGAACGGGGAAAATCCGTATGACAAGTTTGCGGTGGATGCCACACAGTTCAACAGTATCGGCAAGATCCTGCAAAGCCCCTGGGAATTCCGGCGCTATGGGGAGAGCGGGATTGAGGTAAGCGATCTGTTTCCCCATGTCGGCCAATGTGTGGACGATCTTGCGGTGGTCCGGTCCATGGTGGCGGACTTTCCCGAACATACGAACGCAAATTACTTCCTTCATACAGGGATTGGAATTCAGGGCCGCCCCTCTATGGGGGCCTGGATCAATTATGGCCTCGGCAGCGAAAATCAGGATCTGCCGGGATATGTGGTTCTGGATGGCGGATTGATCCCGCCTGGTGGACTGGATAATTTCAACAGCGGGTTTTTGCCTGCTGCCTATCAGGGGTCCATTTTCAGATCGGGGGATCTGCCGCTTCCGAATATTGAGCCTCAGGAGCCGACCTCTGATCTGCAGCGCAGAAAACTGAATCTCATGAGCCGAACCGACATGCATTTGCTCGGCCGGATTGGTCATGCCGATCATGTGGAGTCTGCAATCACGAATTATGAACTGGCCTACCGGATGCAGACCTCGGTTCCCGAACTGACGGATCTTTCCGGTGAAACAGAGGCCACCAGGAAGCTCTACGGGATGGATTCCTCTGATCCCAATACGCGTATTTATGCGGCCGAGTGTCTTCTGGCAAGGCGTCTGGTCGAACGCGGGGTCCGGTTCATTGAACTTACCTGCCCCAATGTGGCAGCGGATCGATGGGATCAGCATTCCAACCTCAAGGAAGGGCATGAACTGAATGCCCACGCGGTAGATCAGCCGATTGCAGGCTTAATCAGAGATCTGAAAGGCCGTGGGCTCTTCGAGGACACACTCATTGTCTGGGCGGGAGAATTTGGACGAACCCCGTTTGCCCAGGGCACAAACGGGCGAGACCACAACCCGTCGGCATTCAGTATCTGGCTTGCCGGAGCGGGGATCAAAGGAGGAACCGTCTACGGAGCGACCGATGAATATGGTTACCGTGTCACCGACAAGGAGACCACCATCCACGATCTGCATGCAACCATGCTGCACCTGCTCGGACTCGAGCATGAGCATCTGACCTACCGGTTCAGTGGACGCGATATACGTCTTACGGATGTGGGCGGGAATGTCATCCAGGGAATTCTATCGTGAGCCTGCAGACGTGGTGCACTCAGAGAATCCCATTGAACGGATGCTCCAAAGCATCCCCCTTGTTTCTAACCTTTTCCAGATGGGATTCATCCGAGAATCCGATCCGGGATGATTCATTTCGGTCGATGCATACCGTACACATCTTTTCGCCCTGCCCCATCAGAGAATGAACGGGCAGGGATATCTGGCCTCCACAAAAAGGATTGCACTTTCGGATCTGCGGGGACGCACGGATCTAATTCCCAAACAAAACCCCGAATCCCTCATCACTGCAGGATGCGAAGTTATCTGCTTCGCTTTGCACCTGTGCGGTCCCTGCCCCACCTGTCGGATCAGACCGGGAATCCGCTGGGACGGTAGTGCTCGGCCTTCCGCGCGGGGCGGTGAATCCTGTGGTCAGCATACCCGTCCACCAGCCATTCATGCATCGTGGGGATCGGGATCACAAAGCGGTTCCCCCGCTCGCCTAGTACTCCCTTGTGGATGGCAAACAGGATCTGCTCCTCAACCTCTTCCATAGTGAACTCCAGTGACAGGGATCCCCGGATCTCTCCCTGGGGCACACTGCTGCCTGGCTCCAGCCCCTCCAGCACACGCGCAAAACAGTGGAGTTCATCCGTGGAGAAGCGGCCGGTCCGTTCATGCAGTCGCGTTCGCCGCTTCTCCCGCCCTTTTTCTAACACGGCTCCGAGCCCCTCCAGGGTCATGACCTCGCCATCGTCCCTGATCTGCCGGAATGCCACCCCAATATGGGCCATCATGAACTGAGGCCAGCCGCATGTGGCCTGCAGGATATAATCAATCCATTCATCGGGATCGCCTTCGGCGTGTTCCGGGCAGAACCAGTCCTCCAGAAGCCACCACCCGGATTGATCATCCAATGGCCCCAGATAGATCCTGCAATCTTCCTCGAATTCCGTAATCTGCGCCCGTGCCAGGACCCGTTCGGTAGTTTCCAGCCCCGACGCAACCAGAATCACGGGCCGTCCCAGCGTGCCGTGATGGATCGCATGGAGCAGGGGCTGTACAACTCGGAATTCCCCGCATTGCAATTCGGAGAGATCTCCTAGACGTTGCGCTTCGTCCAGAAGCAGCAGCAGGGGAGCCCTCCCGGTGCGAAGCACATCCAGGGCTGCCCGTGAACCGTCCCCCAGTTCCTTCCCCATATCGTGGTCCGCCAGATAGACATCCCGAAACATCCGCCGGAGCCTCCGCCGCCACTGCTTCCAACCGTCCTCCACGGCATCAGAGAGCAGATAAGGGTCCGTAAGAACCCTCGGGTGAATACTTGCGACAGCCCACCCCCGCTCGGCAGCCGCCCCCGCAAATTCGGCGAGCAGCGCGGTCTTGCCCGCACCAGTGGCCGACTGGAGCAGGATCGTAGTACCGGATTGATCCCTCGCCGCCTGGAGCAAACGGGCCTTGAAACGCTTCAGGATATCTTCACGTCCGCGGAAGTACACGGCTACGCCCCGGTCATCTACCAGTTGGGGACGCTTGGACAGGTGGATCATAGGTTCACAGTATTGTGCCAGCGGATGATTGAACATTCAGTAATTGGGAGGCGAACAGGCCGAAAACAGAATTGTTCCTGCAAGCAGCGGCAGAGCAGGATACATCCCCCCTCAAAACCTCGTATCCCGCCACGATTCAATCATGCGGTGCAACCTATTTGTCTGTGCTATCGGATATGAGCACTGAAACAGACCAAAACTATGCTCCCGCCAATTTTCAGTGTCGAAGTTATTCCCGGTCCGTTCGTGATGGCTTCACGCATCGTTGGTCTTGCTGTTTTCCGACGACCATGGTGCTCCCTTGACCAAGTTTTGCTCACCGGCCGGACCCCCTTTGTCTGAACTAACCTAAAGGCAAAATTATACCGGTGAGTCGCCCCGCAACATGGAGGCATTTCCGGCGCAGGGCACCCCTCAGCCATACCTGCCTGCCATCGGCATTCATGACTGGTGCTGCTACACGGTAAGCAGGGGCGGTTCCACAAGGATTCCAATGATTTGAAACTGATCTGGATTGCCATGTATTGCAGGGTTATTCACGGATATAATCTCTCTAGATAACTCATAATGTTAGATACCGTCCATGCGGATGCAGCCAGCAATTGCAGGCAATCGCCCAGCTCAAATGATCCGTAAACAATCACGGAAGCCATCCAGGACAAACTGGCAGCCAGCTGGCATAACCATGGTATGCTTATGCCGTTACCGGCCTTCATTTCTTTCTGAACCAGTTCTTCCTGCATCAGCATACACACTCTTGTCCACAGCAACTCAAATCATCCAGATAGAGGCCTTCATCACGGTAGGACTCAAGTAGTTCTGTCTCCAGCCCCAGTCGGTTTCCGATTGCATTCGCAACCACCCCAAATCTCTGCCGATACTTGTAAATAAAGCAAAAAACAAGATCATCATGGCGGACTTGTGGTCCAACGAGAAACAAGCCGGGGGTTTTGGCCGATTCATCTTCCTCATTCAGCAGGCAGTAGGATTTCTCCTTTTCCCAGTCAAACAGCTCTTTGACAAGGGTCAAACTACTTTTGAATCCTGTGGCTAAAATGGGGGGTGTGGTACTTTGGTAAGGCAGTGATTTGCGTTTAACATAAATCAAATACCTGCCCTGCTCCATCCTTACTTCTCTGACGACAGACTGACCAAAAAGCTCAATCCTCTTATGAGTCATTTCCTTCTCCAGTCTCTCAAACGTAAAAGGCGATAAGTTTTCACTTGGGTCGGTTGTCCTTTTGCTCCAAACCCTGTCGCGGTCCAATACGCGAACCTTTTTACCTGACCGGCTCAAATGGATGGCGGCATCAATGCCGCTCTCATAACCTCCGATAATATAAATTTCATCCCCTTTAACATATTTCCAGCTTTTTATCAGGCTATTATGCAGGCAAAATTCAGCACCTGCAAAAGAATTTGTATTCGGATATTGAAATTCTCCGGCCGCCCAAACTACAAAACGAGATTCTATCGGGGTTTCTTTTGTAATCTGAACCTTGAACGAGCCTCCAGTATGAAGCACCTTCTCTACATTTACCTGTTCAATCACCGGCAAATCAAAATACCCGGCTACATCTTTCAGATACCGCGCATACTCCCTGCCGGTAGGATGTTCCTTTCAAAGCGTATATGCCGGCGAGGTACTGGCTACAACTGCATTAAGGTCGAGATGACCATAAAAATTAGTTGTAAATGAAGGAGTTATGAGTTGCATCTCCTTCGGCCATTTATTGAATGTCGCACCGACTTCTCCCCGCTCAAGAACAACCATCCGCTCTACACCTAACTCTTTAAGCATCGCAGCAATCCCTATCCCTGCTGCACCAGCTCCAACAATAACAACATCAAATCGCCTCATCTCTCTGACCTCCTAGTAATTCATCTTGAAAAATTTTGTTTGATGAGGACTGTTTCGATGGCACACTCCTGATATAGAGTACCAACTTCTTGTTGCGTTGAGGTTCTTTCATAAAAGAACAGTGTAGCTTTTGCATCAGATTTTCGCTGTTAAAGGGGCAGACAATCCGGGATGTCTGTTTCCAGGATTCTTATATGCGCACAGGTTCCATGTCGGATTCGCGTCTCCGATGAATACGACCAGCGGGGAACAGCAGGATGCCGCTAAATGGGCATAAGTGCCAACCTGTTTTCGGTAACGATTTGCCTAAATTTGTCCTATCTGAGGGGCTGGCGGCAAGATCGCCTGTGCAAATTTCATTGGGGAACCGGCTGCGTCTCCTGTGCAATCGGTCTAGCGTCAATAACTTTATTCTGAGCGGGCACAGGAGAGTTGCCGGTCATGTATTTTCAGCTGTCTCTACACTTCTGCCCGCAATAACAAGTCTGGTGTCTTTGATACAGTTTCGCAAACAATCGTGTCTTCATCGTCTGATCCTACTATCCGTTCAAGGCCGGACCCACTTCTCCCCAGATACCTTTGCTTCAAAATTCTCTCAGACGGCAGGAATCTAAAAACCTGATTGCACAAAGATCTTGGCGCAGGTTCACAGAGGGTAGCACTCACACTGCAACTACGCAGTATGAAAGCATGTTTGCATGACTCTAGCCGCCGAGTGCAAGGATCGCAACAAACACCGTTATTGCGGCAAACATGATCGTCATGGCACCACCGAAAATTCCAATCAGCCACCGAATAGAATTAATCTTACTGTTCATCTCTATACGAGAAGAATCGATAGCAGCAAGTTTGCTGTTCATCTCCGCACGAAAAGAATCAAGTATAGCGGTTACGTTTGACCCTGACATGGTCTTCAAAAGCTCTAACAGTTCGTGGACTTGGTCTGGTTTTAACGTCTTTCTCTCACTTATCCTGTGCAGTAAGGTAAAGGCACACATGGTGAAGGACGTTATATCATTGGGGGCTGATGGGTTCTGACATGTTAATGAATCTAGCCATGCAATGATCCCTTCATGCCTGTCATCTGGAGATCCGTTCCCTGAATCCATAGACCCAAGTGTACCGAGAACTGATATAGTGAGTGGTTATCAACTGCCGTCAAAAAGCTTCTGGATGATCATGACTTCAACGGTCCAACAGCCGTCTATTTGTAAAAATCCCCATTTCCAAGTTATATAGACGGATTTTTTTATTTCACCTGTTTGTAGTGTTCAGTACTCTGGGGGATCTGGCATGTATTCCGTATCTCTACTGCTCCACAAAATCCTATAGCGCCAGACCGCGCTCTTCAAGGAAAGAATAATCCCCGAAGCACGACATCCGGAGCGTGTTTACTGATTAAAGTCTCTCCCCTGAGAAGGAAAACATGCAGTGTTCATTTTCCCGAAAATTCCGATCCGCACATCTCCATTTGGGGGGTGACCGTCGAAGTCATGATTGATGAATACAATGGGGGGATAGGATAACTGCAAGTAATGAGTTTCCTCAGGCAACTACACTTCTGCCCGCAATAACAAGTCTGAAGATTTTAATACAGTTTCGCAAACAATCGTGTCCACATCGTCTGATCCCACTGTCCGTTCAAGGCACAGACACATCTTCCATCAGAGACGTTTGCTTCAAAATCCAGATGATAAACTCCGAAAAACCTGATTGCACAAAGACCTCAGCGGCAACTCACCGGGGATAGCGCTGCAACTACGCAGCATGAAAGCATGTTTGCAGGACTCTACCCGCCGAGTGCAAGGATTGCAACAAACACCGTTATTGCAGCAAACAGGATTGTCATGGCTCCACCGATAATTCCAATTAGCCACTGAATAGAATTAATCTTGCTGTTCATCTCCGCACGAAAAGAGTCAATGCCAGCAAGCTTGCTGTTCATCTCTGCACGAAAAGAGTCAATGCCAGCAAGCTTGCTGTTCATCTCCGCACGAAAAGAGTCAAGTATAGTGGTTACGTTTGATCCTAACATGGTCTTCAAAAGTTCTAGCAGTTCGTGGACTTGATCTGGTTTTAACGTCTTTCCCTCACCTATCCTGCGAAGTAAGGTGAAGGCACGCGTGGTGATGGCCATTGGGTCATCGGGATCGGTCGGCTCCGACATGTTAATGAATTTAGAAATATGATGATCCCTTCATACCTGTCGCCTGGAGATCAGTTCCCTGAGTCCACAGACCCAACCAAGTGTACCGAGAACTAATATAAGGAGGCTCGGACAAAATACCAACCGAAGCTGACAGTTTAACGATTCACGAACCACGATTTTGCTTTCGGGAATGTCAGGTAGCACACAATGTTTCTTCGTGCTATGTGTATATTGATGCCGGTAAGCATTGAGGGCGCTTATAGTAAGCACCCTCTTCATTGCAAAGCGCTGCCGCAACTATGACGGGCAGATTAAGATCAACCCGCCTCGCAGGTGCTGTGCTACCATAGTATCCGCGTTTGCAGAAAGATGGTGACATGGCTGCGGCAGAGTTACAAGATTCAAGTAACCAATATACTTACGCTGACTTATGTACCTTGCAATTCATAACTGGATGAAAGTAGAACCGCTTGAAGTAACCGTCAAACGGTTGATCAAATATGGCTATAAAGCCCTGGAAATCCAGGGCGAACCCTATAAATATGATACAACTGCCGTCAAGAAGCTTCTGGATGATTATGGAGCGCGATGCTGGGGAAGTGTGACCCTGATGCTGGACGAGCGCAATCTGCTGGCAGAAGATGAGGGACGGCGTGCACAGTCGGTGACCTATGTAAAAGACTGTATCCGGATGGTCGGCGAACTGGGCGGGCAAGTGATTTCGGTGGTTCCCGGCACGGTCGGCAAAGTTGTCCCGGACTCAACACCGGAAAACGAATGGGACTGGTGCGTGGCCGCACTGAAAGAAATCAACACCTGCGGACGCGAATGCAATGTGAAGATTGGAATTGAGCCGATCAACCGCTTCGAAACCTATTTCATCAACCGCGGAGCACAGGCGCTGGCACTTGCAGAAGCCGTGGCCCCTGATTGTGGCGTTTGTCTGGACATCTTCCACATGAATCTGGAGGAAGACGATCCGGTTGCTGCAATCCACGAGGCCGGCAGCCGCTTAGTCAACTTTCATGTTGCAGACAATAACCGGATGGCATGCGGCATGGGCTCCTTTGACTGGCCGGCAATCATTCAGGCACTCAAGGAGATCAGCTATGACGGTGCCCTGTCCGTTGAGTTCTGTCCTCCCCTGGACCGAACCCCGGCTAATAGATTTCCAGACAGCGTTGACCTGAACCCCGAAGGGATCTCGGAGTCGGAGCGCAAGTTTTTAGAAGATCACGGGAGCAGTGTCTTCAGCACGGACTTCTACGAAATGCATGTCCGGCGCTCCGCCGAAACCCTGCTGCCACTGATCTGAATCGGTCAAATGGCATGAGGAAGGTGCGGTTTGCGCCGTGTTTGCCACGGCTGCGGGTTACATCACCCGGTCAACAAACTCGCGATTATGAACCGTTACCGGAACCTCCATGAGTTCCAGAATGCCGCGGGCCACATGCTCCGATAAGCGCCGGAACGCCTCTTCTCCCTTTTCTTTGGTCGCACGCAGCGGATTACCGATGACTCCGCTCTCAATAAACTCATGGTGATCCATCGGGAAGTTGAAATACGTATAGCCCTCAAACTCCACATCCGGCATTCCGTCCTTCTTGGCAAACGAGCGCGGCAGAAAATCAGGAATATGCGCCTTGGTATAGGCGGCACGCTCCATTCGAACCAGATCCTCATTCCACGCAAGATCCTGTGATGTCTCCAGTTCACTCGCATGCCAGCCCGGGGTCTCCTCAGGCGGATTCTCCATGAGCCCCTTGAGGATACCGGTGTAGCGCTCCATGTATGGTTTTACAAAACTGATCAGAGCACCTGTTTCGTAGCGGAGTTTCCGCAGAACTGGATCCACTACCTTGATATTTGAACCGTGACCATTAATGAAGATGATCCGATTGAATCCGTGATGGATCAGGCTGCGGGCAACATCATGCATCACGGCCAGTAACGTGGTACTGCGCACTGTGATGGTGCCGCGCCCTTCTCCCGGCTCGTGCATGTGCTGAGGAGAATATCCCATCCAGATGGGCGGAGCATGCAGGACACCAATCAGGTGCGAAATTCGCTGGGAGATATGGACCGCCGTGACGGTGTCCGTATAAAGCGGTAAATGGGATCCATGCTGCTCCAGACTTGCTACAGGGACCAAAATTATATCCTTTTGTTTGAGATAGGCCCGTATGTCTGTGATGGTCAAGTCTCCCAAATCCCATGACAGAAATTGTGCCCGGAAGTCATCGTCTCCCTCGGTAAGTCTGGGCAGGTGACTGAGATCGTTTGGTGATGATGCAATCATGATTCTATGAGCTGAATGAATAAGTCTGCCACGGCTTCTCCAAAAAGAGGATCATTAACATGGCATTCGTAAAGTTCGACGGGAATATCCGTCCGTAAGTGCTGTTTCAATTCGCCGAAGAATCTGGCATCGGCATCAGGATCCCAGAATACGCCACCCGGAATATTGGGAATGGATAACCCCTGAACAGGGACTGCCATTTTAACAGGCCCCTTGGCTGGATTGAGTTTTCGGGCAAAGATTCTTCCCAGTTCTGCCATTTCGTCGCTGGAAGCCCGAACGAGTACGTATTCCGGGTTATGATCATACATGGGACGATCACGCAGCGCAGCGGGCACGGTCCCCGCGTTCCAGACACTGAAGTCTATACATCCAGGAACAACCACCTGCGGCAATCCGAGGCGGCCGACCACCTCTAATCGCTCCGGCCCGCCGTCATGAATTCCGCCCACAAGCGGATCGTACACCTCGTTGGTGGTGAAGTCCAAGACCCCGACAAACTGGTTTTGTGCTGCCAGTTCTTCCATGGCGGGGCCGCCTACACCATTGGAATGAAAAATCACGGCCTGGTACCCGGCGCTTTCCAGACGGATTTTTGCGGCCATGACCGCTGTGGTGGTATTGCCTAACATCGTGATGGCAACATTACGGCCTTTCGGCTCAGCAAGCCCCCGTCCGTGCGTGACCATCCCGTACAGTGCTGCCGCCACATTATCAAACACGCTGCAGGCAATCGGATTCAGTCCTAGAATATCCACCACGGAGTGGACAATCATCATATCACGCGTACCAACTAGCGGCTCGAAAAAATGGTACCCCGAGGCAATCGGAGAGACCAATACTTTCGGTACCCCAACTGGAAGAACCATCATTGCGGCCGCTCCCATGACGGCCCCCTCTGCGCCGCCCATACTCACTGCTGCATTCAGATTTCCACTTTGGTACAACTCCAGCATGAGGTTACGGAGGGATTCCCGCATCAGGGCAACCGCCTTTCCCCGGCTGCCTGCCGAGCGCATGGCATCAAGGTTTGAACCGGCGTATGTGGCGGATTTTTCGTGGGGTATATCCGGTACGATGTCCAGCGGCTCCCCAAGAATTCCAGAGTCAATCACGACAGTGGATAACCCCAGTTCCTGCAGACGATCACGCAGGTAGGCCATTTCGGGGCCTTTCGTGTCCAGCGTACCAATCAGTACAACGGTCTTCTTCATCGTCAGACCTCTTCTAATTGTCCAAGTAGCGTTTCATAGAGGTCCTGAATCTGCAGGGAGTGCTGATTACGGAGGCGGAGTTCATGCAGGGTTGCGGGGTCATCGCACAGCAGAACTTTTGCCCCGCGGCTCCTTGCATCCTCCAGCCTCGCCTCGGTCAGCTGAGTGCCGATATCCGGCCGGGTAAACTGGATTGCCGTACTTCCAGCCGGATGTGCACGCTCTCGGTGCCAGAATAATTCAATCGGTGGTTTTTTCAGGATAACTTCGCAAAGCCTGCGTGCGCTATCGAATCGGGCAGGAAGCCGAACCGCATGTGTCGGATCTACGTAGGCGGTATCATTCTGTGCGGCTGCTGACAGCGGCCTGACTCTGAGACGGTCTTTCTGAACCTGTTCTGACAGAAAATCAACTAGATCAATCAAAACGATCTCTTTCGGCCAGGAGATGCCTAATCGCTCTTTATACATCTGCCGGAAGGAAAAGAGATCCTGCGGTGAAAGGACAAACAGTTTTTTCACACCGACCTTTTGCAATTCATCAGTGCATACTTGCGCCTGCTTACGCGCCGTATCAGGGTATCCGAGGGAGCACGGAATAAACCCGCTGTCAAGCCCGCAGCCTACAGAAACCGCATCCACCCCGCAGGCACCGAGCAATCCTGCGGCAGCCTCCATGGTGCTTTGCGAAAGGTGGAAGCCGGCATCTCCGACAAACAGCCCGTACTCCCCTTTCAACGCGGACGGCTGATAATTTCCAAAGGCAGAATGATTACGGACGATCTGGTCATGCACCTGTGTGATTGCGGCAGGAGCGAGTCCCTCCGCCGCCACTTCTGCACGAATGGCAGCAATCGCAGCGGGCAGGGGCTGATCCGTCACACATTGCGCCCGGCAATTGCCTCCATCAGGTTCTGCATAGAGAACATCCAGGGTACTGGCGTTCCATGCAAGTTTCCCACGACGCTGCATGGAGGCAACCAGCGCAATACCATGTGGCGTGAAGGACTCATTATGCGTCACATGCCCCACAGGGGCCACATGTCTGCACATCAGGCAAAACCGGCAGTTGTCTATAGCATTGATCACTGTATTCATGAATGCAGACTAATATCCAAACCCAACTTTGCCAGGATTCATGATCCCGTTTGGATCCAGCGTTTTTTTGATCTTCTCTAACAATGGCCATGCGTCTCCATACTGGCGGCGCATGAAGCGGGAGAGCTTCAGTCCGACCCCATGATGCTCATTCACCATTCCACCGTTTTCCAGTACTGCGGTCATCGCCGTATTCCAAACCTGATTATGCAGTTTTACGGCTTCACGGGCATCTTCGGGAGGATTCTGGATAATGAACCGTGTATAGACCATCACACCCCAGTGAAACCAGTGGGAAAAATGACCGATGAAGTCAATATCCCACTCCTTGAACCCTTCTTCCACGGCTTTCTTTTCTGCAAAGTAGAGCTTTTCGATTTTATCATAGGTGGTCACGGTTTCCGTGGTTCCGTACATCCAGGGCAGTTTCAGACTTTGGGGTGGATAATAAAAATCGTACCGCTGATTCCACCAGGCTTCTCCCGGTTCGCGCCCAAGATCTCTCGCCCCAAAACTATGAATGATCTCCATGGCTTTCTGCTCCTGCAGTGCCGCAATCTCTTCATCCCCATCAAACCCAATGACCATGTAGGCACCTTCCAGTTCGTATCCCAGAATTTTCTTTACCCGTGAGGCAGTTGATCTAGGATCATACAGGCGAATCACAAAAGGATCCAGTCGCCGTGTCATGATCTGGCGACCGGCTTCAATTGCTTTCGTTAAATCATCAAAGAGCACTGCACGAAGAAGACGGCAGCTGGGCAGATAGTCCAGCTGCATTGTTGCTTCGGTGATCACGCCGAATGTGCCCTCAGATCCCAGGAAGAGACGATAAAAATCAGGCCCTGCCGCGTGTTGAGGTACAATCGGTGTACGCAAAATGTGACCATCGGGCAATACCACCTGCATTCGCAGCACAAGGTCCTCGGCTTTCCCGTACTTATTGCTGATGGTTCCTGTGCCGCGTGGTGCTAAATATCCCCCAAGCGTTGCACAATTTGCCGATGCGGGATAATGTGGAAGCATGAGCCCTTTCTCGTTCACCGCCCATTCCAGCTGCTTCCCGTTGATCCCTGCTTCTGCGGTAACCGTGAGAGATTTTTCGTCAATCTCAATAACCCGGTTCATCCGTTTTGTATCCAGAATGATGCCTCCAAATACGGGTAAGGCACCACCTTGAGACCCGGACCCGCCTCCCCATGGAATGACTGGAATACGATAACTGTTAGCAATCTTGAGGATTTCTGAAATCTCTTCTGCATTCCCCGGGCGGACGATGTAGTCTGGCTTGCGCGGGGTTTCTCCGCGGTCAAGCCACATCTGGGGCAGCCAGAACCAGTCCGTGGAATACACAAGCCGATCTGCTTCGTCGGTGGACACATTTGACTCGCCGACGATTTCTGCGAGTTCACTTCGAATCATTTCGGGCTGCAGCCCTGTCCAGTCCATCTTGGTCTTTGAAGAGATTTATTGGTTCTAACTGACGTTCTATCTCATGTGAACGCTTCCTGGCGTGTTCCGAAACGCATATTCTTTGCCTCATCCAGCGGGCACATCAGGTATCCCGGAGTACCGCCTTGATAATCTGGGGGTTGGATTGGACTTGGTGCACCAAAGACTTTATAAGCGTGAATATTCCGGGAACCGGCTGAATTGTACATTCGCAGTATTTGCTTTTTCATACTGCATTCTACTGCGAAACTCCAGGAACCATATTTTCCAGGTCACGCAATGATAAAGTGTCAGTTTCGTATAATGGGAATCTACGACATCCCTTGTTACCAAGATACGAACGATTATCATGTTACACCTACTTTGGGGACTGGCACTGATCCTCGGGATTCCCGATCAATCCTCGGTGCTGATTGTGTCGGGGCAGAACAATCACGATTGGGAACGCACTATTGTCCATCTTGAGCGCACGCTTCTGGACGCAGAGATATTTTCTGTTGATGTGACCTTGACTCCAGGCAAGGACGCTGATCCAGATGTCTGGGAGGACTGGAACCCCGATTTTGGCTCCTACGATGTAGTTCTGCTGGCCTACAACGGAGAGTTGTGGCCGGAGCATATACGAAAAAGTTTTGAGGAGTATGTTTCAAAAGGCGGAAGCGTTCTGGTTCAGCATGCGGCAAACAACCCCTTTCCAGAGTGGGAGGCTTATGAGACAATGGTTGGACTGTTATGGAGAGGTCAGGACACGGGATATGGTGCCTATTGGGATGAGGAGCAGGGGGTAATCCGTATGGCTCCTGGAGAAGATCGCGGTGCCGGGCACGGGCGGCTGCACGACTGGACCATCACAACCCGGGATTCTGAACACCCGATCATGGCAGGATTACCCGAAACGTGGCTACACCCTCATGATGAACTCTATCATGGTCAGCGTGGTCCGGCGGAGGGATTGAATGTCCTTGCAACTGCGTGGAGTGACACAAAATCTAGCGGGACTGGAAGGCATGAACTCATGGTCTGGTGGACCAAATTTGGTGAGGGCAAGGTATTGACTTTCCTGCCTGGTCATCTATGGGATGGACAGGAGGATGATCGTGCGCTCCGGTGCGTGGGATTACGGACACTGCTCCAACGTAGCACCGAGTGGCTGGCAACAGGTGCGGTAACATTGCCGGTACCGGAGAATTTTCCGACGGAGGGGGAGATTTCGGTCATCGGTAAATGAATTGAATTGGGCCGGCAAAATGCATTACATCCTGAACCCTCTGACTTCTTGATGCGTGCCTTAGCAAGGAGCAGACCAAGTTTTTCTGAAATGTATAGATTAACAACCGTCAATTCATGCTGTGTGACATCAAATTCTGCAAAGATGCAACTGCAATCAGTTCCGTTATTTTTGAAAACGGAATTTGTTGCGTAGTTGGAACAGGTCAATTCGTGCCCAGCAACGAGAACTCAAATGGTGCCCCTGTCCAGGGAAAGATCCATGGATCACCTTGATTCCTCTCGTCTCCAGGAACTCGGCTACAGGTACAAAGTCTGCATCTGAAGAAACAAGTACGGCTACATCATAATCATCGGCCCACGCCAATGTAATCATATCTGTCGCAATCCGTACGTCGACTCCTTTTTCTTGAGTTCCTCGCATATCAGCCCTACATTTTGGGCAAGCCTTCACCTTAGTGTTACACCGCGGACATTCTGGATAATTTTTCTTCCGATGTCTGGCAAACATATGAGCGGTCACCCCCGGCAGCATAGCAACTAACTTATTTACCCACTCTTTACGCTTATGCCCCTGCTCTGTAGGACCATAGGATCCATAGAATTTAAGCCCCTGAAATTCCACCGGCTGTGATGTTTGAATGACTTCAGATGTTGCCTGAACAAGGACAGGTCCGATCTTTTCCCAATCAGTATTAAATTTATTATCCATGGCACGCATTGAAAGTTCAAAATTCCAATAGTCAAGGAAAATACGAATACGGCAATGTGATATGTCTGACAATCTCATACAAAAAAGGACGCTCAAAGCGTCCTTAGATTATTCGGGGCCCTTAGATTCCAGTTCGGAGGGTAACCCGAGGGTTAGATTATTCGGGGCCCTTTGATTCCAGTTCGGAGGGTGACCCGAGGGTTAGATCGGCACTAGTATAGGCAATTACGATCAATTATGCAAAAATGTTTCAAAGAAAACCGGCCTCACAGTGACTTTTGTGTATTCAGATGAATCCTCGGAGCGACGTTATCGTCCATTTTCCGGGAGGGAACTGAGACTATTCGGTCCAAAAACCAGGGAACATTCTTTCTTACTCCTGATTTTAGAGCCGTAACGGAGGTGCTTCCCATACGGCTGCCGGTTGAGTGTTGGGTTCGTGGAGAGAGGCCGGGACTACGTTTGCACGAACTTCAGATATCTCATGGCCTGCCCCCCACAGAATGCCATTCAATGTTAACTTACGTATAAACGTATCACTTTGAAATTATATGGATATACCAACGTCGTAAAGAAGCCCGTCACAGTAACTAGGCTTTCTCCCACAATCACCGTTCCCTCGTTCTCTATTTCCCCTGTGGACAAAATCCCATCTTAGTTGTCATCATCCCCCATCTCAATTGACGCTAGACACCGCCTCATAGCAGTATTAATTAGAAGATATTAGCAACTAAGCGATCTTGATTCAATCTCCCATCTGCACAGACCCAGCAAAACCTTGTACCTTCGTTCTACATCGTCGATTGCTCATTAGATCCTTGCTGGTTTCACTTATGAAGATCTTCAACCAGCACTTAAATTACTGATAGCCCTGTATTACCCCTTGCGTCTCCCAAATATACCCTCCCATACGGATCGGGGTGCTAATCGTTCAATAATTTCTTTAGCGTTGGCATCGACATGACCACGAAGCATTTCTTGTTCAGATCTCATGCTTTTCTCAATTTTGTTACACTCGCTACTAATCCGCTCACCACTAGCATCAACATGGGCGCGTAGCGATTTTTGTTCTGCGCTCATCTTCTCTTGGATTTTGTTACACTCGCCGCTAACCCGCTCACCGGTAGCATCAACATGGGCACGCAGCGATTTTTGTTCTGCGCTCATCTTCTCTTGGATTTTGTTACATTCGCTGCTAATCCGCTCACCAGTAGCATCAACATGGGCACGTAATGCTTCTTGGCCAGCATTAGCATTTTCCTGAAATTGCTTGAGTCCACTCTCAAGTTGACTGATTTGCTTTGTGATTTGATCAAAGCTTTTATTATGGGCAGAAAGGTCTGTTTGTCGTAACATTTCAGTTACATCTCGCAGCACAGACACCACATCAATGAATTCTTTCGTTGCATTTTTGACCTCCTGGGCAAACTCAGATACGACAGAATTTGTCTCGTGAAGTCCTTTACTAGCTTCATTAATTGATTCCTGAAGCGATTCGTGCTTTTCAAGCTTACTGACCACGGAAGCAGCACGTTCTTCGGTTTTCTGAAGCCGATTTGCGACTTCAGCCAGTAGCGTCTGATTATTCTTGGTGATTGATTCACTCATTTTGGTTTGATTTGAAGTATATGACTATTGTTGGATACTTATATCATGTATCCTCTCGGAATCCTGAATCCTATTATCCCAAACATCTTCTAAATTTTTCAGAAGCTGATCTAGGCGAAACTGATCCAAAACAACCCGAGTATCGGAGTTCTTACTATAGTAGCTTTGCATCAGCGCAATCTCTTTAGCAAATTGATAATCTGAACTACTACCACTCTCTGCTACATCACGGAGAGCAATTACAAGTGCTGACTCAAGTTGCCCAGTTTTGATCACTGTCGTAGTTTTATCGGTATCGGTCACACATGTTAGACGGAACAACCTCTGGACTGTACCTTCAGCATGCTCTGGTGTAATATCGTATTTCTCAATCCCAGCTATTATCGCACGGGTAATACTTGTGGACGCTACGTTCCAATAATAATCGGAGGCCAGAGCCTCAACTACTCCACGAATTAGAAGCAATCCTGGGTGATCAGCAGACGACTCAAGAGCACGTATACATATACCCCGAAGTTCTCCGGCTTCAATTGAATTTTTCACCTTATCTACGAGATCAATCCATTCATGTAGATCAACCTGTTCACGCTGGAGTAACTCGTCAATTTTTTCGTAACCAAGTCCTTCTTGCAAGTAGTCGAGCAACCGCGTACGAACTTCAGAATCTGACTTAGATTGTCGAGCAAGAAGAATTGCTTCCTGTATTGCTCTTCGCCTTGCACGCTCAATTTCATCATAAGTAAATTCAATGTAGAAACTAGCTAATTCTGTAAGAGCCTTGAAACGATTTACCGGATTTATTTCACGAACCCTCCGTTGGATCGGCCCGATTTTACCGGGAGCGACACTCCGTACGTAACTGAGGAAGCGATCACAGTACATTTGAAAATCAAACTGATTCGTTCTAATTTCGAACTTTTTACTGCCAAAATCTAAGGTGTAATCCCTCACAAATCCGAGTTTGTAAAGACGGTAGATAGATTTTTCCAGATTCTCTCTCTCAGTATTTGAGTTGAAGGA
Organism: Rhodothermales bacterium; assembly: GCA_022820435.1. Taxonomy (GTDB): domain Bacteria; phylum Bacteroidota; class Rhodothermia; order Rhodothermales; family Bin80; genus Bin80. The sequence goes on from JAJEFL010000138.1 coordinate 23,138, forward strand.
TTGGAGTATTGGAATTCCTGATTCAATTTGGATGATGTCATTGATGAAATTCGTTACGCGCTTAATCTCAATTTGTGTCCCTGGGAATGCATTCAAGTGAAAATAAATTGCCCGAGTAACATCATCCCATAAATCGTAATTAGATGTGGCTTCCTTATGTAGATTTCTCAGATCATCTAAGTCTAAATCAGGATCTAATAGTTGATCAGATCTGGACGCTTCTAGTTCTTGAAAGATAAGTATTGATTGAGCTTCCTGCTTGTCCCGACCTGCACGTCCAGCCTCTTGATAGTACTGTTCCAGTGAACTCGGCACACCATAATGGATCGTGTAGCGAATGTTTGGTTTATCAATACCCATTCCATATGCCTTGGTAGCTACCAAAACGGGTACTTGGTTTTGCTTGAACTTTCGAGCATTTATACGTTTAGTTTGATTCCAGTCCTTCTCCTGCGATGAATTTGGTGCTTTGCCAGAGTAGATAGTCGTTTCCGCTCGGATAGCACTGTGGATATGTCCTCGAACACTATCAATTCCTTTCTTACCCCCAACTGTGGGAACAAAGATAATCCCTGAATTTGTCTTTCTGCCCCGTGATCTGTAATACTCTGCAACCGGAAGTCCCCATTCTGCTGGTAGCCTTCGCAACTCCCCTTTCAACTTCGCAACGGCATCACTTGGGGGAATCCTGATAACCTTGAATTTAATTTCTTTTCGGTCAAATGACTCAGTACGAATCAGTGAATCCGAATTATCTTTATTAATTTCCAGATCATTAATCATATCTCGAAGCACCGCACGCGAAGCGGTGCCCGTCAGAGCAAGTAGTGGAGGTCCGGTGTCATCTTCCGAAAAAGACAGTGTTCTAAGGTTATTGGTAAGACTCAAGTAAGAAGGGCGAAAATCATGTCCCCATTCCGATACACAGTGAGCCTCATCAATGACGGCTAGATTGATGGAATTCCATTCAGCAAGCGAATTGATAGCTTCGCGGAACCGTGGATTCTGAAGACGTTCCGGTGAAATTAAAATGAATTGATAATTTCCCTTTTCAACAGTTCGAATTCTTTGTTCCTGAATTGATTGTTCGGTAGAGAAAATGGCTATCGCCCTGTCAATACCATAAGATTCAAGCCCCTCTATCTGATCTTCCATCAGTGCTATCAGAGGATCAATCACCAGTGTTACGCCTGGCATAAGCATGCCAGCAAGTTGATAAATTATACTTTTCCCTCCGCCCGTGGGAAGCAGGACAATGGTATCAATATGTCTTAGAGCATTTATTAATGCCCGAACCTGCCCTTCACGGAAGTCACGTTTTCGATAAAGATGCCCAAGAAACAGACGAAGTGCTTTGTGCACACGGGATTGATCTTGGTAATCCCGTAACATTGATCTGCGCTGTTTTCGTAGTGAATCTGGAGCGGCAACAAGATCAACAGGTAGATAGATTGAGCGGATTATGCAATCAGACTGGTTGTTGTCCCCAACAATATGAAAGGGACCACAACGGATCTCCGAGGTGACCGTGAAACAGTCAATTTCTTCAGATACATTTTCAGATCTTTGTAGTCTCTCCTGCCTTGAAGCATTAGAGGGCCAGTTGTATACATTCCCATCATCTAATTCAATGACGCAGGAACTAGGAGACACTTGAGTACCATAAAGTATATCAATCGCCTCAAGCATGCCCAGTATATCAACGATACCAACTGCCGAGGGGGAATACGTACCTTTGATCCTGACTTTCCAACTTCGACCAGGACGTAACCAACCCCGCCAAACTGCTTTTGCAACAGCCAATTGGATCTTAGAGGCTTCCGTGCAACTGATAATGAAATCCGCTAGTTGCTGATCCTTTTCGGATGGCATGGGTCTAGAAAAAAGTCCCTGAAGTCGCCGACGAATACTGTTAAGCCCCGGCCCCATGTTTTGCGCTAGTTCCTCTGTAGAAATACGAACAACTTCAATACCGATCTGCCCAACATCTCTATCACGACTAGCATCTACCTTGGTAGATTTCTGGTGCTGAAATCCATCTATCTCAATAATGAGCGGTGGAGCAAACGGATGACAAAAAAGAAAATCAACACGCCGAGACTCAATAACTGGATTATCTCCATTTTTTCCTACTGATTCAAGAAGTGCTCCAAACGACGCTTGAGGAATAAACCAATGTCCGGCCGACTCCCCTAATTCCCGTGGAACCCACTCCGTCAGGAATTTGGATTCTTCCCAACTTCCTAAAGTTGAATTATGATTAATAGGTCCGTAATCAAATACCCTATCAAGTTCAAATCCTGGCCGATCAATCATGGCTCCCAAAATACGAGCAGGATCTGCGTGTAAATCTGCTTTCCAGCCCACTTCGGGGGCATTTATCTCCATTTCCTCAACGGAATCAGATAAACCATACAGTTTGAGAGCTTCGCGTTCAATCCTAAAAGTTGGAAGAGGGGTATTTCCACGCATCAAAATCTTCTCTAATATGCTCGCAACAAACCGTGAATCCTCAATCTCCAATCGCTTCCGATCTTCTCTCATGAGTAGAACGGTTTGAGAGAGTATTTTCCTGATGCTTCCTACCGGATCACTGATTTCTTTCAAACCATGGATACCTGATTCACCATCAGGAAACTTTGCAGTATAATCATAATTACCGTAGAACAAACTCTGTGTTAAAGTTCCAGGACATGAGCCAATGGGAATATAGTCTGCAAAATACATGCCACGATCCCCGAACTCTTCCCATTCCACTGGCATTGGATCTGGCTTAGATCCGTGGACAGTAGACATTTCTTCCTCTGCCTCAGATGTATTCCAATGCTGCATTAATAAAATTTTAGTGGTTTACCCATATTGATTGTACCCAAGGCCCCTTACAAACGGTTCTCTGTGTAGTAGATTTCGCAGTTGTGAAAGTTCCTCCCCATCCCATCCCAGTACATTGGCAACTGCCTCGTCCCAAAGCATCCGAACCTCGCATTCACCATCACGAAACTGTGGCACTTCCATTTCTGCGGTATGCTCCCAGCAGTCGGCCAATACTTGAACAATCTTATCGTCATTCAGGTTGGGAAGCCTCAGGTTTGAAGTCTCTTTTGCGCTGTAAACCGGGAACTGCAACTTCCTTCCTGGGAATCGCATGATTTGTAGGCGACCCACGGTTGAATTGAGAAACACCGCGGTAGCTTTGGCTAGTTTAGGGGATAGATTGGCTACTGGCATCCATCCATTCCCTACGTATTTCCCCTCGCTTGCAACCGCCGTTAAGCGAGCGGTACTGATGTCCTGACCGGCAGTAATGAGAAGATACCCTGCCTTATGCAGCATTTTTATGATTTCTGGGTGCCCTTGATCATTCATTATAGATCCCTGAGCAACCCGCTTTTTCGGGATCCAGTATTCGTCAGGGGTAGCCCGAATCGTGACTTGTCCATCCGCTCCTTTTGATTTCAATATAGGAAAAGCTCCTGGGGTATCAGGAGTTGAAGATTCAAAATTTCCTCTCAGAGACCGTCCAGTAGCGGCAGGTAATATGTTCTGTTCGATTAGGCGCGGCAGATTGTCCATGTTTGCAATTTTTGAAGCCCACTCGGCCAACTTCGGCGACCTCCATACTGCGGCCGACCAGTCCCCCTGTTCTATGTTCACAACAGGCCATTCTGACACTTCCCCCCAGCCATCTGGAACTAATCCTTTTGAGCATTTTGAAAGACATTGGTGAAGATGGTTAACCTCATCTTCATCCACAGGGAACTTGTCGAGGCTGATGATCCGAGTCGGTGGTTTCGCACCCTCAAACCGCTGGGCTAGGATGATGCTTTCGTTGATATTGGTGTTTTGACTAAGATTAATCTGATCTGGAACATGGCTAGTGAGAATCGTATGAATATGAAAGCGTTGAGCAAGAATCCTTCGCTCTTTCTGCCCTGATGTGGTAGTTATCGCAATGGTAGGATTAATCATGCCTAAAATCCCATCGGACGTATCAAGACACTTATCAGCCAGCGCAACAAATAGAGGCCTGATAGAATTTTTATCCGCAAACCCTAACATATCTGGATCATGATCTGATAATGTAGCGTCCAGGCCGTCGGTCTTCTGTCGCATCTTCTTCTGAATCTCACGCGGATACTTTTCTCCCATCTTACTTCGGTTCGTGAATGGCGGATTCATCACGACCATCCGTACACCTTTGGCCGATTTGACTGAATCTTCAAACCGTGGATCATTGCTCTCCGAGATGCGCACACGCTCGGATTCCAGCCGGTTACGTTTCTGGTAACTCTGATTCAAATCTCCAGTCTTAGGTATGATTGCTCTTTGGCCCAATAATTCCAGGGATCCTACAGCTACACCAATACCATTTTCTTGAGGACCATAGAGCATCTGGTGGAGCCCCATCCTTCGGTAAGTGACTGGATGGTTGCCGGCAATCAACTGGGCGGCAGCTAATTGTAATGAGACGGGATTGATATCAAGGCCGGAAATCACCTCCTCAACTGCCAATTTTTGCAATTCTCCGAGTCTTGAAGGGGTTGCGCCCTGCTCTTTGGCACGGCGCTTCATTTCGGTTAAGAGGCCAGCGAGCAGTGTTCCAGAGCCGCATGCGAGATCGGTCGTACGATGCTCCATCCATGTCTTTTTGAGCATCCAATTTGCCCCCCCCCCCCATTTTTTTCTCTGATATATTCAAAACCAGCTTAGCAAGTAATGATGCTGCGGTTGGACGGGAAAAATACGCACCGTCCGATGCCTGATTTCCCATCACCCTGTTAAATAGAGGTCCAGCATGATCCGCTCCCAGATCAGCATAGCTCTCGGCAATGCGTTCAGCTTCAGCGGCGAGGTGTCGGAGTGCTTGGTTTAGCCCTTCTAACCGCCCCGAATCCCGAACGGTCCTGATGACTTCAATGGCAGGAACCATCACCGGCAAGAAGTCGTGACGTGTGATGTCATTCCATTGATCGTATAGTTTAGTGGCGGCATTTGCATGACTCTTGATCTTATCCATACTGGAGATATTCGGTAGCCAACCACCCGCAGCAATGCGCTGATGGAGCATTGAAGCATTCATTAGAAGGAGTGATGCTATGGTGCAACCATCTGCCTGTTTTTTGCGACTCTTAGCATCCAGAGCATCCAACCTAAAATGCCGATCCAACACCGATTCAAGTTCGTCCTGCCTGAGATACACGGTGGACTCCCGGATACTATCTTCTAAGATGTTCATGTCCCGCTCAGCACGGTTGTGGATGAGCCCAGATTTCTCCAGAAGATTCACGGTAATACCGGCTGTGTTCGCACAATCAAAAAGTTCTGGGGAAATTATTTGATCCGGTTTTTTTGTTCTCCTAGCAGCAGTATCAACTTTTCGGCCCGCTTTCCCGTTGAGCATTTCCCTTCCTTTCTTTTTTGACCGAACAAAATTTACATCCCCTGGAGTGCCGTCAGACTTCGGCCTGTCACGCTCAATACTGTCCTCACGTATTTCAATGGTCTCATCTTTGTTAAGTCGCCCAGATACGATTCTCTCTGGAGCCTGTCCAGACGAATCATTTAGTTTTTCCAACTCGGTAAATTTATCTTTGGGATCTGAATTCCCTTTCAGTATTTCTCTAACATCACTTATTACCGACCCTGGTTTGCCCTCATGGATAAAATGCTCTGCCTGATCACGTTCCCGTCCCAGTGTCACCATAGTGATGACATTCTCTGGTGGCGAAGATGGCACATAGATTTCAATGAGTTCACTAAGTTCATCCTCAATCCGGCTGTCATGTGCTCGGAGCGCCACCAGGATTTGCCCTAATTCTTTCCAACCATCTTCAGGACAGCTGTTTCGAAGCCATGTCTCGGCATCTGTACCGGGGGGAATCACGATTGGACAAATAATATAGCCCCGTTCCTTGCCGGGCGAGCGACGCATGACTCGTCCAACTGCCTGGATCACATCAACTGGAGATTTCCGAGCCTCAAGAAATCCAACTGCAGAAAGAGATGGAGCATCTGTTCCTTCGCCAAAAATTCCAACATTGATGATTCCATGCGGTTTCTCCTCTGTACCTGCCGCCAGTCTCGCCTTTGCTTCCTCACGGGCGGCAACCTTGCTTTTTGCATCAAGATGCTCCAGACGGTAGTCGGCGGCTTCTCCCTGAATCCTCGCCTCTGTAAGGCGACGTTGAACCCAGTCCCGTACCTTCTCGGACTGCAGGAGATTCGTCATCTCCTTTGATTTTCTGATTGTGTTCACAAAGTTGATCGAGGAAGCAATGACGGTCCCGGATTTTCGTAGGGCTCCGCCCATCACCAGCGCTAACGCCAAGCCTCGCAGGGAATTAGTTACAGACAATTTGTTGTCACTTTTTGCCGCCATGTTGTTCGCAGTATCAAAAGCATCTTTGTCGTTGACACCAAGTGCAATGATTCGATAGTCCGATAACCATTTGTTCTTAACTGCATCCACATAGGACTTGCGGTAGAGTTCCACCCCGAACACCGCCTGATCATCCATCGTTCTGACGATCCAATTATGATTCCGTGTTGAGCGCTGCCCCAGATTGTAAACTCTCGGTGTCGCCGTCTGATAAATTCGAAACTTTGCAGGAAACCGACCTTCATCGTGACAGACGGTGAAATCTCGAAGCTTTTGTTCCAGTTTTGGTATACGCCGCAGACCAGCAGTCCGATGGGCCTCATCGGCAACGACCGTTGCGAGTTTTTGACCCGATTGCGCCAGTGCCTCTGCAATTTGGTGACTGGACTGGTAAGTGGAGAAGATGACACCAATCTGATCTTGATTCTTGGCCACTTCTTTCATCCAATCTTCGATTCTGGACGGATCGGTAGTCACAAGACCTTTGACTTCAGACGCACTGGTTTGACTTATATCCAACGTAGGATCTTTGGACAAATCAGATCCCGAACCGGCAGTGGCATCAGAACATACAGCAATCGCACGAATCCCTTTTTTTGCATGAGTGAGGAATTCGCGCCGTAATTGAGCAACGAGTGCAATTGAGGGACATAACACCGCTGAGATCTCTCCTTCCGATGTAAGCTCTTCAATGATACGCAAAGCAATGCGGGATTTGCCCGTTCCGCATGGCAGGATGATCCGTCCACGTGCTCTGCCAGTAGGACCGCTTGCCATATCCCGTAGAATCCGAACGCTTTCACTGACGGCTTCCCTTTGCATTGCGTCCCGTGTCTGGAACAACCCCGTATCTGTGCAATCTGACGAGGATTCGCTTTCCGGTGACCAACTCACCTGCTGGTGTTTCAATAACTCACTCTTAAGATTAAAAAACTTCAATGGTTTCTCTGGATCAATCTCAGGCGCGGCGTTATCGCCGATGCTAACGTTACCATTTGTGACAATCCAGCGCTCGGCCCACAGACTGGAGGCGGAAAGGCTTTTGAATTTGGAAAGTTCTGTGAGTGTGATCGCTGCACCTTTCCCGTCAGCAGACAGCTTTCTAGATTTGCATTGAATTGCAACATACTCACCATCACTTCTGCGCCGTGCGACAATATCAATGCCCAGATCCTTAGTGCTTTTGTAATGTTGATCCAGATCAGGCCAATCCCTCCATTGCCAACATTCCCCAATATCCCAATCCTTAATCAAAGGTGCGCACTCAGATGTTAGGCGTTCCAGCCATTTCCCGTCTGTGGCCTGCGGAGACATCGTCTCAATCTCCTCCAAGGCAATTTTAATCCGTTCTTCAGGGCTCATTGTGTTTTTGTTATCGGCTGATCAATTCATTTCTTGACGGGCTTGCAGCCCACGATGCCCGAATTGATCAAATCCGTTCTGTTGGTATTCATCTCATTCCGTCACGACACAGGGCATCCATAAAGAAGATTTAGTACAAGTATCATTTGAAGTATTGCTAATTTCTCTACACAGACGAAGATGCGCATTAGATGAATATCATCAAATTTCTGGGAAGCTTTCCCTTTGCCTGCACAAAGATAACATAAACTCCCCTATTATCAACATGAACCGTTACCTTCGTACATACTATATCTTGAGAGCCCGAAAGCCCCCATTCTGTTGAAATTTTCAGGTTTAGTATAACTAAAATCCAGTCCCATAACCCATGCCGGAGACACCTCCGGATATGGAGAAACAAGTTGCTCTGATAGAAAACTTCGTAGTTGTCAGCGGTCTACTTCCGCCTTCGTCCGAGTTAGAAAATTACAAGAGAGTGCTATCTGGAATTGCTATCGGATTGACCGAAGGGGATGCCCAAGCGACACAGCGCTAATAACTGTCAAAGAGGAAATAGGGATCACCAGACGAAGAATCACTACCTCTACCCTTATACCATCATATCTTCATCTCTGATAGCAACTTCTGGGATTGCGATTTTGCTTGGTTGTCAATTCCACTGAGAACAGGAATAATGCCAACTTTGATACTGCGGGATCCGATTCGGGGGATCTGTATCAAAAGATAAGAAACTCCATCTGCCCTTTTAGTAACATCCCATACTCCCCCTGTTGATATGACCGTAATCCCGATCAAGAGCAGGGCCCCCTTCAGCAAGCTTATCCTTGAAAAATTATTGCAAGTGAAATAGCCAGTCCGGCAAAGCCAACCATCCAGATGATGACCGTGTACTTTGAGTTTAGCGCATCCATCTTTGCCTCCAGCCGCTCGGTTACATTTGTTCCTGCCATGATTTCAATAAGTTCTACAAGTTCGTGGGTCTCCTCCGCTGACTGCTTGCCTCCTTAATCAATTTACGGAACAGCGGAACATGCGTGTAGTATTTGGAGTCTGATCGTTTATGGTCTTGTGCTTCAACTTGCATACAAGGTAAGCCAATCTCCAACAACCCGCACCCTTGAGCCAAGTTCATAACAGAACTGGCAAGTATTATAGGGCCTTATAATGACACTTGCACTTATTAGGAAATCCAAAAGCCTCCATTCTGCTGAAATTTTCGGACTCGATATAACAAAATCCAGCCATAGGGAACCATTTGCCTGCAAACTCATCAGACCACTTATGATGAAAAAGAAAGAAAAGCCGGTATGCCCCTCTTCCACTGAAGAGGAAGTGTATGTCTATACCTTACTCAAACAGATGGGGTGTTCCGGCAAAGAAGTTCTTGTATTCTCTAAATCTTTACTCAACATGCTCTCTGCACCTATCCTTGACCAAATTGATGCCAAACATGCCCAATTGCAGGCTAAACTGGAAGCTAAACTAGATGCCCAGAAGTCAGAAATCAATCATCTACGCTGGTATATTAGCATAGGGGTTGCCGTGATTGGTGGTCTGTTGGCAACTGTCATTGCAATGATTGCATAAAGGGCTTATATAAGTACGGTGCGGTGTTCAAGCATACAAGCGAATTCTGCCAATCCCTGAGTTGGAATAAGTTTTCAGTGATCGCAAGGATCCCGATTCACCAAGTCACCTTTCGACTTACTAAAGGATTGCCGCCTGCAAGATTCAACGCCTTTACTTGCAGACACCATAAGTCCGGGAAGCGCTGGCAGGTGCCCCGAATATTGGGCACTAAAGTTCGATCTATCAACTCATCATTATACTCCCCATTGATAATGGCTGATGCAAATTGAATAACGCGTTTTTCCACACGCTCAATTCTCCTGCCACGGAATACTTCGGGATGAATCCGTGTATCCCCGTTCATAAAGTTATAGACCTTGATTCTGAACTCATAATCCACCAAGGTACTCAACTTCATGTCCCCCATACCTTACGGCTTCTATTTCAAGTGCTCAATGCATGCTCTGCCATGACACTCAGCCATCAATGCCATTGCAAAGCGCAATCATCCTGCACTATTCGCCACATCTATCCTGCGTTTATAATAGTCCCTGATGGTTGCGTTTGTGATCGGGATTGAACGCCCCGCTAATTTCCTGCGGCAATGGCCGGATGCAGTTTGATCCCATGGAGAACCTTTTTGGTTTATCACGCCGGACAACTGAATTGGAGAGAATTGCTTGTAATGCGCCCAGATCACATCAAGGAACTGCGCATCTAATTCGCCCACCGTTTGATCATTGACTGCGCGAAAGGGAGATACGATCAGGGTCGTGATTGGTCCTCTGCCGTACTCTTGAATATGATGGTGCAACTCCGGAATGGCAGGCCCGTACGTCCATGCCCGAATCCGACCAAGAATGAGCGGGGTATCATTTTCTCCGAGATACCATCCATGCGACAGGTACACAAGTTTGACAATCTGCACCGGCGTAAGATCAGTATCTTCGCACCATGCCTTTTGAAGGAAGTAGTTGGCAATCGTGAGCGGACTATACATGATGAAATTAAGAGGTCTTCAGTCTCATTACGAGAGTTTCCTGACAGTACACATGAACTTGGCGGATAAGGATTTACAGATGCCAGCGTTCCCCTATTTTGCATTCGGTCCCAAAGTCAGCACGAACCCCTCCCGAATCTGACACCGGTGCCGTGGCAGTGTCATGTTCTACAAATCCGCAGGGCGCATATTGGGCTTGAATTTGTCCCCGAAGCCGGAGTTGTTGGGGTCGTACGGCAAGACAGGATCCGCGTTCGCACCGCCCTCAGGGATCTCGTGTTCCAAAGCCCACAGGATGCCGTTCAAGGCCAGCCTGCGCATAGATACATCCCTGAAATCATACGGATGCCCCAATGTTGTAAAGAAAACCCTCGCCGCAACCCCGCTTTCTCCCGTATAGGTCTTCGTCCAGGCTACCGGGTTGGTAAGCGGGTACTGATCCAAACGCCCCGCATTGGCGTGACTCGACTGTAATGCAGTGCCTCTAAGCAGGACCTCACTGTCCCCGTAAAGCTCCCATTCGCCCCCGTCCACATGGTAAAGCCAGGAGAAAGCGTCAAACCCGCTGACCCCGCTCAAAACCGGATGAGACTGCATGTCTTCTTTGATCTCCACTCGGGTGAGCGGCGCTTCGCCGTCGTCAAAATGACCGTGATGCGTGATCCACTGCTGACCAAAGACGCGGGTCGGCCAGTCATTGTTCAACGGCTCCCGCTCCGGGTCATCCTTGTACAGGAACGCATGCGTAGAGGTGCGAAATCCCGCCATCGGCCTGCCGGATTCTGCAAACTTCAGAATGTGATGAGCCTGTGAGTCCGGGAGCGCACGGAACCGGGTGAACAGCACCATCATGTCCGCATCGTCAAGCTGCTCCAGCCCCGCAATATTGTCCAGCACATTCGGATCAATAACCCCCTCTTCATTCAGCGCATAACAGACACTCACCTCAAAACCGTAATCGCGCTTCAAGATCCTCGCCAGCATCGGCATGGATTCCTCCGAGCGATACTCCTCATCTCCTGTGACAAATACAATGTGCGGCGCGGAGGGGGCCTGTGCGGCAGCCGTCCCCGCAAAAAATAATCCAAGGAATACAACAGACAGAATTCGCATGACAGAAAGAGAGTTGTTAATAAGAACTAAAGTACGGCATGGCAACCATTTTACAGACAGGGGGTTCAAGATTGGTCACCTATGTTCATACCTAACGTCCATCATGTACAAATTGATCCCTGCCCTACTTCTCATTCTTACCGCCTGCAGCACTCCGCAGGATGCACCCGATGCCCCCGTCAATGTGTTGTTACTGTACACAGATGACCAAAGATTCAACACCATTGGCGCTTTAGGCAACGATGAAATCAGAACCCCCAACATGGACGCACTCGTTCAGCGGGGGACTGCCTTCACCCGTGCGCATACCATGGGAGGACAACACGGTGCACTTTGTGCCCCCAGCCGCGCAATGCTCATGACCGGGCGGCCGCTCTTTCGGCTGGATGGCACAGGCGATAATATCCCGCCCGAACATATCATGATGCCGGAAACCTACGCGGAGGCAGGATATGTAACCTTCGGCACCGGAAAATGGCATAATGACCGCGCCTCCTTTGCACGGGCATTCCAAACAGGAGGCAATATCTTCATGGGTGGCATGCACTGGCCGGATGCAGGCGGACACGAAGCGCCCCTGCTGCACGAGTTTGATTCTACAGGGGCCTACCCCGACACAGACCGCCGTAATGTCGAAGGATACTCCAGTGCGCTCTACGCGGATGCCGCCATTGATTTTCTGGCAGAAGCCCGTGAGATGGACCAGCCATTTTTTGCATACGTATCCTTTACCTCTCCACATGACCCAAGAACACCGCCGGAACCCTATGCCGGCTGGTATTCCCCGGATTCGGTTTCTCTGCCTCCCAATTATTTGCCCGAACATCCGTTCGATAACGGGGAGTTGCAGGTTCGTGACGAAATGCTGCGTGAATTCCCTCGCACCGAAACCATGGTGCGTGAGGAACTTGCACTTTACTATGGCATGATCAGTGAACTGGATGCAGAGATCGGACGCATCATCGCTGCGCTGGAAGAAAATGGCCAACTTGACAATACCCTCATCGTTCTGGCAGGAGACAATGGGCTGGCAGTCGGCGGCCACGGACTCCTGGGAAAACAAAACCTGTATGAACACAGCGTGCGAGTCCCGCTCATCATCGCAGGACCGGGCATTCCAGCGAATGAGCGGCGCAGTCAACTAGTCTATGTTTTCGACATTTTCCCAACGATCTCAGAGTATCTGAACATCTCCCTCCCCGCAACTGTGGAGGGAGAAAGCCTGATGCCCATGGTTGAAAACCCTGAATTATCAGGACGCCAGGCCGCGTTTTTCGCTTATCGCGACTTTCAACGCGGAATACGCACGGCAGATGGCTGGAAGCACATCCAGTATCATGTCGACGGAATCCATACCGAGCAGCTCTTTGATCTGAACGCGGATCCAGATGAAACCATGGATATAGTCGCAGACTCCTCGCACGCGGCAAAACTTTCGGAACTGCGCACTTTGCTCACAGAGCAAAGTGCAGAGTGGTCCGACCCACTGGATCTGACGGCTCCCGGCTGGGGGCGTTAAGGCCGGATATGCGTTTCAAACAGCTTGAGGATCCGGCGGTACTCATCTGCCCAGCTGGACGGCTCCTGGAAGCCGTGCCCCTCCACAGGATAGAGGGCGATCTCCCAGTCCTCCTTCCCAAGTTCAATCAGTCGCTGACCAAGCCGGACAATATCCTGGAACTGCACATTCAGATCTATCATGCCATGCGGCATGAGCAGCGGATCCTCTAATCCTTCCGCAAAATTGATCGGAGAACTGCGGGCAAATGCCAGGGAGTCGGTTGCCGGTGTATTCAGAATGTTCGAGGTATACGTGTGGTTATAGTGGGCCCAGTCGGTTACACTCCTCAGCGCTGCTCCCGCACCAAAGTGTTCCGCTTCGATGAAAAGTGCCATCAGGGTGATGAACCCGCCGTAGGAACCTCCATAGATCCCGATATGGTCAGGGCCAATACCGTAGGTCTCGGTGATGTACCGGGATGCATCCACATAGTCCTGCAGATCACGCCCTCCCATATGACGGTAGATTGCAGTACGCCAGTCCCGGCCGTATCCTGCAGAGGCGCGGTAATCAACCTGGATCACAACATAGCCGAGATCTGCCAGAAGATTGTGAAACATGTATTCGCGGTAGTAACTTGACCATCCGTCATGGACATTCTGCATGTAGCCTGCCCCATGTACAAAAAGCACCGCAGCCCCATTGGGCTCCGCCGGCTCAAAAACATGGGCCGGGACCATCGCACCATCCGAAGCTTCAAAGTGGATGGTTTCCGGTGCACGCCACGGATACGCAAGCCAGACTTCGGTCTGAGAGTGCGTGACCCGGCTGGACTCCTTCATGGGGACCTGCACAAAAACTTCGGGCGGACGTGTCTGAATGGAATTCAGAACGCCAAGCAGGTCACCATCAGGTGCCATGGTCACCGCATTCCGTCCGGATAAGGTGGTCAGCCGCTCACGCTCACCCCCCGTAACCGGCATCTGGTAGAAATGACGTACAGACGGCGAACCCTCACTGCTGGTAAAAAACCACATGCGCCCATCCTGAGAAAGTTCGGGATCAAACACCTCGAACGGACCATCGGTAAGCTGACTCACTTCGCCCGTCTCCACATTGACGGTATAAAGATGGCTGTACCCGCTCGCTTCGCTCTGGTAGTAAAAATGCCGGTTATCCGGCAGCCAGCCGCCAGTGCTGCCCCCTCCGAACCACGAAATCCCCGGCCCCGCAATCCACGCTTTGTCATGCTGCCGGTCTAACAGGTCCAGTGTGGCAGTTTCGGGATTGAGTCGTACCAGCCAGCGGTCCTTGTTATCGTCCGCCCTCACCTCCAGAACTGCATGGCTTCCATCGGCATTCCAGAATGGACCATAACTGAACAGTACCCGTTTGGACTTGGATGAATCGATCTTGATCCCTTCTTCGCGCATGTATTCAGGGACATCGTAAGCCCCTTCCAATTGATGCAGATCCACCTGATAGGTGGTGTCACGCATTAGATCCTGGATGTGAAGCGTGCGCTCCTGAAGTTCCACGCCTACTTTCGCCCGCGCATTCAGCACTTCCGTATAACCACTTTCTGTCACCCAGTCCATTGCCTGAGTACGCTTACTGGACTCGGGGGATGTGGATGTTACAAATGAGACAAACCGCTCCGTTGGATCCAGTTGCAGCTGTGAGATGGATTTTTCCCCCGCATACCATGTCGGCGGCAGGTTGCGTGCATCTTCGTCGCGCTCACGGGCCGCCGTGCGCAGTTCCTCTTCTTCCTGCTCTTCACGGATGACATCGAAGAGTTCGGACTGCTGCGCTTCAAGGAACGTGTCTTGTTCATCCGCTTCGGACTCATCGGGGGCGCGTCCATCCCGGAGATCAGTAAGCTGCGTTAATGCACCGGAATCCAGCACCAGTCTATAGAGATTGTCATCACGCTCAAAAATGACCGCATCCCCTGCAGGTGTAAAACGCGGTGAAGACTCCGTATCACGTGTTTGAGTCAGACGTGTCCGGGCGGCCGTCCTGCGCTCGTAAAGATAGAGATCTCCGCCTCGGGCATACACTTTGTGCGAAAAATCAGAATCGTACACATGTTCGCCATGCTGCCAGCCGTCAAACCTTGGCCCCTGATGCAGGCGCTCATCACGGGATACCTGCTGCGGAGTCAGGTTCTCCCGCGTAATTTTAAAGAGGGAGTCGCTTTCAAATTCCCCCATCGGATTCCAGTTGAAGTAAAGCGTCTGCCCATCTTCACTCCAGTAGGGCATAGAGGGCCAGTCTCCGATGTAGGAGGCAGGATCCTGCATGATCGCTGCGACCGAAAGTTCTGATTTCTGCGCAAATGCAGCGGTGGTAACCAGCACCGTCAATAACGAGGTGCTGAGGAGTTTGAGGGCGTTCATATTAAAATTTTTGGTGACAGGTGTCTAAAGCACAAAGGGCATTTACCAATCGGATTTGATTGGTTGTCTTGCAGGTGGATGCCAGAAGCCGGGGAGACGCAAAGACCAGACTCAACGCCTTTCCCCGGCTCAGAGCAACATTGATCCGGTTCCTGGAAAGCAGAAACTCCATTCCCCGGGGCGTATCCTCGGCCGAGGTTGAGGTCATTGAGACCAGTGCAACGGCAGCTTCCTGCCCCTGGAATTTGTCTACGGTTCCCACTCTGATTTCGTCTGGAAGAACGTCCCGTAACATATTCACCTGTGCATTGAAGGGAGCAACGACAATAATATCCTCAGGCTTGATTGGCTTATTTTTCTGATCACGATCCGTCCATGAACCCTTGAGCAGCCGCTTAATGACTGCTTTGATGGCCTGTCCCTCCTCTTCACAGTGCTGCATCCGCGGCTCTGTGTGCGCAACCGGAACCAGGTACGCCCCCGCCTTCGGCAGAGGGGACGCATGAATTGCCTGATATCCCGTCGCTGGATTCGGATGGACACGCCCTTCGTAAAACTGCCCGGAAATATACCTGCATAGTTTTGGATGCATCCGCCAGGTCTCTCCCAGAAAGATACCTTTCTCCGGCTTTACCAGCCCACTCGTTCCAAGCATCCATTCCAGACACGACAGGTTCGCAGGTTCCGGGTGGCTGGCCTGAATCACCTGAGGGAGCTGGCAGGGATCGCCAATCATCACAATATTCCTTGCGCAGACGGACATCCCCAGCAGATTCGCCAAAGAGACCTGTCCGGCTTCATCAATAAAGAGGTAGTCAAACTCGTCGGCCATTTCCTCCCGGCAAAAAAGCCATGCCGTTCCTCCCACAATATCCGCATAAAGAAGGTTCGAATCATCATTACGGGTTGTAACCTGAATCCCCGCATGATCCGTTTTGGGGGTCCTGCTGGACACCTTGTGCACAATATCGGCCGTCGGCAGAGATGGATCCTCTCTGGAAGCCTTCACGCAGCCGATGAGGACATTCCGAATCGCTTCGTGGCTGTTTGATGACACGGCAATACGGTATCCCTGTTGCACTAGAGACAGAATTGCCCGTGCGGAAACATACGTTTTCCCCGTCCCGGGAGGCCCCTGAACCATGAGCACCGTAGTGCGCATTCCGCGCACCGCCTGCTGCATTCGCGTAACGGACGGGCGCTCGTCAACTCTGAGGACTGCCGGATCCTGCAAATTCGGAGCATTCCGCTCAAGCAGATCCCTGACTGCCGGGGGAGTTTCCCCCGAACATATGCGCTGGATCAGTCCGCGAAGTGCCTTTTCGATCACCGCTGTCTGAATCGCAAAAGCGGGAAGCAGATCCAGAGAACCCTTGAGGTGGTTCGCCGAGGCTTTCCCGATCCGCAGTCTTAACCAACGTTTCTTTGCGTCAAGTTCATGGATTTGGACTGTCTTCATCCCCCCGTCTTCTGCGGCAATACATGCCGAAGCCTGAGCTGACAATTTGGTGAACTGGGGTGGAAAGGAATACCTCCGCTCCGCGGATCGCCCCGCAGGAACAGGGTAGGAGATTCCTCTGGCCTGCAGGCCAGCCAGACAATCCGTATTATCGATCAGTTCTTCCGACGACTTCGTAGATGCATCAAACACGGCCCAGGCCTGCGGCTTCTTTTCGCGGTAATGGAAGAGTCCGAGGCTGATCAGGGCTTTTTTCAACCGGGAAGACAGGGCAGAGCCCTGCACTTCTTCCTTGAAATCTTCGATGACCCGTGCCTGCTCAAGGGATCGTTCGGTTTGAGCATAGCCCAGTTCCGCCGGCTCCGATTCAACTAGCCCGGTACGCAGAGAGAGCAGCCAGTCCCGGAGCTTTTCCGTCGACTCGCAATCCACCTGATTATAATGCTCCAGTTCCCTGAGATCTTTGGCAGCCGATGGATCGCCGGCATCCCGCTTCAGTCGCCAGTTATTGTATGCAATAATGGAACCGGCGGCGGTCGTTACACTCCCTGTCCGACTTTCCATATAGAAAACCTCCAGGCTTTTGAGTGAATAATTTTCTTCCGATGTAAAGATTCCTCCCCGCACCACTGCGTAGAGATCCACAAACCTCTTCTCCCGCTGCCAGCCGTCCAGTATTTCCTCGCCAAAGCTGTACTTGATGGTCAGACGGCGAAGGGCCGTCATTTCGTAGGGGGCATAATGGTAGATGTGTGCACCGGGGTATCGCTCAATCTGCTGCTGAAAGAATTTAAAAAGGTCCCGGAGCCGCTGTTCTTCCTCGGAATGATTATGGGCCCAGAACGCCTTGAACTGATCACGATACCAGACTCCGTGCAGATACTCCAGTCCCTCCTCTGCGTTTTCGCGATAATGCGGATTCCCCTCAATATCATAGAACAGGTCTCCGGGTGCGGGTTCCGGTAATAAATCAAACCCTTTGCCGTTCACATGAGGGCGAAGGATCGCTGTGGGTTTACTGCCTTTTCGCCGTGCCACCTGCAGGTGTGCCTGGGTATGGAGATTCTGGAGCGTTTCGGGGGCCATCTTGGGCACCTTACTGTGCTTCCTGACTTTTGCCAGTGCCGCCATCGTTTTGATGCCTGCATTTTCCAGACGTACGACCTGCTGTTCACGGATCCCGGCAACCACATAGAGGCTGTCGTCCTTCTCCCACTGTGCATTGCACCGGTTGCGCCATCGGCACAGGTCACACTGGGCACATCGCCTTGGACTGGTCTCCTCCGGACTGTCGACAAACTGCGTCAGTCGTTCCCGCAGTTGGCGGACATAATCCGCATACTCTGCCAGTCTGTGCGTAGAACGGTCTCCTCTTCCAAGCTGCAGGTGTGCATATTCGGGCTGAAGCCCCTGAATGTCTCCCAGCAGGTCAGAATAGACAACCAGCTGGAGGATATGCTTCGGATCCGGAACGCGTTTGAGTTTGGTATCCACAACCTCATAGGAATAATTCCCAAGGCTCGAAGGCGTTTCAATACGTTCCAGAAAATCTACATACCCATGCCAGTTCCGCCCCTGCAGCGCTCCCTGATAGATCACATCCACGCCTTTATGGAGCGCAGCAACCGTTTCTTCCACTGCATTGGGTCCCTGCACAATGGACACAACTGTCTTGCCTTCTTCTTTGAGGATGTTCAGATAGTTCAGTTCGTGCTGATTCCCCAATTCGCTGAGAAGTTTCAGGTCTTCCGAATCGGGGGTCACCTCAAGGTCTTCCCCGTGCGCTTTTCTCAGATCCAGATGGGTAATATGTTTGCATGCAGAAAACCGCTGAAGGTCTGATGCGTAGAGTTGCAGTGCACCGTCGGATCCGAGTTTCATGAATTCGTTTTGATGATCATGTTGCAAAGTTACCGCTGTCTGCTTAATTTATTGGAATCTACCGGATCAAATGCACTTAACGTTAGATCGTTTGTAGAAATATCCGCCTTTGTTAACCATAAAACCCGTTTTTTGTCTTATGCGAAGAATTTCATTGTTCATCCTCCCCGTTTTACTGCTTACGGCCGCCCATTTCTACTGGTCAGACGATCATCTCCATTTAGAAAAAATTACCCTGCCGGAAGGCTTCACCATTGAGGTCTATGCCGACAGTGTACCGAATGCGCGGCAGATGGCACTCTCCCCGAACGGGATCCTCTATGTGGGTTCCCGCCAGAGCGGTACCGTCCACGCAGTTGTGGATTCCGATGGCGATATGCATGCAGAGGAGTTATTCCTCATTGCCGAAGAACTTGAACTGCCCACTGGATTGGCGTACCGGGACGGATCGCTTTATGTTGCGGCGGTCAGCCGCATTCTGCGTTATGACGATATTGATACTCAGATTCAGGACCCTCCTGAACCGGTGGTCGTCGTCGACGATCTGCCAACCGAGCGGCACCATGGATGGAAGTTTATTGCGTTTGGCCCCGACGGAAAACTGTACGTACCGGTAGGTGCACCGTGCAATGTCTGTGAAGAGCCGGATCCTTTTGCCACGGTTCTGCGCATGAACGCAGATGGATCAGAAAGAGAGGTCTACGCACGGGGCATTCGTAACTCGGTCGGCTTTGACTGGCACCCGGTCACCGGTGAGTTATGGATTACCGATAACGGGAGCGACAATATCAGTGCTGATCCCGCCATCACCGACAATTTACCCTCCTGCGAACTCAACCATGCCCCGGAACCGGGGCTGCATTTTGGGTATCCGTACTATCATCAGGGGGATACTCCCGACCCGGAATTTGGGGAGGGGCGCTCTGCAGATGAATTTACCCTGCCTGCAATTCTGCTCGGCCCCCATGTCGCCCCGCTGGGAATTGACTTCTATACCGGCGGGATGTTTCCGGCCGAGTATCAGAATCAGGCCTTCATTGCGGAGCATGGATCCTGGAATCGCAGGGAGAAAATCGGCTATCGCATCAAACTGGTTCACTTTGATGAAGCGGGAATGGCGACCGGTCAGGAGGTTTTTGCTGAGGGTTGGCTGGACGGCCAGGAGGACTGGGGACGGCCCGTGGATGTTGAGACGCTTCCTGATGGATCTATCCTTATCAGCGATGACAAGGCGAACGTAATTTACCGTGTCACCTATTCTGACGATGTCGGACGATGAGCAAATAGATTTCGGGATATGAGTATGTACAGGTCATGCTCCCACAACAAGTTGCACGATCCAGTATCAGGACAGTGGCCCGCTATGCCGTGCAGCGATGACATTCAAGGTCAGGCTGCCGAACGCGTTCAGTTGTGGCAGATCTGGATCACAGTTTCCACTCGTGTCCACTAAATCTGTCAACCTACAAATGTCGGAGCGCACCTCCAGAAATCGAACTTTGACATGTACTCCGGAGGAGCGTCGTGAGTTATCCAAAACAATTTTGCGGATTGAAAACGCCGTCAACCCTCAGGACATATGCTGCCAGCTGATCGGAGGAGATTTCTTTGAGGTTGCCGCCCATCTTCCAAGTCAATTTATTGACCTGCTCATCCTTGATCCGCCGTACAATCTGACAAAAAATTTCAACGGAATTTGTTTTAGAGAACTGGACGCTGACAAATACAGGTCATGGTTTCGGAGAGTTATAGAACTGCTCGTTCCCATGATGAAGCCCAATGCCACGGCGTATGTGTGTTCGGACTGGAAGACATCCACATTGATTTTCCCGATTCTGGAAGAGCAGTTTTTCGTTCGAAACCGAATTACCTGGGAACGGGAAAAAGGGCGAGGTGCAAAACGAAACTGGAAAAATAATACGGAAGACATATGGTTCTGTACCAATTCTAAGGACTACTGCTTCAATGTGGATGTAGTAAAACTGAAGCGCAAAGTATTCGCCCCCTACCGTGTGAAGGGAGAACCAAAAGACTGGAGACATGAATGCGATGGGAACTATCGGTTAACATATCCATCCAACATATGGACTGACCTGACAATACCGTTCTGGTCCATGCCTGAGAATACACCCCACCCTACCCAAAAACCAGAAAAATTGTTGGCAAAATTGATTCTTGCCAGTTCTAAAAAAGCTGATTTTGTATTTGATCCGTTCCTGGGAAGCGGGACATCTGCCGTGGTTGCACAGAAGCTGGGGAGAAGTTGGTGCGGGATTGACATCAATTCAGAATACCTCTGCTGGGCAGGAAAACGTATCTCTGCCATACGCCATGACTCAGCGATTCAAGGCTATTGCGATGGTGTCTTTTGGGAGAGAAATTCTTCACCTCAACTGAGAAAGACACCTGTTGCAGAGGTACAAGAAGATCCTTCCCAGTTAACTCTGCTCGAATGAGCTCCAACTTCTATTCTCAGGGACGTAGCGAACAGGTGGCCGTTGCAGTCAAAGGATTACCTAAATTCCCAAGAAGGATTTCTTTCTCCTGAAACTGCCCATAGCCCGAGAGCAGTTGGAGATGCGCTGGCATCTTTGGTAGCCAACAAGCTTGAGGATTTTCTTGGAAACTGGTGTAGAGACTATTCGCATGAATTCGCACGCCGTTCTATGGCCGATTCTGACGGGTAAGCCGGTCGCTCTGCTTCCTGCGGCAAGTTTGCTCCGGCCGACCGATGCGGCCATATTTAACGTAGAGGATACTGGGTGTGTCCTGCAACAATCAGGATATCAAACAGTATTCCCGTGAGTTGTTAGCATCTTTGTAAATTAAAAATGGACAGACTTCTCAAAAGGATTGCTGCTGCCGTTACACTTCCCTTGATCAGTGTGGCAGCATACTGGTTAGAACTTAATGATCAGTGGACTGGAACTCAATTGTTCGCAGCATTGGGCATTGGGGCCATCACAGGTATGGTCTTTTACATGTATGCCCCTGTAGCCCACAAGGTTAAGCGCGGGACAATGATCTGGTCACTCGGGCTGCTGCTCGTCATCTTACTCTGCACTACCGGGGGACTGCTGAATGTGTATCTTGGCCAAGCGTGGGGAAAGCCGGTATTTGTTTTCTTTCTGCTTCTGCCCTCATTTCACATGTTTTGTCAGCGCATCTATAAGCGTCCTAAAGGAAGCCTTGCGTGGACACTGTGATACACACAGATATCTCTTTTCTGTGCTCCTATGCTCATCCATGAACACAGAAAAACATCTCCATCATAAATGGACGGGCGTATTTCCATGATCAGTTCTGGCACCGTATTGCTGAATCTTGGAATGATGACGAACTGGTCATGCCTAGACAAAAATCTGGAGATGTTTCAAGTATGAGAATACTTCTCACCGAGGATGTCGTGTCCAAAAAATGAACGAAAGAATCCTCCTTAAAAAGGGAACGATCTAATGCTGACTAACGGAAAATCTTAAGGCAGTATACCTGCGGTAACAGGAATGACCATGACAGCCAAACTATCCAGCACAGGCATAAATTCCTGATCACAAACTGCACAAAAAATCATCACAGAGGATGCTCCCTGTAAAATTTCATTCATTTTGCAGTAGAGGAGGCGCGTACGAAGCTTATCTTCTTAAACAAGTTATGCAACCCTGCCGTTCTTGGGAGTGATACAGGATCTGGCGCATTCTGTCCATCTTCTTGACGGGGGATTGGGAATTCTGACGGCACCTGTACACAGACAGAAGGCTGTGCTATTCTCGAAAGTGTTGCTTCCCGTTCCACCTTCCAGTTATAGGGGGAGCACCTGTGCAGTTCGGGTCCCGGCATCTTTCCAATCCGTCTCAATACATCTTCCAGAGTTACTCCGCGGGATTCACACTGTATAACATTCAGATACGGAGCAGAGATTAGGCCTCCCTGCCTGAACATGGTGTGTGATCCGGCAAACAGATCGTTCTTCCGCCTCCATACAACGGCTCGAATCCGGTTCTCCGCAAGGCTGTGATCAATCTCAACGGTTCCGTTCCCGGTTAATCGCATCAACTGCTCCCGCCGATTCAGCGTATAGCGGACGGCGGTATGGCAGAGCGCTCCCTCCGTCGTTGAACGTTTTTAAGAGAGGATTGCGGCAGTAACCATGGGTGTGGAGGGTATAGGACAGGAGGGAACCCCGCTGCCCTCATACCGTCTAATCTCTGCCCTAGATTTCTATTGCATCCCATGAGTGGATCCGCATCCCCCGCTCCTCGTCCCTATACCCCCGCCTTTGACCGCGGAGAGGCACGGTACTTTCACGGTCGGGATAATGTTCTGAAGAAGTTCAGAACATTCCTGAATCGGTCAAAGCCGGCCAGTACCGGCACGACTATGATGATTCAGGCAGCACCCGGTGCGGGAAAGACCGCCCTGCTTACCGAATGTGCCCGGATTGCGGGTCTGCAGGGATGGCAGGTGGCGGAAATGGAGCCTATTGACCTTCTGGATGCGAATGAACTGCATAATGCGGTGCGCTCGTCCTGGAAGGTCTGGCGCCCCTGGCTAAAGGGGATGTCTGCCGGTATCAATGTAGGCTTGGCCAGCGTGGAAGTAGAGTTTGGCAGGAAGGCATCCACTCCTCTGGCGGGACTCAAGGAGGGCACTACACCACTTTTGCTCCTGCTGGATGAGGCACAGGAACTGATAGACATTCCGAGTGAGCCGCCCCTTCCGTTCATGAGGGCAAAATCCCTCCTTACGTCTATCCATAACGGCCGGGTCACCCGCCCGGTGATTCTGATCGCCGCCGGTCTTGGTGGAACCGGCGAGGCCTTTACGCGACTGGCAATGTCTCGAAGCGGAAAAGGATACCAGATAGATCTGGCACCTCTTCGCAAAACACCCACGCGTGCAGTGATCCAGGATTGGCTCATAGAGGAAGGCGGCGCAAAGGGGGATCCCACGATCTGGATTGACGCAATTGCGCCGGAAACGCACGGTTGGCCGCAGCATATCATGGCCTATGTGGAGCCCGCTATCGACTATCTTAAGGCGCATACAGGGCAGATGACCCCGGCGGGACTGGACGCGGTGATTCACGAGGGACGGGAGGCGCGAAAGGAGTATTATGAGGGGAGGGTTTCCGAATTCATTGTGGAAGAACGTGAGACTCTCGCACGAGCTCTTGCACGACCCGGTCCGAATGAGTTCCGGTATACAGACATTCTGGAATCCTTATCGAAAGATGTCGGAAGTGAGCGGGCGGAACAGATATTCGTGCGTGCTCTCCATAAGGGCGTGATTGATAAGCAAAGGGGATATTTCGTAGTCCCAATCCCGTCCATGTATGACTGGTTGCAACAGGAATACGGGCCCGGCCGCGGTACGCTCAACCGATCATCAGGCAGACATATCCCCGACTGAGGCGCGAACGCTAAGGAACACGAATGCACCTGCAACCTCATGCCCCTCCAGCCACCTATTCCCCTTCGTTAGCCGTTGTTTCTCACCGATACCGCCCGCCTGTAGAATCTCTGCTACACGTTTGAAAATCTTGCCTGTTTACTACAAGAGTTGGGGATGCACCATTGTTAGTTGGTACTTGCGGGTAGAGTCATATTCACTCAAAATCAAGTACTAATGAATTTACAACCTTCATCCTCCCCTCCATTTCAGGAGAATGCAGCTTCCCAGGAACTGCATATAGAGCTGGTTCGGCATTATGCGGATGTGCTTCGCATGCTGACTGAACGGATTGCTCCCGTTGCGTCTGCGGTGCCTGCTCCTGAATTATCTTCTGCCGCGGAGCCGGATCCGGTTCCGGAGATCCCTGAAGCGCCGCCAGATCCCACTTCGTGCTGGGAATCTGCGGCCGCCATGCTGCAAAATCGGGACTGGCACACCGAGACGATTGTCCATTTATGGCTCCAGCCCGCGTATGTGCAGGGACTCCATGTTCTGATTGGAGTCGGAGTCAATCTCCAGGGGCATCGCCGCATTGTGAATCTCACGGAATGCGGCCCGCAGGATCAATCCCGAATGGAAGCGGTGCTGGACGATTTGAGTGTCCGCGGACTCGGTTCCGCCATGCTGGTGACGATTCCCGGGAATGTGGCACTTCAGGCGGCGGTGTCCTGCGTCTGGGGAACGCGCGCCTGGGTGCAGCGCTGCCTGAATACCGTGATGGACGAAGCGCTGAGCGGTCTGGATCCCGACCAGTCCATGCAGTTTCGTCACCACCTCCAGCAGGCCTGGCAAATCTGTGATGCGTCCCAGGCCCAGACCGCGCTCCAACAGATCACCAAAGATCTCACGAAGGTGAATCGTTCCTCCGGAAGCGTACTTGAACGAGCACTGGAATCCACGCTCACGCTGCAACGTACGGGGCTGCTCCTGCATTGCGACCGAGGATTCCGTGTTCTGAATTCGATCAATACGCTCTTAATTCGTGCTGGAAAATGTCTCCCGGATGGCCCGGTGCATCAATGCGGAATTCGACTGTGTGCAACGCTGCTGGAACTGGAGCCCCAACTCAGACGTGTCCGTCATTCTTCTTATCTTTCGACTCTAAAAGCAAAATTTCAGTCTGCACCCTCAAACCTAACCAAAAATTCATGAGCAATTTACGAGCAATCTTTTCGAAAGAGGAACTGGATTCCCTGGTGAACCGGCATCCCGCCAAATTAGCCCAGATGCTTTCCACTCCGGAGTGCATACCGGAGTTGATGGGATTAATCATACAGGCGGAA
>JAJEFL010000146.1:0-8257 GCA_022820435.1 Rhodothermales bacterium
CATTGATCGCGTAGACGCGGTAAGATCTTGTGTCGCCCTCGCGCAGCCCCGTATGCGTATAGGTGGTGGCTGCGCTTTCGGTGTCTTTGACTAGATCCGTCCAGGTGCCGCCCGCATCCAAAGAGACCTGAATACGATACCCCGTAATTGCTGCTCCACCATTATTCGAGGGAGCCGTCCAGAAAAGCGTGATCTCTGCCGGCCCGGAAGCCGCTGCGGTGAGTTCCGTGGGAACATCCGGCGCGGTGGCACTCCCCGTCGTTGCGTAATCCACACTGGACGGCGTGCCGGTGCCGACCGCATTGATCGCGGAAACGCGATAATCGTATCTGGTTGCCGCTGCAAGCCCCGTATGCGTATAGGTCGTGGCCGTGCTGCGGGTGTCTGCCACCAGATCCGACCATGTGCCTCCCGCATCGACGGACCATTCAATCTGATATCCGGTAATCACGGCCCCGCCGTGATTCGATGGAGCATTCCAGGAAAGAAGGATTGCCGTCGGGCCGGATGCCGTGGCGGTAAGTCCGGCAGGAGCATCCGGCGCAGTGACGGCTCCCGTGGTTGCACTGGCCACATTTGACGGCGTGCCGGTGCCGACCGAATTGATCGCAGAGACGCGGTAGTGTCTTGTGTCACCCTCGGTCAGCCCCGTATGCGTGTAGGTGGTGGCCGCACTTCCGGTGTTTGTATCCAGATTCGTCCAGGCCCCCCCTGCATTCACGGACACCTCAATCTGATAGCCGGTGACTGCGGCCCCGCCGTTATTAGGCGGGGAGCTCCAGGAAAGGGTGATTTCGGTTCGCCCCGAAGCCGTGGCGGTTAAATTCGAAGGCGCATCCGGTGCCGTGGCGGCCGTTGTCGTTGCGCGGGCCACATCGGAAGGGGCACCCGCCCCCACGGAATTGATGGCACGGACCTGGTAATAGTGCGTCGTGCCGGGGGAAAGACCCGTATGTGCATAGGTTGTATTGGTGTTTCGGGTATTGTCGACCAGATCCGTCCAGTTCCCGGTTCCACTGGGGGACACCTGAATCCGATACCCTGTGATGGATGATCCGCCGTTGCTGGAGGGTGCCGTCCATCTAAGATCAATCCGGGTCGAGCCGAAGGCGGTTGCCGTCAGATTGGCGGGTGCCTCCGGTGCCGTGACCGTAGCGGCATCGGTCGTTGCATGAGCAATATCCGAAGATGCCCCCGCCCCCACGGAATTGATGGCACGGATCTGGTAATGGCGCGTCGTGCCGGCCGTAAGCCCCGTGTGAGAATAGGTCGTAGCCGTACTGTTGGTATTCCCCCCTGCCAGATTCGTCCAATTCCCTGTTCCATTGGGGGATACTTGAATCCGGTACCCTGTAATGTCGGCACCGCCGTTGTTCACAGGGGCCCTCCAGGACAGGTCAATCCGGGCTTGCCCGGAAGCCGTTGCGGTTAAATTCGTGGGCGCATCCGGCACAGAGATCGCCTGCGTCGTTGCAGAGACCTCATCGGAGGGTGCGCCGGTACCAATACGATTGATCGCAGAGACGCGGTAGTAGCGCGTCGTGCCTTCGGTAAGCCCCGCATCCGTGTAGGTTGTCTTATTATTTCCGGTGTTCGCCACCAGAGGATCATCCGGCCAATCTGCCCCATCCGCGGAGCTCTCAATCTGATACCCCGTAATGGGGACACCACCGTTATCATTGGGAACCGTCCAGGAAAGAACGATCCGGGTCGGCCCGGAAGCGGTTGCCGTTAAATTCCTGGGCACATCCGGGGCACTGGCATCCGTTGTTGCAGAGGCCTCATTCAAGGATGGAAAACCCACACCAGTGGAATTAATGGCAGCGACGCGGTAATAGTACTTCGTGCCTGCGTCAACTGCCCCATCTATAGAGGTTGTACCAGTCCCGGAGGTATTCGGTACAAGTTCCCTCCAGGGAACCTGATCATCAAGAGACCTCCAAATGCGGTAGCCCGTAATGGCCGATGTACCACTTAACACGGGAGCTGTCCACTCAAGGGCGATTTGATTGCGCCCGGTAGCCGTCGCAGTTAGGCCGGCCACATAACCCGGTGCACCCGTTGTTGCGCTGGCTATATTAGAAAAGCGACTCCTTTCGTCATCGCTATTAACGGCAAGGACACGGTAATAATACGTTGCTCCTGACGCAATCCCCCTAGAATCACTGATAAACTCACCACCTGTAATAAGTTCCGAAAACAAAGAAGTCCAATTATTTACTCCATCGGCAGAATACTCTATATGATATCCCTTAATCGCTGATCCACCGTTGTCGTCTGGGGCCCTCCAGTAAAGATCAATCGAAGTTGGTCCTCCGAATGCTTGTAAATACGATGGCGGATCAGGAGGATCAGCGTTAGGACTGATCGTCACATGAATTCCTTCGGATCCTCCCACATTCGTAGCGGTATCCGTCCCATTACCGTCATCCTCCAATGAAAACTCTGATGGGATATCGCCTGAACTCCCATGCTCCTTGAATATTGTGGGGAGAGCATTGACGGAAAGACCCTGGGACAGATCAATCTGATTGCGGCCCTCGACCAGATTCTGCGGGAGAACCAGTTGCAGACTTCCGTCTCCCTGTGCCCATGCTCCTATTGGAAAAACCAGTAGGAATAACAGCAGGAAGTGTACACTGCAGAATTTCCAATGAAAAAATGGGGGGGGGTATAAGCACACATAACGGTAACCCGAAACGGTACTCCTCACCGAAAGAATCTCAACTTTCCAAGTAGGGGTAAATTTCATTCTCATTGCTTAACCAACTTTGGTTTATCCGAAAGGAAAAAACGAACAGATGCCTGCCATTCACACAACCCATCAGTACTCACCCCTAATTTACGATCCATAACATCTTTATGCAAATTCCCGAACCGCAATCTGCAGAGGCACCCGGTAATGATTTTTTTTGAGTTCCGTGCCGATGTTTTTCAGGGTACGAAAGCCTGCCGGGAGAATCTATAAGGAGCGGATACGGAGGTGCGAAAAAATCCCGGTCAATCCCTCACGCCGGTGCGGAATTCTCAAGTGGATTCTTCATGTCAACCAGAAATCTGCCGGGAGCTTTGCCTTGTATTTTTGCATAACAAACACTCTCGATATCCTCCAATCCAATGGTTCCCATGAATAACTGATCCACCTCCTGTTCCGGAATGAGCGTCTGCAGCCGCTGCCAGGCAGTCTCACGATCCTGCATAGATGCAGTGTTGGAATCAATCCCCGCAAGCGTAACACCACGAAGAATAAACGGATAGACGGTTGTCCTTAACTCCGCACCGGCCACATTCCCGGATGTCACAACACATCCATGCCGTCTCACCTTCGCCAGAGCTGCCGCCAGCCCCCCTCCTCCCACTGTATCCACCACCCCGTCATACACGGCATGTTCCAATGGTCGGGCAACATGGATCCGGCCCATCGTTTTTGATGCTCCCACCCCTTTGAGCCTATACCATAAATGCGAACTGTCACAAGATGCAATCGCGGCATATCCGAGGCTGTCAAGCAACTTGACTGCAATCATGCCTACACCCCCTGATGCACCGGTAACCAAAATCTCGCCACGCTTGATTCCGTTCCTTTGCAGGGCCATGACACTCAGCATCGCCGTGAGCCCCGCTGTACCCAGTATCATGGAGGTGCGCGTACTCATCCCCTCAGGCAGTTTCAGTAAATACTCAGACTCTGCGAACTGCAAAGTTGAGTACCCCCCACTGAAAGACTCGCCAAGCCCTCCACCGGTCAGTACAACTTGACTGCCCGTCGGATAGCGCCTGAGCGCAGAGTCTAGAACGGTACCTGCCAGATCAATTCCAGGCACAAACGGAAACGGTGCCCGCACAATTTTACCCGTGCCCGTAACCGCCAGTGCATCTTTATAGTTAACTCCAGAATACTCTACGGCAACCCGTACGGGACCATGTCCAACGGGAATGTTCTGCCCAAATGCAAACGAACACTGCCCCGGGGCCGTCAGGACGAGTGCTTTATGCGGATTTTCCATGAATGAACTTATTTGCAATGCGGCGTACCATTTTGCAGAGGTTTGAGAACCTTACTCCCATGCACTCCCGCCAGATCCAGAATACGTTCTATCACTTACGCCTCATGGCTGCCCTTGCGGCAAGCCTTGTACTCGTGACTCTGTGTTTTAAGCTTCCCCTGAGATTTGATCCCACGCCTGAACCATGGAGACTGACTCTGATTCCCCAGGGAATCAGTACCGGGATGGAACGCCCCCTGTTCCTGACTCCCGTTATCGACAGGGAATCCATCGGAGCCCCGCCCGGCACCGATGCCTTCGCCTCTGCTGCGAACGAGACCACTGTACCGAAAGATACGATCCCGGAGTACACCCGGCCCGCACTCCGGCAGACATCTGCCGTCCCGATCCTGGACCGCGCAGAGATTATGCCGGAAATCCGAGGTGGACTGGGTGCATACTATATCATGATTGATTATCCCAAAGAAGCGATTGACCAGGGAATTGAGGGAAAACTGGTCATGACCTTCACCGTCAACCCGGATGGAAGTGCAAGCGATATTCTGGTCTCACAATCCCTGCATGCATTGCTTGATTCTGCTGCCGTGCAGGCGCTGCGCCGGACACGTTTTATCCCCGGCCAGCATATGGGCAAATCTGCGCGCGTCCGCATGCGCCTGCCCGTACGCTTCCAGCTCATTGACCCGGCGGACTCCACACTGACCCAGGCCTCATCGCCGGAACAGGCTCCGAAGCAGTGAGCGCAGGAACCCCCGGAACATTCCGCGGACAATTCGCCCGAATTCTGATCCAATGGACATTAGACGGGGGGATAAACATACGAAGCGCCCAGCCCCAGCGGAAGTCCGAATACCCAGTATAAAACCAGAAATGCCGTCCAGGCAATCAGGAAGGTGATCGAATAGGGAATCATAATGGCGGTCAGCGTCCCAATACCGGTCTGCTTAAAGTATCTCTGACAGTATACCACCACCAGCGGAAAATATGGCATCAGAGGGGTGATGATATTGGACGACGAATCGCCCACCCGGTAGGCGGCCTGTGTCAGATCGGGAGAGATCCCGACCTGCATTAACATGGGGACAAATATGGGGGCCAGAAGTGCCCATTTTGCCGATGCAGATCCTACAAAGAGATTTACAAATGCCGTCAGCAGGATGATGCCCATAATGGTGACCGAACCGGGAAGTGCCAGCGACTGAAGGGCAGATGCCCCCTTGAGCGCCAGCAATGCCCCGATATTTGACGAAGCAAAGGCATGCACAAACAGCGCACAGAAGAACGCCATCACAATATAATATGCCATTCCGTTCATCGCCTTGGTCATCGCATCCACCATGTCTCTGGACGATTTAAAAACCCGCGCCACATACCCGTATACGACCCCCGGTACGAGAAATAAAAGGAAAATAAGCGGTACAATCGACTGCATGATCGGTGCCTGAAACGAATTCAATGACCCGCTGGAATCCCGGAACGGAGAATCCGCCGGAAGCAACGTCAGAATGAGTACCACAATTCCCAGCAGCATGACCCCGGTCGCCCACCAGAAGGCACCTGATTCACGCCTGCTGATTTTGTCCATTCCCTCGGATCTCTCCGCATCCTCATCCACAGGCGTGTTCCTCTGGAGACGAGGTTCAACCAGACGATCTGTTATATACCAGCCCAGTGTAATAATCAATACACTGGAAGCCATCGTGAAGAAATAGTTGCACAGAGGATTGATCAGGATCGCTGCATCCAGAATCTGGGCAGCCGGCTGTGTAAACCCCTGCAGAAGAGGATCCAGCGCCGACGGGAGTGGATTTGCACTGAAACCACCCGAAACTCCCGCAAACGCCGCAGCAATCCCGGCCAGTGGATGACGGCCGGCCGCGTGGAAGATCACACCCCCCAATGGAATTACCAGCACATATCCTGCATCTACTGCGCTGTGACTCAATAGTCCGACCAGAACGACCACCGGGGTGAGGAGCCGGGCAGAGGTTCTGGACAGGAGTAATTTGATCCCCGTATTGAAATAGCCCGCTTCATCTGCCACACCTACGCCTAACATGGCAACCAAGACCACCCCAAGCGGTGCAAAACCGGTGAATATGGAGACCATTCTGCTCATAAAATCGGTGATTGCGCTGCCCGTCAACAGGTTGTTAATCACCAGCGGCGCATCCGTGCGGGGATCAATGACCGAAGAGAATGAGAAATTCGACAGGAACGCACTTAAGATCCAGACGACGATCAACAGCAGTAAGAAAAGCATGGACGGGTCCGGCAATTTATTGCCAACCACTTCAATGCCCTTGAGGCACCTGTCCAGAAAACCTTTCGCTGGTTCAATACGGGATGCTTGATTCATGAATTAGACGGGAATTGGGAAATGAACGGAGAACTATTCAACATATTTTACCCGGTACCGTGCGAATGGCAACCAGGCCAGCCATAAAATAACAAATGCCAACGGCTGTGCCGTCAGAATATACCACGGCCAGGGGCCTAAAAAATCAAGCAGAGACCCCATGGGAGGCTTCTGCATCAGATATAAATAGTTGGACCCCGTAAGATGGTTAAACATCATGATCAACAATACGTAGGCATTCAGCCACAGAAGGGTATAAAATACCCCAATCCTGCGAGGATAAATGCGCCAGATCACCACTGCATAAATGATATGAAGAATCAGCCCGCAATGGACAACCCAGTAAGAAAAAAACAGCAGATGCGGAAACGCCTCCGGTAAATCAGGGGTCAGCACTCCCTGCAAGGTTCCTCCGATGATCAGATAGTAAAATACTTCAAGCATGCGTTTTGGGGGTTGCTGCCAGAATAAAACAGGAAGAACAAGTGCGAAGAGGTTGCAGATGTTTAATGGTAGATCCTCCCGCCAGTCAAAACTGCCGGCCGTCACTCGAAAAAATACCGAACTGAGAATCCCCGCACAGACAATTACGGACAGACCGCGCAGAATCCGCAACTGCGTTTGCGCCCCGAGCCTCCTTCTTGCAAATAATGGCAGCCACACACACAGACCAACCATAAGGAGTATGATCAATAGGTGCTGGAAACCAAAAAACCGGATCCCGGATGCTTCTGAAAGAAATAATGTCATGGCACGTTCCGAACTGTATGCCCTCTGTGCATAAAAGTACGGAACAATACGCTCTCGGACTGACTCGATGAAAGATTGATGGTATTTCCGAGTCTGCTCAAAGGTCAGTCATTGTTAGCAACCCGCCAGCGGATAAAGTCCAGACAGTCTAAGCTGCTGGACGAATGGATTTTCTCACGATCATGACGGCCGTAAGATTGAGAATAGAAGAACTGTATCCGTCCGAAAATCCATGTAGACTGACGATGTTCGTGTCTGAAGTTGGGGTCCATTCAGTGGTATAATTTCGGGAGGTGTGTTAAGGAGAAGGCGAAGGGAACGTGAAGGATTCGGGGATTGGAGGAATTCATGGATGGGTGTGCGTTGGTTTCGTCGAGGAATTGGCGGGATCGGGATTGTTTTCCCTGTTTGGCTGGTCTTTGTATCTGCACGGTCTACAGGATTGTACTCACGGGGATTGTAAAATTTTCTTGGTTGACAAAAAATGGGGCTTAAACATAATTATTTGAGATTTATTTAACTATCTTATGTTAGAAAAACGGAGCAGTTGGTGCGATTTACCGAGGACGGAACGGTTGAGATTAATAACAACCTCGTGGAGAACCGAATTTGAGCGATTGTATTGGGACGTAAGAACTATCTGTTTGCCGGATTGAACGCGGCAGTCAAACGGGGAGGCCGGATCTATTCCTTGTTCAGTATCTGCATCTTACACAAGGTGAATCCCACCGAATGGCTGGTAGATGTGCTGAAGCTGACCGGCAAGACACCGAACTCCGGACTGCACAGGCTGCTGTCCCGCAATTGGAAGGCCGAACGGGAAGCAACACTTGCCGAGGCAGCATAGCCGCCTGCCTGTGTGCAGGCACCGTCAAAGTCCCAAATTCCTGTCAAAAAGATGGACGGAACCTGCCAACTCTTCAATCATGTTTGAACCGGCAGAAAACATGATTTTCGTATGGATACCTTAATCTAAAGATTTGGGCAGGAAGAGTTGCGTGATAGAGACGCACATACGGTTCTCTGTGTGCAGGGAATCAGATTCCCATGAGCGCTGACTTGTGTACCGGCGGTTTTTGGTGACAGATGGTTGATAATAGAAGATACATTTTTGAATTTACTGACAGATTAGGCATATCCA
>JAJEFL010000063.1:0-17072 GCA_022820435.1 Rhodothermales bacterium
GATGCCGGGGATTCAGTCCGGCGTGGAAGGCTCCACCGGACTGTATGTGCGCGGCGGAACTCCCGGGCAAACCCTCATCCTGCTTGACGGGGCCACGGTATACAACGCGGGGCACCTGTTTGGTTTTATGTCCACCTTCAATACCGATGCGATCAACAGTGCCGAGTTGTTCAAAGGAGGTTTTCCTGCCCGGTATGGAGGACGACTGGCGGGCGTACTGGATATCACGATGCGGGAGGGAAACCGAAAAGAGTTTGAGGGGCGGGGGGCGGCAGGACTGCTGGCCTCGCGAATTACGGTGGACGGGCCGCTTATAAGGGATAAAAGTTCATTTATTGTTTCCGCTCGCCGAACCTATCTGGATTTAATCACCTGGGTGATCCAAAAGGGACGCGGATCAGACGCAATACTGGGATACTATTTTTATGATGTGAATGCAAAATGGAATCTGGACATCTCCAAACGGGACCGGATTTATATGAGTTTCTATGCGGGCAGAGATAAGGGATATGCACATGGAGAGGAAGACGCTGTGATTGGGGAAGATAAGTTTCGATATGAGCAAACATGGAGTAATGCAACGTTGACGTTTCGGTGGAACCGGGTCATTAACGCCCGGATGTTTTCGAATACAACGCTTCTATTTAGCCGTTTTCGATCCACTATTCTCAATGGGGACACCTATATCTTCCAGGATAACCTTGCTCAATCGGAAGGAAGTTATGCGAGCGGACTGATGGATGTGAGTGCGAAGACGGATGTGGAATATTTTCCTCACCGGGACCATCAGATCCGTTTTGGTGCAATGATGACAAGACATCTGTTTACGCCAAGCTTTCAGCGGTTTCTGGATCGGGATACAGAATTCGGCATTGATACAACCGTGTCCATGTCCTTTAACGTACCCACCTACGAGGGATCTGTATACGCGGAAGATGAAATCACCCTGAGCCGTCGACTGAAGAGTAACATAGGTGTACATGTATCCGGGTACCATGCAGACGGTACGATTTACTCCTCCGTGCAGCCCCGCGTATCCGCCTCATTCTTACTTCCGCGGGAATGGGCACTCAAGTTTTCCTTCGCACAAATGAAACAGTACATTCAGCTGCTGTCCAACAGCGGGATCGGGCTTCCCACAGATCTATGGCTGCCGAGTACTCCCCGAGTTCCTCCACAGAAGGCTTGGCAGATCGCTACAGGAGTTGCACATACCATAGATGCACAGGCTCTGGACATCAGCCTGGAAGCATATTACAAAGAGATGAACGGGGTTATCGCCTACAGGGAAGGTGCCGGTTTTGTCGGATCAAGCCGGAAATGGGAAGATGAAGTAACCGTCGGGCGAGGTTGGACTTACGGTACCGAGATGTACGTTCGCAGAAAGCGAGGACGTACAAAGGGCTGGATCGGCTACACCCTCTCATGGTCACAACGACGTTTCGCAGATCTGAACGCAGGAGAAGTATTTCCTCACCGATATGATCGCAGACACGACATCTCGGTTGCCCTGATCCGCGACTGGGGGCTCAGGGAGATATCTATGATCTGGGTATATAGCACAGGACACGCACTGACCCTTGCGCACTCACGATACAGGCAGAATGGAATTCTGATCGACGTATATGGTGAAAGAAACAGTTATCGAACGCCGTCCTATCATAGACTGGATCTATCTGTACGTCGCCCCGGCGGGCCGGGTAAGCGTTCAGAAGTTATCTTCAGCCTGTACAACGCGTACAGTCGACGTAATACATTTTTCATATTTGAAGAGGAGTCCAGTTCGGTTGAGCCAACCCGTAATTATTTGGTCGAGGAGAGAACGATAAAAAGGTTTACGCTCCTGCCGATTGTTCCATCCGTAAGCTACCGTTTCTATTTTTGAACATGCACCGCTTACTAGGTTTGATTCTTCTGGTCACGCTACTGGGATGTGAGAATGTCCTGGAGATTGAGTTGGAACGGGTCACTCCAGAAATGGTTGTTACCAGCACCTTTACGGAAAATGAGCCCTGGCAGGTATTGGTTCATCGTACAGTCGGAATACAGGAAGAAGACGCAACCCTCCCCTCAATCGTGAGTCATGCCGCTTTGACCATCCAGGGGGACGATGGCTCCTTTGTGCAATTGACACACAAAGGAGGTGGATTTTATTATGGGGATACGTCCCTGCCGCAATCAGGTGTGATATATACACTAAAGATTAAAGCCGACGGGTTCAGGGATGTGGAAGCTGCCGATCAAATTCCCGGTAAAGCAAAGGTTTTGGATGTAGAATACACAGGTGGAAATATTGATAGCGGGATTGGGATCAAACTCACTCTGGACGATCAAGCAGATGTAGAGAATTATTATGCGGTTTCCCTGTTGTCATCCCGACAGATCTATAAACAATCCTTTAGCGTGCTTAACGCCGAACTCGCCGAGCAAATAAATCAACTTGCAGCCCAGGATCCGTTCTTTCCAGATACGGATAAACCAATCATTCGGGAAGCACTATTACATGATCGCCCATTTGATGGAAAGCAGTTTGATCTATCACTGTCAACGATATTCGGGAATTCAATTCCAAATACCTACGTCCGGTCTGTCAGCAAAGCCTACTACGATTACTATCTTTCGAGGATTGTGCAGGAAAATGCGGAGGAATTATGGTATGGTGAACCTGCACCTTTAAAGTCAAATATTCGCGGGGGACATGGGATATTTGCAGGATATAGCCTCCATGTCGTTGGAGACCTCTCTCCAGTAAACGTAAAGAGTCAAATTTTAGGGACGTACTATCTGAGCAGCATGTCTGTTTACCCCATTGAGTCCAACGTCCAACAAGTTAAAAATGAATTCACACTTTATCCAGATCACTCTGTCACAGGATTCATTCGATACCCTTCGGATGGCAATTCAGGGATCGTCTCCGTGGACGGAGGATTTACAATAACAGACATGGGGGCATTTGGCTATCTTGTCCAACTGCACCATGACGCAGACACCTTCTTTAGAAATGCCGAACTTGAAATAACCCATACCGGTACATACGACGTCCCAATATTAGCTCTAACAAGCAGTCAGGTCCTGGACAACAATCAAAGAACTGTACACATTCAACGCACATTCCACAAAAAAGAGGATGATGGAAAAGAATAATCTGAACTCATTACACATGAGTGCCTCCGCCTTGATATGGTGGATGGATGAGATCCTCGGGTATTGTCCGCCGTCCGGTGCCTTATCCTGAATGAACATTGACCTCCCCGACAGTTACCGCCAGACATCATATTACAACCCCAATAAGGCATCCCCGTCGACCGTGCCGGAAACCATGCACAGCACGATTCGCCTCTCTCTCCGCAGGGGCACTGACTTCCTCTCGCCTGTCTGCGTATGAACCTTATGAGCCCCAAATTAGAAAAACACAGCGGAGATAGTCCGGGATACGGAGCCGGTAATATTCCGCACCGCTTTACCGCAATGGATCCCTGTCCTGAACTGCAAGTTCATTATTTCTGATGCGTGGTATGCATCTTTCATCTTTCGCATGTACTCTCTAACATCCTGATGTCAAAACCCTCCCCCATTACTGCTGCTCAAGATTCATCTACGGTTCTGGTCGTGGATGACGAAGATGACATTCTTGACCTCCTGCGATACAACCTTGAACGCCACGGAATACAGACCATTACCGCACGCAACGGTGTCGAAGCACTTAATATCGTGGAAACCCACGAACTGGATCTCATCGTACTCGACATCATGATGCCCCGTATGAACGGACTGGATGTCTGTCAGCATATCCGCCGGTACTCCCGATTAAAATCCGTCCCCATTTTGTTCCTCTCCGCACGTTCTGAAGAGGAAGATTATATCCAGGGACTCAATGTCGGAGCCGACAGTTATCTCTCCAAAACCTTTGGTCTTGATGTGATTATCTCCCAGATCAAAGCTCTGCTTCGCGGAACACAGCGAATCCTTCCCGGTGCCTCCACCCTAAGCATCCATGATCTAGACATTGATCGGGACCGGTACTGGGTATTTCGGACCGAAGCTGGAGAAAAGGAGCAGATTGACTTTACCCGCAGAGAGTTTGATCTGCTGTACTTTCTTGCAAACTCCCCCGGGGTCGTGTTCAGCCGGAAAAAACTCATCAAGAAAGTCTGGGGAATGAAAGTCGAGGTGGGGCAGCGAACCGTGGATGTGCATGTGAGCAAACTCAATAAAAAGCTCGGCAAGTATCAGGGAAAGGACTACATCCAATCCGTCAAAGGAGTCGGATACCGCTTCCTTGAACGCAAATGATCTGAAGGGCACACATGAACCCTGCGCAACAAACACCCACCGGCCGGCTGGCCTATCGAGTGGCGTGGCGTGTGAGCCTGTTCGTATTGATCACACTGTTCATCGCTGCGCTGGTTGGCTTTCGGATGCCCTGGTGGGTCGTCCTGTCTATCAGCGGCACCGTTGGCCTTGCCACCTTCGTAGGGGTGCGTATGCTGGTCACCCAGCGCATGTCCACCCTGCAGTCCACACTCGCCGGCATCGGCGAAACCCACATTGCTGCCCGCAATAATGAAACCTCACTCCCGCGTGACGAACTGAGTTATCTGATTCATCTCGCCCATGATGCGGATCAGCGCGTTGCCTCTCAAATGGAGGAACTGGAACGTATGGAGAACTACCGGCGTGAATTTCTCGGCAATGTGTCGCACGAACTGAAAACCCCCATTTTTGCCATCCGCGGCTTTGCAGAAACCCTTCTGGACGGTGCCCTCAATGACGAGCGCGTCCGGCGCTCGTTTGTCAATAAAGTGCTGCGGAATGCGAACCGGCTTGGAAATCTGGCGGAAGATCTTTCATCGGTTGCCCGAATTGAGATGGGAGAACTCTCCATGAATCAGGAACCATTCAACCTGATTGATTTGAGCAAGGAGGTCATTGAGTCCCTTGAGTCCATGGCCGCCGACGGAAAGATCGCCGTACGGCTGTCGATGCCAAAGGATCTGCCGGATGTGATTGCAGATCGAAATCATATCAGACAGGTTCTAAGCAACCTGATTGATAACAGCATCAAATATGGCCGGGTCGGCGGACAGGTCGAATTAATTGCCCGGCAATTGAACGATGCGGCGGTCAAAATCTCGGTTGTGGATGATGGTGTCGGCGTTTCCCCTGAATATATTCCACGCCTTACCGAACGGTTTTTCCGGATAGAGCCCAGCCGCTCGTCAAAACTTGGCGGAACCGGCCTCGGACTCGCCATCGTCAAGCACATCCTCAGCGCACACAGCAGTCAGCTTATGGTTGAAAGCCTCCCCGGCAGTGGATCCACCTTCGGATTCGTTCTCCCTACAACCGCCGAAATAACCTGAAATTCTCCGGCCCGAGCCCCGCTCCGCTCATCGCCAGCCCATAAAGTCGCTCGGCTTTTCGATACAAGTCCTGCTCATCCCCTTCATTGACCAGAACCACATCGGCCCGCCGCTCAAGTTCTTTCCGGGGGAGCTGCCGCCGCATTCTCTCACGTATCGCATCCTCACTCATTCCATCCCGCTTTATTACGCGCACTTTTCGTATCTCACTGGAAGCACTGACCACGCAAACCGCGTCTAATCGACCTTCTAATTTTGCCTCATAAATGAGTGCTGCCTCGTGGACGATCAGCCCCTGGAGCCCCTCCCGCTTCCTTTGATCAAATGCATCTGCAACCTGTGGATGAACGATTGCATTCAACTTCCCCAGACGGACCTCATCACGGAACACCTTCCCCGCCAGCCATGGGCGGTTTAACGATCCGTCCGGGTGATAACTGCCCGGGCCGAACTCCTGGATTACGGCTTTGCGTACTTGTCTACTGGATTCCATGAGATCTCTGGCCACCTGATCTGCTTCAAAAATTTTTGCTCCAAGATCTCTTAGACAGGCGCACAAAGCGGACTTACCGCTTCCAATCCCTCCGGTAACTCCCAACGTTCTGATCTCCCCTGCTGATTGTACCGTCATATCTACAGTTTCCAGAATATACTTAGTGAAACGAGCGGAATCAAACGCCTTGTTCCCCGCCGGGCAACTCGTCGAATGACCTCCTCATTGGCAGATGGCAGCTGCCCATAAAGGCGGTACCGAAGCTGCTGCCAATTTGCCCACGCATCCAGACGCAGGGTTGTCTGGCCTCGAATCCAGTACAGTGCACCTGATGGGCCGTTTTGGATGACCCATCGCTTGCCGGTTCTGGTGATACTCCCTCGTGCGGCAGTCCCCCCGTCATTCGGGAACTGGTACTGTATGGTAATTGCCCGGTCAAAATCACTCCGCAAAAAGGTGCGCCACCCCAGTTCGCCACGAAGCCTTCGCCCGGTCTGGATACGCAGCCAGACGCTATAGGTCCGAAGGGTGTCAAAGGGGATCTCGGAAAACTCATTCCATCTTAGCCGCCCCAAACGCAGGTCCGAAAAGCTGGCGGACAGTTTTACGTCTGTATCCAGGAAGATGCGATGTTCCATTTCTGATTCCAGGCGCATCTCACGTGCAGACTGATCCGAGGATCTGCGCCCTGGCAGCACAAAATCATCTGTCGTATAGGTTGCCCGCACCTCACTGGCCACTCGAATACGGGTTTCTGGAATTGGAGTCCAATCCATCGATGGTCGAAGTAAAAGAGTGCGTTGAATATTGTTTTCTGCCGAGCGCTCAGCGTTCAAAAATACGATATGGCGATAGGAGCCGTACAGCCTTGCCGCTGCCCGCAGCTGGCGACTCCGACGATGGCTGAGCGTCAGCGTGGCCGTGTGGTACACCTCGTCCCGATCATCCAGGTTTACCAGAGGCGTATCATGCCGCACGATCTGGGAACTTCCCGAAAAAAGAACGGAGAGTGCAGAGAATACATCCCCTCGCACACTCCCGTTCACTGCAAATACTCCCTCATCATAATCTGCCTGCTGAAGAAGAGTTGTCTTTTGTGATGCTTCCGATGGAGGCAGAAGGTCTCTGTTGTTCAGGGAGCGACGTTCATTGGTCGCACCGTACTCGACACTCAACTGTGCATCTATCCGTTCACGCTGGTAATGGATGCCAATCTGACCTGCGAATGCCTGACGCGCAAAATCAGTCTCAAACGTGATGGACGCTTCGGGCGTACTCGGAGCGCGTATTCGCCTTTGATTGAGCCGAAAATCTGCCTGTGCGATAATACGCAGGCCATTCATGATGGGAACATGGAGAAGCATGCTGGTATCCAGCGTGTCACTGGTGGTTGCCTCAATCGACTCTGGATCACGTTCCTGCCCCCGATTCAGAAACGATGCAGACTGATAGGTATCCCGTCTACGGCTGGAAAAGCGTGTACGTGATTCCAGCCGTGCTAAGCCGAAGGAGCGGGCGGCGGTCCCTTCCAGCATCAGATCGCCAACCCGACGCGGTGCAATACGCTGCCATGAGGCATCCGAATTAAACGAGATCCGGTACCCCTGAATCTCACGGGGTTCCAACTCCACGGAGACGGCGACGGCTGGTCCGGTATCCACACGCAGAGGGGCGCCCTGATCCCCCTGTACAATCCCCGGCCGCCGGTCCGATCCGACCCCGACTGCGGTTTTAAGCTTTAATGCATCCAGAGGTATCATATGAACCCCGAAAAACAGGGTCCTAGACGATGCCCGGCCAGCCCCGAACCAGTCAAGGTCTCCCTGAATGCCTGCCCCGAAGCGCCGCCGGATTGGGCGCACTGCAACGATACTCAGACGATCCTCATCCCGAAAACGGAGCCGGTTATCAAACTGCAAGTATGCGTCCGACAGAAACCGGTTGGCCACATCAACCTGCCAAGGCCCCAGGTTTGCATTCCAGACCGTTTTGGAACTCCACCTGTACCGATTTACCTCGCGGGCAAATTCTGTTTCCTGTTGC
Source organism: Rhodothermales bacterium (assembly GCA_022820435.1). Lineage (GTDB taxonomy): Bacteria > Bacteroidota > Rhodothermia > Rhodothermales > Bin80 > Bin80. Next base: position 7,900 of record JAJEFL010000063.1, read on the forward strand.
AGGAAAGATTGCGCCGCGGAACGATTACCCGAAACCCCCGATACACAGATACACAGAAACCACCAACTGCAAAAAGCCCGGTACATTGTGAAATTAGGCTAACCGGGTGGCCACGCAAGTGAACGCCCGCCAAGTACATGAACATGAAGATGATCTACTGCCTGCCCCCCGTCCGGGCCGCAATTGATGACCACACGATACCCCCCCGAAAGACCTTCCTGCACTGCAATTTTATTTGCTGCCATCAGCAGATGCCCGGCCAGCGCGGCATCCAGATCATCATCCAGTGCCTGCACGGGCCTGCGAGGAACCACTAAAACATGGGTTGGCGCCTGCGGAGCAATATCCCGGAAAGCCACACATACTTCATCCTCGTAAATCAGGTCAGCCGGAATCTCCCCGTTAATGATGCGCTCAAATAAAGTTGGCATACTAAAACCGTATTAGTTCTCTCTGCGAACAATACGCCGCCTTCTTCGTTCCCCCGCTGCTGGTGAAAACTGACTCTGAATGCCTACCGTTTATCTTACACGAGAGACACATTTTAACGCGGCTCACCGCCTGCACAACCCGGAAAAATCAGACGGGTGGAATCAGGAAGTATTCGGGCCCTGTAATAATCCGAATTGGCACGGCCATAACTACCGGCTGCAGGTGACCATTGCCGGAACTCCCGACCCGGATACAGGCTATGTGATTGACCTGGGAGACCTGAATCATGTGATTCAGGATCGCGTTATCCGTCATCTGGATCATAAAAATCTAAATCTGGATGTCCCTTTTCTGAAGGGGATCATGCCATCAACTGAAAATCTTGTTATTGCGATCTGGGACCGTCTGGCAGAGGCTTTGCCCGCCGGCATCCTCTATTGCGTACAACTTCATGAAACACCAAAAAACTCAGCACAATACTTTGGACCAAATGGACCATACAGACCTGTTAGATCAGACTCTTAGCGAAGAGACTCCGGCCTCGGGCATTGAGGATCATGTTCGTGAGATGCTGCGGCTGCTTGGAGAGGACCCCTCACGTGAGGGCTTACTCAAGACTCCTAAACGTGTCGCTAAATCTTATTCCTTCCTGACACAGGGGTACCGCGTTGACGCGAAGGCGATCCTGCAGTCCGCCATCTTTGAAGAGCAATATGATGAAATGATTCTAGTCCGCGACATTGATGTATTCAGTCTGTGCGAACACCACCTGCTCCCTTTCTCCGGCAAAGCCCATGTCGCCTATATCCCGCAAAACCATATTGTTGGACTAAGTAAAATCCCTCGCGTGGTGGATGCATTCGCCCGCCGCCTGCAGGTGCAGGAACGCTTAACCGTCCAGATCAGAGAGGCAATTGATGAGGTGCTTCAGCCCGTTGGAACAGCCGTTGTGATTGAGGCGACGCATTTGTGTATGTCTATGCGCGGTGTGCAGAAGCAGAATGCACTTACCGCAACCAGTGCCATGAGTGGCGCCTTTCTGTCTGAGGGAACCGCACGCGCAGAGTTTATGCGATTGGTCTACTCGAAGTAGGCATCGCTCTAATTCAAAGATGGATCCGCGGGGAAGTTTGCAAGAATTGCATACTCCCCTCCCATTTTTCGCAGAATCCGGCTCCACAGTGTGCTGGGATCATGCTTGAAGATCATGTCTGAATTGCCATGTGTAATGAGCCAGCAGTCATCTTCCAGTTCCTTTTCCAGTTGTCCAGGTTCCCAGCCGGAATATCCTGCAAAGAAGCGGATCTCGCTTGATGTGACCAAATAATCGGTTACGGTCTGGATTACGTCGTGCACATCTCCACAAAAACAGACATCCTCCATCACCGGCTGCGACCGCTGTATCCGATCTTCGCACCGGTGCAGATACGTGAGACAATCTCTCTCTACCGGTCCCCCTTCATAAATCACATGTCCCTCAACCGGATGATCCAGAAACCGGTTGAGCGACAACCGGGTTGGACGATTCACAACCAGCCCCAGACTGCCGTCTGTATCGTCATGCATGCACAGCAGCACAACCGCCCGATGAAACGGGTCTGAGATCTGTGTGGGTGGTGCAATCAGTAAATCACCGGGAATCATCGTTCTTGATCCGCAGGCGGTCATTCTTTGGGAGCTAAAAGCGCTTTCCGTGCGCCGCACCAATGATCGGCATTGCGGGTGATCGTGATCACATTAATCTGTTGAAAACGCGGAAACAGTTCGACCATAATACCGGGAATTTCTGTCCATTCATCCTGTCGGATGAGGGCTTCAAGTGTATCTGCTGCTTTCCTGCTCCAGCGCCAGTCATTGCGAAGGGCTTCGGCGCGTTTCCAGTAATTTCGCTCGTCCCACACATCGGCACTCCCTTCAATTGTTGCATAGATTCCTCGGAGCGAAAAGACAAACAGCGCTGTCATGTCTTTTGCCTCCTCATCAAAGTGATCTTTCTCGGCCAGCAGGCGAAGCAGTTCTGCGCAGGTCCGCATATGAGCATTGCGCTCTTTGGCCGGGGTCTTACCGGTACGAATAATCCGTGCCATTGAACTTCAGATTTTCACAGGTTCTACCCGCTTTCTGCAAAGGGTCCAGTGGATTTGCGCTATGACCGTGAGAGTGAATCAGGCTTTACACTGCTATTTGTCCATCCAGTGGAAAGACTCCTTAACCCCTGATGAATCCCGCTCAAGACCTTTTCCAGGTAATTCATATTGGTTTTCAAGAGCACCGGCCATCTGCTACCAGATTTTCGGCTTGTATATATTTGTCTGGGGGATTGGATTTGGCAACTGCGACCTACTGAGTACGCCTTTTCGGATGCGTACCATAAAGTCCGCATGATGTTTGAGTGAGTTTGGTCTATTCCCCTTTCCAGGTGTAACCAGTCCTAACCGAATTGTCGGATGCTGCTGCTTTACAAGTCGCATTGCCTCTCCTATATCACCATCATTGGTTACAACCACAGCACAATCACACTTACCAAGCCATGCGTCGTTGAGCATATGCACGGCCAAATTAACGTCGGACCCTTTTTCTCTGGTGTCCAACACGCTGACTATTTTTCGTTTTCCCTTTGGGTGGGCAAGTGGGCGGCGAATTTGGTGAGTCAAGAAGTATCCAAAACAAATCTTCACGCTGGGCCGATAACTCTTCAGGGCCCTAAAATAGGTTTTTTGTCTCTGTGACCGTGAGGGATCCCCCACTGAGTCTCCTACTTCAGCAGTAAATAGTCTAACAAGTTGAATATCATGGTAGGGTTTAAGAATGTTCTTAAACAGCAACGGAATATCCAGCCACTTATAAGGCGTACATCTTAAGGACAGATAATATAGGTTAAACCCATCTACATATACAATTGTTCGCATGGTTATCTCAAAATAGCTAGGGCCTCCGAAGAGGCCCTGCGGCCCTACACCCGAAGACGTAGAGGGAGTTAGGGCGAGAAATCTTGCCGGCAGACATTGCTCTCGCCGCTACCTTCAACCTCACTCCCTAAACGTTGTTCCCAAAAATGTATTGGACAGTTTTTTTCGGATTTGATTCTGGATTGGCAAAAGCATGAATGGTGAATGCATTTGGGTTGATGCATTACGACATTGATTCATCGCCCATCGGGATAAAATTTTAGACCGGTGAACTCCTGTCCTTGATTTATGACTAGGCTCCTACGGGCCCCCCTTTTGAATTTTCTGGGTTTATATATGTGAGTCTCCCAGTGTCTAGCGACATGGTGCGTGTCATAGGGGCAGGACTGTTTTTTAGCCCCGTCACTTCAATCGGCCAAGCCAGACTCTTAGTTCTGGACGGCCTCGGAACTTGGCAATGGCCAGATAACTCACGGCAAAAAGGGCAGTGACGGCGATGCCGCACCATATTGGACTCCAGCTCTCTGCGAGGTGCCAAAGGATGAAGGAGGGAATGAGTGCCATCAGTACCATCAGTATCATTTCTCCGACTGCATGCCAGGGAATAAATGCCTGCCCGAGTCGATGCTTCAATGCCCGTCCAAGGAAAAACCATTCAACCCACGCCGCAACTGCACTGCCTGCTGCCAGTCCCACCGCACCAAGATACAGAGTTGATGAGCCGATCCCCGTGACCTGCGACACCGACAAGCGATCAAGCACAAACATCAAAGGAACTGCAATGATAAGTGCAATAATGGCACGGACCAGTGCCATGTGCGCCGGCGTACGGGTATCGCCAAGCGCCCAGAAACCATTCTGCAACAGGCGACTGCTGATCGTCGCCAAAAGCCCCACACTGTACGCAGCCAGAATAAAATACGTCAGCCAGTTGTCGTCTACTCCGAACAAGCCTCCCCGATAAATCGCTCCAATGATTGCATACCCTAGTGCGATATACCCCAGTGCTGTAGGTACGCCCAGAAACAAACCCTGCCCAAGTCCCGCTTGAACCCGCTCCGCCATGCGGGAGGGGTTGCCGCCCCCGATCCGTGTGAGTTCCGGCAACTCCGCCGCTGCGACCGACAGGCCAAAAAGTGAAATCGGCAGGATGTAGAGAACCTGCGCATATCCGATACTCGCGACCGCCCCTTCCATCAGAAGGGTCGCAAGAAGAATGTCCACATACGCCGAGAGCTGTGCAACGCCCCGGCCTGCCAGTGCAGGCCCCACGGCGGCCAGTGCCTTCCGCACACCGTCCACACGCGTAGAAAGACGGACGCGAAACCCTTTCATGACCCGCACAACCGACGGCAACTGAACCAGAAACTGCATCAGACCGCCAATCACTCCACCAACAAACACCGCAGTCAAAAGCCGGTCAAGCGTCTCGGGCACAATTGAGTCTCCGCGCTCCCCCGGCGTAAATCCGATTACGCTTCCGACCCCCAAAAGCGCACCGATAATCGTTACATTCCACAGTACCGGCGCAAAGTAGGGCATCAAAAACCGCCGGTGACTATTGAGAACGCCCAGCGCCCAGGACGATAACACCAGAATACCCGCCATTGGAAAGGCAAGACGAACCATCTCAACCGCCAGAACAAGCCGGTCCACCTCCCGTACCCCGGCAGCGATTTCCGCGGCATCCCCGACAAAACCACGCATAAGGATTGAACAGATGGGATGGGCCAGCCACACACCCAGAAGTACACCTGTGCAGACCACCGCAGTCAGGAGGCCCAGAATACTGCCGGCAAATCGCCCCGCCGCCTCCGGCCTCCCCTCCTCCAGCATCCTGCTGTATACGGGAATGAATGCCGCCGACATGGTTCCTTCGCCGAGCAGATTCTGCAATGCATTCGGTGCCTGAAAGGCCGCCCGCAGAACATCCGCGTGGGCCCCGCTTCCAAAATAGCGGGCCATGAGACTCCATCGAATCAGCCCCAGTACACGACTCGCAAGGATTCCCAGTGCTACAATCGCCGCACGATTTCCATCCGGATTTTTCACGTTATCCCTCATGATGCCCCCGTGTTCGTAAAGCAGTCGTATCTTGTCCGTAATCCACTGGCTCCATGATTGAATACATTGAAGGGCTTCTCAGCAGCAAGGGACCGACCCACGCCGTCATTGACGTGCAGGGAATCGGGTACCGTGTTTTCATTCCGATGTCTACCTCGGACAAACTGCCTGAAACCGGTAAAAAGGTACGATTGCTTACACATCATTATACCCGCGAAGACCGGGAACAGTTATTTGGGTTCGTCTCCCCGGGAGAGCGGGCCATCTTTGAATTATTTCTTGGTGTTTCGGGAATCGGTCCCAGGATTGCCGTTGCTGCCCTCTCAACCCTGACTCCCGATGAACTGGTAAAATACATTACGCTGAGACAACCGGTCATGCTGCAGCGAATCAGCGGGGTCGGTCGCAAAACCGCTGAGCGTCTGGTGGTGGAACTGTTCGACCGCATCAGCGAACTGGATATTGCACAGGTGGAGGATTCGGGGGCAGCCAGTGCACGGGCGGATGCACTCGCCGCCCTGGAAACACTCGGGGTCTCCCGTGCAAAAGCCGAACAACTGCTGCGAAAAGTCATGCGGTCGCACCCTGATGTCCATACAGCCGAGGAATTTGTACAACTGGCACTTGGATAATAGAAGCCTGAATTTGTGAATTGAACAATCCTGAATTACTGCCATGAAAAAATCCCTGATGACCCGGCGTGATTTTATCCGAAACAGTGCTGTCGCCGGTGCGGCAACCGCCCTTCGCCCAAAAATACGCTCCGCCGCCGGTCCTGTCGCAATTGCAAGCCGTAACGGGCTCGGCGCTGTCGCCCGGGCAGTTGAAGAGATCAATGCAGGAGCCGATGCGCTGGATGCTGTGATCGCCGGCGTGAATCTGGTGGAAGAAGATCCGAATGACCGGACCGTCGGCTATGGCGGTCTTCCCAATGCAGACGGTGTCGTTGAGTTAGACTCTGCGGTTATGCATGGCCCCACCGGGAGGGCCGGCGCCGTGGCCTCCCTCCAGGGAATCAAATACCCGTCCAAGGTTGCAAGACTTGTCCTTCAGCGAACCGATCATGTGCTGCTCGTTGCAAAGGGAGCGCAGGACTTTGCCCGAATGCATGGTTTCTCCATTGAAAATCTGCTTACCGAGGAAGCCCGCGAAATTTGGGTTCGCTGGCGCGAAACCCTCTCCAACCGGGATGATTATCTGCCCCCTCATGGACCCGATGACATGGACCTGGGACAGGCGATGAAACGCAGTTATGAGCACTGGGGAACCATTCACTGCTCCGCAATAGATCTGCAAGGGAATATCAGCAGTGTCACCACTACGAGTGGGCTGGCCTTCAAAATTCCAGGACGTGTCGGAGACTCCCCCATTATCGGTGCCGGGCTGTACTGTGATAACGAGGTCGGCGCAGCCGGATCCACCGGACGCGGGGAAGCCAACCTTGAGAATTGCTGCAGCTTTTTGATTGTCGAACGTATGCGCATGGGAGACAGCCCGCAGGATGCATGCCTGTATGCGTGCGAGCGTATCGCACAAAATACATATCTGGCCAGGCTGCAGAATCAGGCAGGTGAACCCGCCTTTAATGTATCGTTCTATGCGCTCAATAAAGCCGGAGAGGTCGCAGGGGCTCGTATTCGGGGAGCGGCGCAAATGGCCGTTGCCGACAACAACGGGGCCAGACATATTAATATGGCATACCTCTATGCCTGAGGCTTGAGACATGTCTCTCTTCCTGGACCTGCCGGGACTTCCTTTTCCGGCAACGAATGCAGGGATCTTTCACCGGGATGCCCCGCTGGTACTGGAAATTGGATTCGGGGATGGCCGTTTTCTGGAATGGATGGCAGAATCGCACCCGGAATGGAACTGCCTCGGAGCCGATATCGCACGGGGATCCGTTGCGCGTGCATTCAAGCGTCTGCGCCGAGCGGGGCTGGCCCATGTCCGGTTACACCATGGAAATGGCGTGTTCCTTTTGCGGAATATTCTGCCCGACCAGAGCGTTTCTCGGGTCTATGTGAATTTCCCTGACCCGTGGCACAAGAAACGGCACGCTGAAAATCGCCTCTTTCAGCCCTCGTTTTTTGAACTGCTTGCTGCCCGCCTCACCATGGGCGGCTCCCTGCTCTTTACCACCGATGATGCACCCTACTATGAACAAACCGTCGCATTAGCCCTTAAATCAGGCTATTACAAGGTGACCGAATCGCCACCACCTGCCGCAGTTCTGCAAACCAAATATGCATCCAGATGGCGTGAAGCGGGTCGCAATTTTTATCATGCACACATCCAGAAACAAACCGGACACACCCCCGCAATCCCGCCGCAGATCCAAAAAGAAAACAGCATGCATCATGCACTCCTGAATGGGACTATCCCTGAGATCACGGAATTTGAGAAAGTGATCCACCATTTCTCCGAGGGGCATGTCGTCATCCTGGATGTACTGCAAATGATTGGCCGTGAGGGGCTGGTTTTTGTTGCACGCTCACACGAGCCGGACCTGATACAGGAACTGTTTATCCAGCTTCGCCCTGCAGAAAAGGCGGATACGGATCTGCTCCTGAGCGTTATGAATTTCGGGAACCCCATTGCCACACGCGGAACCAGCGAGGCGGTAAAAGCGGTCAGCCGCTGGCTGACGCAGCAAAGCCTAACGCTCAGCGGTACCTACTATTAACCAGATTTATCTATTCTGAGACACCTTTCATGTCCCGATCCACACTCGCTCTGACGGATGAACTCCGTGAATATATCCTGGATGTATCGCTTCGTGAGCATCCTCTTCTAACCGCACTGCGGGAAGAAACCGCGCAGCACCCAGATGCCAAAATGCAGATATCTCCTGATCAGGGACAGTTTATGGCAACCCTGTTACGCCTAATGCAGGCTCAATCTGTCCTGGAGATTGGCACCTTCACCGGATACTCTGCACTGGCGATGGCATTGGCGCTCCCCCAGCATGGACATATTGTAGCGTGCGATATCAGTGAGGAGTATACCGACACTGCACGCAAATACTGGGCGGAAGCCGGGGTTGCGGACCGGATCACGCTGCATATTGCTCCTGCATCCGAGACCCTGAATGATCTCCTTGCGTCTGGGAAAGCAGACACCTTTGATGCCGCATTCATTGACGCGGACAAAGAAAGTTATGATGTGTACTTTGAGAAGTCGCTTGCTCTGGTTCGGCCCGGCGGACTGATCATGATTGACAATGTTCTGCGCGGTGGAGATTCTGCTAATCCGGCAACGGAGAGCGCTTCCACACAATCTATCCAGGCACTGAACAAAAAACTCCACCAGGATCCCAGAATACATCTGACCATGGTGCCTATCGGGGACGGCGTAACGCTCCTTCAAAAAATCTGATCCTCCTGAAATATGACATGTAGGCAACGGGGAAAAAGTCCGTTGTATGCGGGTACTCAAGGGCAGGAAGCGGTAGTCATTCTCAACCATTCCGGGCAAGATCCCAAATCGCCATTTGATCCGTTAGGGTGGTATTTGGAGAAATTTTATTACATTGCCGGTTCACCAAACAATTTGAGTTATGAGAACCTGCAAAAACATCCTTACCGGTCTGTGTGTCATGCTCTATCCTCTGTCAGTTTGGGAATTGAAGTACTGCTGTGACGGAGTCATACGTACTCTTGCCAATTGCCGGGGGGTGGGACAGCATTGGTGTGTTCTTGATGAATCCCCGAATGTGTGCACGAATTGCAAAGTTTCAATACAGTTCAACTAAACAAAACTCATAATGCT
>JAJEFL010000178.1:0-14631 GCA_022820435.1 Rhodothermales bacterium
GTTCATTGCGCGGAGAAAGCGCAGGTTGTCTCCGTGGAACAGGGTGCGATTTTTCCAATTAGTGTGATTGTCAGGTGAAATTTTCATGAACCTGTTCCCAGATATATGGACATCCTTCGTCTAACGGCGATAATTCGTACAGTATGTTGCCCGAATTGGGTCCCATCCCTTCTGCATTTTTTGCTCAGGCAACCGCCACGGAAGACAGCACTGGACATGCCTGCTTCGAATCCGCCTGTGAAGAACATCCGCGAAACCATTCAAGATTAGATCCTCTAAAAATACGAACGAAGTAACATTCGGGCTGCTTCATGAACCGTACAATCCCCCTGAATGACTTGTTTTTGAAGTTCCTGCAGGTCAGGATCCAGATTTTCAGATTTTCCAAAATCATTCAGAAGAAGTTCTTTGGCCGTTTCGAAGATTGCCAGCCGGATCTGCTGCTGACGCTGCTGATCAAACTGCCCATTTTGTCTTGCGGTGCGCTCAAGTTCCCGGACGGTCTTCCAGACATCTGCAATGCCGGTATTTTCCAGTGCACTGGTGATCATGACTTTGGGACTCCCGAGACGGTTCGGCGAAAGGGCGAGTGCACGCCGGTAGGCTTTGGCAGTAAGGGATGCCTTTTCTTGCAGGGGGCCATCTGCCTTGGAGACAGCAATGAGGTCCGCGGTCTCCAAAATACCGCGCTTGATTCCCTGTAACTCGTCACCGGCATGTGCCAGTACCAGTAAAAGGACCAGATCCACCATCTGCCGCGCGGCATACTCTCCCTGACCGGTGCCGACCGTCTCTACCAGGATCGGATTGTATCCCGCGGCATCACAAAGAAGGATGGCATTGCGTGTTGCATGGGACAGGCCGCCTGCGATACTTCCTGACGGGGAGGGGCGAATAAACGAATTCGGGTGTTTGGCCAGTTGCGGCATCCGTGTCTTATCTCCCAGGATACTTCCACCGGTTTGCGGGCTTGATGGATCAATGGTCAGAACCGCAACCCGGTTTCCTGATTCAACCAGCTGCATCCCAAGTGCTTCAATGAATGTGCTTTTTCCGACTCCCGGCGCCCCGGTGACTGCAACGCGGAGTGCACGGCCCGTATCGGGAAGGAGGCGGCGAAGAAGCCGCTGCGCGGCTTCCCTGTCCGATTCCAGGGTGCTTTCTATGAGCGTAATTCCCTGACTAAGGCGCATACGCTCCCCGGCCAGGATTCCCTCTGCCAGGGATTCTGTCGGATCAGCTGCGAGCATTACGATCCAGGAGACGGTTCAGGATGGTCACGGCGGCTTCTGCAATTACCGTACCGGGCCCAAAAATTGCGCAGACTCCCGACTGATGGAGCAGGGGGTAGTCCTCTGCCGGGATGATTCCCCCGACAACGACCTCAATGTCGGTCCGCCGATACTTCTGCAGAATCTTCATGAACTCTGGGACGAGGGTCCGGTGAGCACCTGCAAGACTGGAGATGCCTGTAATGTGCACATCATTCTCAATCGCCTGACGGGCGACCTCCTGCGGGGACTGGAAGAGCGGTCCCACATCCACATCAAACCCCAGGTCGGCAAATGCAGTGGCAATGACGCGTGCCCCCCGGTCGTGTCCATCCAGCCCAAGTTTGGCCACCAGGATCCGTGGGCGGCGTCCCAGACGGCCGGCAAACTGATTCGCAAGCCGCCGGGCTTCCAAGGTTGTCTTGTCGTCTTCCATCACAGCAGAGTAAATACCGGTTACGGTCTCGCTGCGGGCGGTATGGCGGCCAAATACGGCTTCAATGGCACTGGATATCTCGCCCAGTGTCGCACGCATACGGGCCGCATTGATCGCAGCAGCCAGTAAATTTAAACTCTTTCGGGATGCAGCGTTTTTTAGTCTACCCAGAGATCTGCGCACCTCGTTCATGTCTCTGGATCTTTTCAGTTCGGCCAGTCGGCGGGACTGATTGGCGAGCACTTCCGTGTTGTCGACTCTCAGGAGCGGAACCGTGCTGTCCGTCCCGGATCGAAAGGCGTTCACACCGACAATAATTTCGTCTCCCTGATCGATGTGTGCCTGCTTTACGGCGGCGGCCTCTTCGATTCGCATCTTCGGGAAGCCGGTTATAATGGCCTTGGTCATGCCTCCCATGGATTCAATCTCCTGAATAGACTCCCACGCCTGATGCAGGAGCGTATGGGTCAATTTCTCGATCAGATAGGAACCTCCCCAGGGGTCAATTGCACGGGTGAGCCTGGATTCCTCCCGCAGGATCAGTTGGGTATTGCGGGCAATCCGGGCTGCATGTGTAGAGGGGAGGGCCAGGGCTTCGTCGAGTGCATTCGTGTGGAGGGATTGCGTTTGACCACAAACCGCGGAGAGGGCTTCAAGTGTAGTGCGGGCCACATTATTGCGGGGATCCTGTGCAGTAAGGCTGTAGCCGGAGGTTTGGCAGTGCATGCGCAAGGCCATGGACTTTGGGTTTCTGGGATTGAAGGGTTTGATCAGCCTGGCCCAGAGCAGGCGGGCCGCCCGGAGTTTGGCAATCTCCGTATAATGATCCATGCCAATCCCGAAGAAAAAGGAGAGTCGGGGAGCGAAGTCATCAATCTCCAGACCGCGTTTCAGGCCGGTGCGTACATATTCAAGTCCGTTGGCAAGTGTATAGGCGAGCTCCAGGTCCGCAGGTGCGCCGGCTTCGTGCATGTGATAGCCACTGACGGATACCGGATTAAAGCGGGGCATCTTGCGGGCGCACCATTGTATAATATCCCCGGTAATGCGCATGGACGGTGCGGGTGGATAGATATAGGTATTGCGTACCATGAATTCCTTCAGAATGTCATTCTGAATCGTACCGCTAAGCTGACGGGGCGACACCCCGAGTTCTTCTGCCGCCACGATGAAGAATGCCATGACGGGCAGGACTGCTCCATTCATGGTCATGGATACGCTCATGTTCGTGAGCGGAATATCGGCAAACAGGACATGCATGTCTTCAACACTGTCAATTGCAACCCCTGCCTGTCCCACATCGCCGCGGACAAGCGGGTGGTCGGAGTCATAGCCCCGATGGGTCGGCAGATCAAATGCGACCGAGAGTCCGCGTTGCCCGGCGGCCAGCGCCTGTTTATAAAACCGATTGGACTTCTCTGCTGTGGAGAACCCGGCATATTGCCGGATCGTCCAGGGGCGTACCGTGTACATGGATGCATAGGGCCCGCGCAGGAACGGGGGGATACCGGCGGCATAATCCAGATGCTCCAGAGCATCGGGATTCTCTGCACTGTGCGGGATTCCCGGCTCTCTGGTATCGGGCGCAGGGACCGCTTTCAATCGCTGGAAGGGGATGGACAAAAAATCAGGGCGCATACGTCTCCAACAGTTTTAGGAGGCGGTCGGCCGCAAGCGGAAGAGATTCCCCGGCCGTAAGGCGGATCTCCTGCCCCTGCAGGTTCCGAACCTGAAATCCGTCCATGGTCTTGGTCACTGTCAGATCGGCGGCCTCCGTCTGGATCGTACATGCACACAGATCCAGAAGATGTTGAAGCCATGGATGGCTGCCCCCTCCCTGAACGACAACACGGGCATGGGATCCCGTCTTATTTGCGCGGAGACGGATCTTCTCAAGTGATGCGGCAATACTTTGCGGCTGCGGGGCGGCCGGTCTGATCTGATCAGAGAGATAGGTATTGATCCCCACGACCTTCTCGTTTCCTGAGTAGACGGCGCTTTTTCGATGTGCGTCTGCGTCCTGGATTTGTTTCTTGATCCAGGGGGTTGTTTTTTGGAGTCCTCCTTCTGTTTCAATCCTTTGAAAGAGTTCCCAGGCCGCCTGTCCGAATGCATTCGTGAGATGCTCAATCATCCAGGATCCTGCGGTCGCATCTGCGACCGTGTTGAGCTTCCCTTCGTAACGCAGCAGGTGCTGCATTTGCAGACTCAATCCGATCCCGGTGGAAACCACCACATTACAGCCCCCGAGAATCGCCGCCGTATACTGAAGGGTCCGGCGAACCAGATGTGTGTCCGGATCCAGTACAGATTCATAGCGACGGCTTGGAACTCCCACAATAGGAATATCCGGTTCCTCTACAGAATAAGCATGAAGCACCTGCCTCGCACACAGGCGCAGGGCCCGCAAGCGGGCAATATCCAACAGGTAGCGCTCTCCCACCGGAACACGAAAGTAGATATGTTCTGCACTGCACCGGGGGGCAAGATCGGTCATCAGATCGGATAATTGTGCTAAGGCACAGGCCATTTCCTGTACATGTGTTGCGCCTTGGTCATGCCATGTCTCCAGGTTAATGCACTCGGTCCATAATCCTGTCCCTTGGGCGGCCTGCAAATTTGCATAACTCGATTGTGGTTCAGAGAGAATGACTGCGCCACGAAGCTGCACGGGCTGGTATCCATTGCGAGCCGCCCCTGCGCAAAGAGACTGGAGGAATTCGGCATCTATTGCTTCACCGCAAAAAAACATGGGAATTCGACCAAGGGGCAATTCAGCCGGAATCGGGGACGGTTCCCGCAGCATGAATCCCAGTGCCTCCGCACCGGCATCCATGGCCGCATCCGCGTCTTTCAGTTCAATATCAGTACGGATAAGCCAGTCACGATGCTCAAATACGGGGGCGGGCTGCAGCTTGTCCCGCCGGTAATAGGGCTGGATCGTACCTCCCTCAATCGGTTGCCAGGACAGATCATTCGGCATCAGGTCCTGCCATTGCTGGTTGAGTACGGCAGGGAAATAATCGCGTAAGTTCAGCGTCTGTCCCATAAATCAGGGATGATTACCCGTTTCGCAGGAGTTTAATGAGATCAAAGATGGCGATGCCACAGGCAACGGCCACATTTAAGGACTGCTTTGCACCATATTGCGGGATCTCTAGAGCATAGTCTGCCTGATCAATCAGACGTTGATCTACGCCGGAGAGTTCATTCCCGATAACGAGGCAGAGCGGAAAATGCTCCTTTGGAAGTGCAGAAACCGGTATAGAAGCGTCGGTGAGTTCCAGGACCGCAATGGTATAGTTCAGACTGCGCAGGTGCGCAATGGCCGCCGCTGCACTGGGTTTGTAACTCCAGGGCACCGTATCCTGTGCACCGAGTGCAGTTTTGTGCATTTGGGGATTTTCCGGGGTTGCTGTAATTCCTGTGAGGAAGATACGTTCAATGAGAGCACCGTCTGAACTGCGAAAGATGGACCCTACATTATGAACAGATCGTATATTATCCAGAATAACGGTCACCGGGTGGCGGGGCAGCAGCCGGACCTGATCGGCGGATGGCCGGTCAATTTCTTCATGACGAAGTTTTCGCATCTCAAGTTGACGTGATTATAGCAATTGACGGTACGGCCGCGTCGGGTAAGAGCACCATGGCGCATCAGGTTGCTGAAGTTTCAGGATTCGTATTGATGGATTCCGGTCTGATGTATCGGGCCGTTGCGTTTGGGTTCCTGCAGCACAATATAGAAAGTACCGAGGTCGGGGCGGCGGCCTATCTACCAGAGATGCAGCTGGAAGTCAGTTGTCTTCAATCCTGTATGAAGATTTATGTTGACCGGGAAGACGTATCGTCACGGCTTCATACGGCCCGGATCACCGAAATGTCCAGCCGGGTTGCAACATTGCAGAATGTGCGAAATTTTCTGCTTCGGCTGCAGCATGGATTCGGCAACCGCTTTGGCGAGGATCCCGGAGTAATTGCTGTGGGTCGGGACATGGGGACGGTGGTATTTCCGGATGCGGCTCTGAAATTCTTTGTCACCGCATCTGCCGGAGTGCGGGCGCAGCGCCGTCTGGATGAGTTATCCCAGACCGGTGATCCGACCTCCTTCGAGGAGGTGCGTGATGCGATCATTGAGCGGGATCGTCAGGATTCCAATCGTGCGATTGCCCCCCTGAGAAAAGCACTGGATGCCATTGTGATCAATACGGACGATCTGACCCCGGATCAGCAGGCAGGCCTCGTGCTCACATACATGGCGGAACCATAAATATTTTGGGATCGTACAAGGCCGTTTGTATGGCACGCATGTATGCAATTTGCATTGCAACTTCCTGCATGCAGTGTCCACTTAAAACTAAAAACTCTTGCCTGATGCTGATGTGAAGGAAGCGCATCCTGCCTGCCATCGGGTTAAATTTCTATGTCAGAAGAAAAACAAACAATTGCAGCGGGCTCCGCTGAGGCGGAAAGTCCGGAATCAAAGGTGGAAGAGAATGGAATTGATGCATCGCCGGAAGTCTCTGAAACTATATCCGGGGAGGCTGCTGTCGCAGCGGAAGTTCCTGAGCTGCCGGCAGCGTCCGCCGAAGCTTCTTCGGATCGTGCGGAGGTAGCGGCGGCTGTTCCGGAAACACTGGAAAAATCCGCCCAAGAGACTTCACATACGATACCAGCCACGGAAACACTGGAATCCATTGAGGCACCGTCAGAGGAGGCGGATGTATCGGAGGTGGTCGTTCAGGAAACACTGAAAGAGTCCGCCGGAGAACCTTCAGATGTAACGGATCCTGCGGACGAACCAGCGGTCGCTCAGGAAACATCGGGTGACCCGGCCGGGGCATCTTCAGATGCGGTGGCGTCTGCGGATGAACCAGCGGCGGCTTTCCAGGAAATATCAGGTGACATGGCCGGAGCACCTTCAGATGCAGCGGAGTCTGTGGACGAGTCAGGTTCCGAGACACTGGAAGAATCTGTCGCAGTGTCCTCAGATACGGCCGAGGTTGCAGAGACGGAGTCTTCCGTTCCCTCAGATACGGCATCTGATGAGGCGGAGCCCCCAGAATCTGTGGACATGCCTCAGGAGGATGCGTCGCCCACCCCGGAAGATATTGATGATCAGCCGCTCAGGGTGGGGTACACCGGTGAAATTCTTGGGGAAGTCGTTCCGTTATCCAGTCTGGACGCACAGATGGAAGCGACCGAAGAAGAACAACTGGAAGCCGAAGAGCTCATCAAACTGATTGATAGTTCACTCAGCAGGGTCTCCAAAGATGAAATCGTGACGGGGCGGATTATCGCAATCAGTGATAAAGATGTTGTCATTGACATCGGCTTCAAGAGTGATGGCGTAATTCCCAAGAGTGAATTTTCAGGCGAACTGAGTATTGGCGATGAGGTGGAGGTTTATCTTGAGCGGATTGAAAATTATCATGGACAGCTTGTTCTGAGCAAGGAGCGGGCAAAACAAGTTCGGCGCTGGGAGAAGGTTGAGGATTCGTTCAGAGACGGAACGGTGCTGGAGGGGACGATCACCCGGCGTATCAAAGGTGGAATGCTTGTGGATCTGCTTGATGGACTGGAGGCGTTTCTACCCGGATCACAGATAGATATGCGTCCTGTGAGAGATTTTGATTCCTACATAGACCGTAAGATGGAATTCAAGATCGTCAAGATCAATGCCGAGAATGAGAATGTCGTTGTTTCCCATAAGGCGTTGATTGAGCGTGAACTAGCCTCACAGCGGGAGAGTATCCTTTCCACCATGGAGACCGGGCAGGTTCTGGAAGGAGTTGCCAAGAATATCACAGATTTTGGGGTATTTGTTGATCTGGGCGGGGTGGATGGTTTACTGCACATCACCGATCTCACCTGGGGGCGTGTTTCGCATCCAACGGAGGTCGTCTCACTGGATGAGGAATTGAAAGTGGTGGTGCTCGAATATGACAGAGAGCGTCAGCGTATTTCACTGGGGCTGAAGCAGCTGCAGCCCCATCCCTGGGACAATATCAAGGAGCGTTACAAGGAAGGGGATGTGGTTGAGGGCAAGGTGGTCTCCATTACGGACTATGGAGCATTCCTTGAGTTGGAGCAGGGAATTGAGGGACTTGTGCATGTATCGGAGATGAGTTGGACTGGACATATCCGCCATCCATCGCAGCGGGTCTCTCTGGGGCAGATCGTAAAAGTCTCGGTCATGAGCATTGATGATAATGTGAAGAAGATTTCGCTTGGGATGAAGCAGTTCGAGGCCAACCCCTGGGAGGGGATTGCAACGCGCTATCCTCCTGGAACTGTGCTTCGGGGCAAAGTGCGTAACATTACCCACTTTGGTGCTTTCGTTGAGATTGAGCCGGGGATTGACGGGTTGGTCCATGTCTCCGATCTATCCTGGACAAAAACGATTCGCCATCCCAGTGAATTAATCAAGAAAAGGCAGGAACTTTCGGTGGTTGTTCTGGATGTTGATGAGAAGCGTCAGCGGATTGCCCTCGGGCATAAGCAGATTGAGACGAATCCATGGACCAATCTCTCAACGGTTTATGAGACAGGGACGGATCATAAAGCGAAGGTGGTACGGATTGACCGGAAGGGGCTGACGGTGGAACTGCCGCTTGAGGTTGAGGCATTTGTACCTGGAAATGAACTCAAAAACAAGCACGAAAGCGGGGGATTTCCGCCTTATCAGGAGGGAGATGAACTGGATCTCCGGGTGATTCGACTGGATGTGAATCAGAAAGAAATTGTGATGAGCGAGACGGCCAGAACACGTCAGGAGAAGGTCAAAGAGCGTCAGAAAGAGGAGAGTGCCAAGCGTGCGGAGCGTCGAGCAGAGGAGAAAGCGGTTCGCCAGCACGCAAAGCGTGAGCAGGTTTCGAGCGGGCCCACCACGATTGGCGAGCTCAGCGGACTGGAATCATTAAAGGGGAAATTACAGCAGGAGGAAAAAGCATCCCGAAAGAAAGCCAAAAAAACAAAGGCTAAGAAAGCGGAAACTGTCGATACAGAAACTTCCGATGTCAAAGTTGCAGAGGCAGGCGATACGAAGGCTTCAGAGGCCGAAGCCGCCGGGTCCAAGCCTTCAGGCGCGGAGGTACCGGTGGTAGAGGTTGCGGATGCAGAACCTGCCGAGGTCGAAGCGCCAGCGGCAACGGAGGCGGAACCTTCAGGAGCGGAGGAGCCAGTCGTAGAGGCAACGGATACGGAACCTGCCGAGGCCGAAATTCCAGAGGCAGAAGCTGTTGATGCGGAATCTTCAGGAGCGGAGGAACCAGAAGCTGCTGACGCAGAACCTGTCGAGGCGGCAGCGGAGGCGGAACCCTCAGGAGCGGAGGAGCCAGTCGTAGAAGCAACGGATACGGAACCTGCCGAGGCGGTAGCGCCAGCGGCAACGGAGGCGGAACCTTCAGGAACGGAGGAACCAGTGGCAGAGGCTGCTGATGCGGAATCTGCCGAGGCGGAAGCGCCAGCGGCAACGGAGGCGGAACCTTCCGGCGCGGAGGCACCAGTGGCAGAGGCTGCTGATGCGGAACCTGACGAGGCGGAAGTGCCAGCGGCAACGGAGGCGGAACCTTCAGACGCGGAGGCACCAGTGGTAGAGGCGGTTGATGCGGAATCTGCCGAGGTAGAAGTCACTGATGAGAAAACGCCGAACGCCGAAGCTTAAAACGATCCGGAGTCCATCCAGAGAGTATTTGGTTCCAATCTGTCCTCTGTTCGAGAATAAGAGGGATCCTTTCGGTTCGTTACTGCTTTTGAGGCGTATTGGATCGGCTGGATTCATCGTTGACTTTTCTGTAAACTGAAACTGTATACTGAGATGAGTGTACGCAACATTCTTAATTCACTTGGGATATCGGGTGCAGGGATCAGTATTGGTGCATCCGCAAGCCCCGGCCAGGGGCCACGCATTGCTGTCTATAGTCCGATAGACGGCAGTCTGATTCAGCATGTCGGCTCGGCAGCCGCCGTAGAGATTGCTCACGGCTGCGAGGCAGCGCATAATGCGTTTCTTTCCTGGCGGGTTGTCCCTGCTCCTCGTCGTGGAGAACTGGTACGACAATTTGGACAGGCATTGCGGGAACACAAAGAGATGCTGGGATCACTGGTGACTCTGGAGGCAGGCAAGATTCAATCCGAAGCCGAGGGAGAGGTGCAGGAGATGATTGATGTGTGCGACTTCGCTACCGGGCTGAGCCGCCAACTCTATGGACTTACGATCCAAAGTGAACGTCCGCAGCACCGCTTGATGGAACAGTGGCATCCTTTGGGGGCGATTGGGGTGATCTCGGCGTTCAATTTTCCGGTAGCGGTCTGGTCATGGAATGTGGCCTTAGCACTGGTCTGCGGGGATCCGGTCGTCTGGAAACCATCCGAGAAGACACCGCTTAGCGCACTGGCTTGCCATAACCTTCTGATGAAGGTTGCCCAAGATTTTGCGGATGCGCCAGATGCACTCAGCGTCGTAGTCAACGGGGGGCGTGATGCAGGGGAGGCACTTGTGGACTCCACCTATTTGCCGTTGATTTCGGCAACCGGTTCTATTGCAATGGGCAGAGCCGTTGGTCAGCGTGTGGCCAGGCGGCTGGGGCGCTCATTACTGGAACTCGGAGGGAATAATGCGTTGATCGTTGCTCCCAGTGCGAATCTTGATCTGGCCGTGAAAGCGATCACGTTTGCTGCGGTTGGAACCGCAGGCCAGCGGTGTACGACGCTGCGTCGTTTGATTGTTCACAGCAGTGTGAGGGAGGAACTCGTGTCCAGACTTCTGCGCACCTGGGGATCCATACGGATTGGGGATCCGCGTGAAGGCGATGTGCTGGTCGGGCCGCTGATTGATGAGGATGCTGCGAGAGCAATGGAGCAGGCGCTGAGTTTGGCGGCCACGCAAGGTGGCCAGGTTCATGGGGGTGGACGTGTTACGGCGGGGGTGCCCTCAGGCGGTGCCTATGTGCGGCCTGCGCTCGTAGAAATTTCCTCTGAAGCACCGATTGTGCAGACAGAAACGTTTGCACCGATCTGCTATGTGCACGAATATGATGAGTTGGAGGAAGCCATCCGGATCCAGAATAATGTACCGCAGGGACTCTCTAGTGCCATCTTCACAGACCGTGTGGTAGAGGCAGAGATCTTTTGTGGGCCTGCCGGGAGTGACTGCGGGATTGCGAACGTCAATATTGGTACAAGCGGGGCGGAGATTGGCGGTGCTTTCGGGGGCGAGAAAGAAACCGGCGGTGGGCGTGAAAGTGGTTCGGATGCCTGGAAGCATTACATGCGCAGAGCAACGAATACGGTTAATTATGGAAAAGATCTTCCTCTGGCACAGGGAGTCGAATTTGTCTAACCATGTCATTACTTGCCCCACATATCCAGTCGATCCCACCGAGCGGGATCCGCCGATTCTTCGATATTGCAGCCTCTATGGAGGATGTGATTTCACTGGGGATTGGTGAGCCGGATTTTGTGAGTTCCCGTCCGATCATAGATGCGGCGGTTGCGTCACTGGCGGCAGGGAAGACCGGCTACACATCCAATGCCGGCCTGGTTGAATTACGGGAGGCCATCGCAGAGCATCTGCATATGCTTTACGGGTATGAAGTTGCGCCGGATCAGATTCTGATTACCGTTGGGGCCAGCGAAGCCATGCAATTGGCCATGCTGTCGATTTTGAGTCCAGGGGACGAAGTGCTGATCCCGGAGCCGTGCTTTGTGTCGTACGGTCCGGTGGCCCAGTTTGCACATGGCAAGGTTGTCTATGTGCCGACGAGCGCCGAAACCAATTTTGAAGTAACGGCGGAGGCAATCGCCAGTCGGATCACTCCCCGGACCCGGATGATCTTTATTGGCTATCCGAATAATCCCACAGGGGCTGTCCTGAGGCGGGAAACGCTTGAGCAGATTGCGGCTGTTGCCGAAGCGCACGATCTCGTTTTGGTTTCAGATGAGATCTATGATCAACTCATCTACGGGGATGCGAAGCAGACGGGACACGCCAGTGCCTGGTCGGTGGATTCATTGCGGGAGCGCAGTATAATTCTGGGTGGATTTTCAAAGGCATATGCCATGACCGGATGGCGGCTTGGGTATGCGATTGCGCCGGAGTCTATTTATGAGGGGCTGTACAAGGTGCATCAGTATATGATCATGAGTGCTCCAACCGTTGCCCAGTACGGTGCACTGGCAGCAATACGCAATTGTGCCTCGGAGGTGGAGCGGATGCGGCAGGCCTATGATGGCCGGAGGCGGGGCATTGTGGACGGCCTTCGGGCAGCGGGGCTCCCCACCTTTGAGCCGGAGGGGGCTTTTTATTGCTTCCCCGATATCCGGTCTACCGGGCTGAGTTCAGAAGAGTTCGCAGAGCAGTTGATTCATGAAGAATCCGTTGCGGTGGTGCCGGGGGATGCATTTGGTCCCAGCGGGGCCGGATTCGTACGCTGCTCTTATGCGACGGCAGATGACAAGGTCAGAGAGGCGGTTCGCCGCATTGGCCGTTTTGTTCAGAAGTGCAGGAATTCATAATGGTCAGGATCCTTGCAGGATTTGGGATTGCCCTGACGCTACATTTGCTTCTCGGGTGGGCATGGAGTATTGGAGGGGGGATTGCCCTTGGGGGGTACTGCAGATGCCGGGCCTGGCTTGCGGGCGGCATTGCGGTGGGGCTGAGCTGGGCATTACTGGTTGCACATGCATTTCTGGTTGCACCGGAGCCGACCCTGCGGCTGATAACCATCATGGGAGCAATGTTCGGGGATATTCCGGGCATATTCATTCCCGTGATCACGGTGCTAATTGGAGCACTTCTCGGAATCGCCGGCGGTCTACTGGGCGCATCCGTGAATCCGGCCCTCGTATCTGCGTGGAACCGGTTGAGGCCGCAGGTTATTAAATCAGTCTCACCGGTTAAGTAAATTATTCTGAGTAAATATGGGACACGGGGCCTTTCTTGTGAACCGGCAAAATCTTCTTGATGATCTGACAGACTCATTAAGGTCTGAACAGAACTTCACCGCAGACGGGGGAGTTATTCTGAGGAATAGGGTAATTCAGTCCGCCTTAAATATGGATCCTTGTCTTTTGGATTTACTGATGCGGTCAGAAGCAATCAGGGCGCATTTTTTTGTCGAAGTTGCTGGAACGTTGATTTTCGATAAGGTTAAATTCAGGGATTTTATCTCAAATAAGACGTTCCTCCCAGATAGCTATACCGCTTTCAAAAACCGAATTAGTTTGGCAGATGACCAAAGAAGTCATTTGGGGCAGTCGCGTGATGTAGTGCTAACATGGCCCTATAAGGACTGCATATTAGAAGGTGGAATGACCAAGGAGGATCGGGGAAGAAATGAGGTATTCTGGAATACTGTACTCTCACCAGACGACATTACTAGGCTATTTGAACCAAAAGTGTTGACGGGTTGGGAACGCTGGAGTACTGCCCCAGAAAAAAATGGGGGGGGGTAATTCGTCAGCCAGTTGGTGATGTGCATGAAGACGACAATCTGCTGATCAAGGGCAATAATCTGTTGGCACTTTATTCACTGAAGTCCCGCTACGCACGGAAGGTGAAACTGATCTATATTGATCCACCTTACAATACCGGCAATGACGGATTTCTGTACAACGATAGATTCTCACATGCCTCATGGCTTACATTTATGCGGAATCGCCTTGAGGTTGCAAGGGATTTTCTCAGCGAAGATGGTCTGATTGTTGTCCATATTGATGACAATGAACAGGCATATCTCAAGGTTCTGATGGATGGTATATTTGGTAGAGAGAATTTCGTTGGTGACTTGATTCGAAAGACAAAATCAACTACGAATGATGCGAAAACAGGGTTCAATATCCAGCACGAAAATACTCTTATCTATGCAAAGGATAAGGTCAAGATCAAGTTGATTGGGCAAAAAAAGACGTTTGAAAAGTACAAAAATCCTGACAATGATCCCAATGGTATCTGGAAGAGTAGTGACCCCAGTGCCAGATCAGGTGATTACTATTTTCCAATTAAGAATCCATATACGGGCAGGATTGATTATCCTCCCGAAAATCGCCAATGGCTATTTTCGGAAAGGAGATTGCAGGATTACGTTGATTCCGGCAAAATCGTATTTCGAAAAGAGCATCGTGAGAATCAGCGCGGATTCATATTCAAGCGGTATAGAAGTGAGATAAGGAGCGAATACAACTTGTTGGGAAGTTTGGAGGGTGCGGATAACCGGTACATGAACCAGAAAGCTACAAAGGAGAGGAACAAACTGTTTGGAGAAGTAGAATTTGCCTACCCCAAGCCAGAAAGCTTTGCTGAATTGATTATCCGCGCTTCAACAAAACAAGGTGATATTGTTCTTGATTTTTTTGCAGGATCTGGGACGACTGCTGCTGTTGCACACAAGATGGAGCGCCAATGGATTGCCGTTGAGCAGATGGATTACATTCGGGAACTGACGAAGACACGCATGAAAAAAGTGATTGAGGGTGAGCAAGGAGGTATTTCCAAGGAAGTTGGCTGGGAGGGAGGCGGTTCATTTGTCTATGCCGAACTCGCAGCATCCAACTTGGCTTTTGCGGATCGAATTGGATCGGCAGAGAATATCTCCACACTGCTGTCCATTAAGATCGACATGCAGAAGACGGGCTTTCTTCGTTACGATGTGGATATGGACGCTTTTGACGAAGATGAATTTGTGGATCTTTCTTTGGGCGATGCAAAGCGTGTACTGATGGATTGCCTGGATGCCAACCATCTGTATGTTAATCTTAATTCACTTGGAGATGGGTACTTTTCCGTTTCGGATCAAGATAGCGCTATCAACCGTGCATTTTATGGTATATCAGAATGAAGTCAAGTCTCCGTGATACATTTGAGGTATTATCTGAGCAGGATCTTATTAGCAGAGATGTGCATCCCGAGGTCACTGACAATCT
>JAJEFL010000078.1:0-7442 GCA_022820435.1 Rhodothermales bacterium
TCTCATTGAGCAGACTCCAAAACAGGGCCAGTGCAGGGATAATAACCCCCGTGGCTTTCGTAACATCTGGAATGGTTTCTTCCGCCTGCTCAACCTTGCGCCGCATGAGTTGCCGCCGCTGATCTTTCGCCCCCTTTGCACAGTAGATGGTTTGCTTTTCAAAACGGGCACGGGAGAGTTGCCCATCTCGGACAAATTTCGCCAGGGTGTTAATGGTCCGAACTCCAAGCAATGTGTCAAGTTCGGCAGAGCAGTAGCCCCGCGGAGCGGTATCCACCAGTTTCTTCACGGTGTTTTTGAGCGTACCGTAACGGGAGAAGTAGATTCCCTTGTGTGACCACAGCCCGTGTGCGTCAAAGTTTGCCGACGCACGGAGCGTGTAGTATTTGCCCCGGTGAGAGTAACTGGCCAGATAATCAATTTCCTTCAATTTACGAAATAGGGTGCTGGGCGAACAATTGCCCATTGCCGCGCACAATTCGGGCAGGGTGGCAACGATCTTGCGTTGCAAAATGTCCACCAGTGCCTCGGTGGTAAAGCGAATCGGTCTCATGGGGGTATTATGAGTTAATAAGGACTATAAAATAATTGTACTATCATAATAGAATTCGGATTCATGGAGGCCAAAAAGATATCTATGTGCAGAATGGGAGAATGCTCTCCCGCTTCTTGAACCCATGATTCGAGCAAAATTATTGCCCGAAAACCCCAAATAGATCGTTAATTGAGGAAAAAATAAAGGAAGTAATCCGCCTTGGCCGGATCAGGCAATTCGGCCAGATTTGTAGCACCTTCAGAGGGTATGACACTGCCACAAAGTGGCTTTAATGAGAAAAAATACGTTGCGTTGCACAGTTTGTTTTTTGGCGCTGCCTAAGCAATAAAAAAGCCATTGCAAAGTCTTTCCCATGAGTACAAGGCAAGTGCCAGCATGCCGCGGATTTCCAAATTTTCACGGTGAGCGTAGGAGAAAAAACTCCTGTAATTTCACATTTACGGGGCTAACAGTAAGTTTAATTAATCCATGATCCCTATTTTGTAGTGCATGTTTGAACCCTGCAAAAATATCATGCAACCTATTCACTCAATGAGCGATCATCGCCTCTCTACTTTAGTCATTTGCCCCCCCCCCCATTTTTTCGAAGGGGATCAGGTAGTTTATGTCTACTGCTGTTGCTCGTATTGGGAATTCCCATTGGTGCACTGGCACAGGGAGACGGAAGCACACGGCTGGATTCCCATCAGAACCTGATCACGGGGAGCAGCCAGGTTGATCGGCCCGGGAATCTGGAAATCCGTAATGGCAGCGCTGTACGCCCTGTGTCTAGACATCCCGGGCGTGGGGGTTCAGACTACGTTCCGTTAGAGGATGATGGGAACCGGACAGATGCCGTCACGAATACCAGGAAAACTGGCATCTATGCGCACATCGGATCGAACGTCGCCCCCCCTGGCCCGCCAACGGATTTGGAAGCAAAGGGAGGAAGAACCAATATCAAACTTTCCTGGACAGCTCCCTCGGACGACGGTGGATACCTGATTCTAGGGTACAGGATTGAGTGGTCTTCCAGTGGTCAGAGCAATGATTGGCATATTTTGGGAACTACAATTTCCGGGCGTGATAAAACGGATTACACACATCAAAATCGTACGGCAGGTACGACGAATTATTACCGTGTTCGTGCAGTCAATAATGATGGTGCGGGCAATCCTTCCAATGTGGCCAGCGCAATCGCAGGTACACCGGATGCCGTAACTGGCGTAACTGCAACGGCTTCCGGGCGTGATCAGATTAATCTTTCCTGGACGGCCCCCTCTGAAAATGGTGGAGCATCAATTACGGGGTACAGCATTCAGGTATCCCCCAATGGAACAGGGGACTGGAGGGACTTGGTTGAGAATACGAACAGTACCGCCGTGACCTACCGGCATACGAACCTCTCCCCCGGCACAACGCACTATTACCGTGTTTATGCCATTAATTCCAGAGGGGTGGGCATAGTTGACTCCAACGTAGCCACCGCAACGACAGATAACATCACTGCACCAACTGCCCCCACCGGTTTAACCGCAACCGCTTCCGGGTCCAATCAGATCAATCTTTCCTGGACGACTCCCTCTGACAACGGAGGCGAAGTCCTTCGAGGGTATACAATTGAAGTCTCCACCAACGCAGGGACATCCTGGAATTATCTGGTGGAGAGCACCGGAAGTTTGGCCACGGCCTATGAGGATATGGGACTGACCGCAGGAGAGACACGCCACTACCGCGTCTATGCGAATACTCGTAATTACCAAAGCGTTCCTTCCAATGTGGCCCATGCGACAACAGATGCCCGCGCTGAACCAGATGCCCCCACCGGTTTAACCGCAACTGCTTCAGGACCTACCCAGATCAATCTTTCCTGGACGGCTCCTTCTAATAACGGGAACACAGCGATTACAGGGTATAAAATTGAGGTATCCGCGAATGCAGGGACCTCCTGGAGTGATCTGGTGGAGAACACCGGAAGTTCGGCCACGACCTATGAGGATATGGGACTGACCGCCGGAGAAACACGCCACTACCGCGTCTATGCGATCAATTCCGATGGAGAGAGTGATCCTTCCAATGTGGCCAATGCAACCACACCGACGGCGATTACTAGTCCGGGTGCGCCTACAAATTTAACGGCAACCGCTATGGGAATGAATCAGATTGATCTCACCTGGACGGCTCCTTCTGTCGACGGGGGCGCAGCCATTACAGGATATCGGATTCAGATGTCCCCCAATGGAACTGGGAATTGGACGAACTTGGTAGGGAATACAAACACTCCTAACACGACGCGTTACGAGCATACAGGTCTTTCTTCCGGCACGACGCGTTATTATCGTGTCCGTGCGATCAACTCCGAGGGGGCGGGGAATCCCTCCAATGTAGACCATGCAACGACCGATGCCCCGACGGTCACCAGGCCGGGTGCCCCCACAAATTTAATGGCAGCCCCCTCCGGACCGACCCGGATCAATCTCTCCTGGACGGCTCCCTCTAACAATGGCGGAGCGGCAATCACAGGGTATCAAATTGAGGTCTCCACGAATGCAGGGACATCCTGGAATGATCTGATGGCAAACACCGGAAGTTCGGCCACGACCTACCCGCACACGGGGCTGAGCGAAGGAACAACGCGGCACTACCGCGTCTCGGCGATCAACTCCACCGGTACGGGCACACCGTCCAACGTCGCCAGTGCAACAACCCAGTCTGTCAGGGCACCGGATGCACCGACCGGCCTCACGGCAAGAGCTTCAGGGAGTACCGAAATCATTCTCTCGTGGGAAGCTCCCTCGAACAATGGTGGATCCACAATCACGGGGTATCGGATTGAGGTGTCCACGGATGCGGAGGCATCCTGGTCCGATCAGGATGCAGACACCGGAAGCGCGGCCACGACCTACACGGATACTGGACTGACAGAAGGAACAACGCGGCACTACCGCGTCTCTGTGATCAACTCCGCCGGCACAGGCACGCCCTCCAGTGCCGCCAGTGCAACCACCGGGGGCACAACAGCACCAAGTGCCCCAACAGGGTTGACGGCAACCGCTGCAGGCCCAACCCAAATCAACCTGTCCTGGCGTGCCCCATCGGAGAACGGCGGAGCCGCAATCACGGGATATCAAATTGAGGTGTCCACGGATGCAGGGATCTTCTGGAATGATTTGGTGACCAACACCAGAAGCACAGCCACAACCGATGCGCATATGGGGCTTGCACCAGAAACAAGGTACGATTACCGCATCCGTGCGATCAATGCGGTTGGCACCGGCAGCCCCTCCAATATAGATTACGCAACGACCGCCGCCGCCACGGTACCGGATGCCCCCACCGAACTCACCGCAACCGTCTCAGGACCCATGGAGATCACACTTTCCTGGATCTCCCCATCCAGCAATGGAGGCGCAGCCATTACAGGATATCGTATTCAGGTCTCTGCCGATGCAGGGGAAATCTGGTCCGATCTGGAAGAAGACACCGGGAACATGGCAACGACCTACACACATACGGGACTGGATGAGGGAACGACTCGGCATTACCGCGTCTATGCGATCAATTCGGTCGGGCAAAGCACCGCTCCCTCCAGTGTAGCAGGTGTGGTTATCTCTGCACCGGATGCCCCCACCGAACTCACTGCAACACCTTTAGGGCAGACGGAAATCAAACTCTTCTGGGCCAAACCATCTGGCAGCGGAGTCTCCATTAGCGGGTATCACATTGAGGTGTCTGCTGATGCAGGGGAGACTTGGTCGGATCTGGTCGCAAACACCGAACGTACAGACACCACCTACACGCACACGGGGCTTCTCCCCGAAACAACGCGTCATTACCGGGTCCGTGCGCTCAATCCGCTTGGGGCAAGTGATCCCTCCAATGTGGCCCACGCCACGACCGGGGTGACCTTGCGGCCCCCTGGAGTCCCGACCAACATACAGGTGTTTGCCGAGGGACAGGAGGCGGTGAACCTGTCCTGGTCCGCCCCACTGGACGATGGCGGATCACCCATCATTGCATACCAGATTGAGATGTCTGAGGATACCGGGGTCACCTGGGAGATGGTGGCAGAGGTGACGACCATGACCTACCGCCACGCGTTTTCGCCCTCGGGACCCACCCGCTTTTACCGGATTCTGGCAAGGAATGCGGTTGGGCCTGGCGTGCCCTCCATGGCGATTCATGTCTCCCCGGATCCAACCACCTCTATCGAATCTTCAGGCGACGAGATTCCAACAGACTTCTCCCTGGAGCAGAACTACCCGAACCCGTTCAATCCGTCCACGGCCATTGAATTTTCGCTGACCAGTACAGGACAGGTTACCCTCACGGTGTATGATCTACTGGGACAGAAGGTGCAGACTCTGATCGATGGCGTGCAGCCGGCAGGCCGGCATAGCGTCCTGTTCACCGGGTCGGGCCTCGTCAGTGATACGTACCTCTATGTTCTGCAAACGGAGGATCAGAGGGCCGTCAAGATGATGACCCTGCTCAAGTAATTGCCGGCTGCGGAATGATTGGATGTACGAGTACTCTGTGCGGATGATTCTGTTCGCTCCAAGGTTCGGTATGCGGGGGGAGATCTAGCCCGAATGAAATGTGGGAGGCGCATAGCGCACGTTCGACGCGATTCCTGGGTACGGGAAAAGCCTGAATGCCTTTGATCAGACGCGACTGGAGCTGAAGATTCAACATCAGTTGCACAGTTTGCGGGAAAGAGGCTTTCCGGATCGCAATGAAAATGTACTGGTGGCTGGGCCGACCGGAACGGGAAAGACGCATCTTTGGTGTGCCTTGGGTCAGGAATTGATCTTTCAGGGACACAACATCATCTTTTACAGTTCCAGTACCTTGGCGGAAGCTTTGATGCGTGCAAAGCAGGGTCAGGAACTGCCGAAATTCACCAGACAACTGATGCGGTAGGATGCGCTCATTGTTGACGGTCTCGGTTATGTTCAGCATAACCGAGAAGGGACGCAGGCCTTATTCCAGTTGCTGGCAGAGAGCTACGAACGCGGCAGCGTCTTGATCTCCAGTCATCTGCCATTCTCGCAATGGGAGACAATCTTTCACGATCCCATGACCACCGCGGCGGCGGTCGACCGACTGGTGCATCACTGCGTGGTTCTGGAACTCAATCTTCCCAGCTACCGGCTGGAGTCTGCACAGCGCCGCCAGGCGGCCCTCCAGGAGGGTTCAGATATGGAATCCTCCGCAGACTAAAACAAACCATCAAAATCATGGAGACTTGTTGGAGACAGGTCTGCCTGCTGTTGCTCATGTCCGGCAGGCCGACAGAGAAATCAGACATGAGCTGAAAATCGTGGAAACAAATTGGTGCATCTCGGCTTCGCAGCTAGCTGCTTCGCCTCGATGCACCAATTCTCCATTGTAAATTTTAATTCCCCAACCCTTATCTTAGTTGTCACCGACCCCATCCCTAGTTGTCGCTAGACACAAACAGCAGGCGGTTGAAAAATAAGGGAATTATATCCATAGGTAACAATGAGGGGAACCTTTCCCATTCATGTGGATAAAACGGATGCAATCGGGAAGGATAGTGCCTCCCCGATTGCCTGCACAATATCATCCGCTTGATGCTATGATCGTTAAAGATTGTAAGACAAAGTCCCCCGCTGGTTCAAGGACACGGCAGCATGTGACGATCCGCTTTCGTCTGCGAGGCGACAAAAAGACCTGCCGGTTCCTGAATGAACTGGCGGGGGTTAACCGGTATCTCTGGAATGCGGCGCTGGCGAAAGCCAAAGACGGTTACGCGGAAACCGGACAATCCCGGACATCCCAGTTTGATTTCTATGCTCGGTATAAAGTACACAAGGATACGGTCGCACCATGGCTAAGAGAATATCCTGTAACCGCAACTCGCACTGGACTGAAGGATCTGGCGGATGCCTACAAGCAGTTCTTCAAGAAAAAGCGGGGGCTGCCCAGATTCAAGAAAAGATGTGAGGCAGGCAAAAGCTTCGCCGTAGACGTATCTGGAGGACGCAGATTTTCAAAGAACGGGTATTTTCGGTTAAAGCCGGGCATGTATGTGAAGATGCTGCGATTTTATCGGGTGAACCGCTATACAAACCCCGTGCCCAAGACGGCCCGCATCTTTGAAGAAAATGGGAACTGGTATATGACGGTCGTCTATGAAGTGGACGCTATCGTACAAGACGCGGACGGCATTGGCATTGGGGTCGACCGCAATTGCGGGCAGGTTGCGGACAGTGCGGGAAGAATCTTCTATCTGACCGACACCTCGGGTATTGAAAAGCGTATTCAGAAGCTTCAACGCCGACTGGCGAAAAAACAGAAAGGAAGTCATTCCTGGAGGAAGATAAAGAAAACCATTGCAAGCCATGAACGCAAGATCAAGAATATTCGAAGGAATGACTTGCGTCCTATTGCCTTATCGCTCACCGAAATCTCTACGCTTGTAATCCTGGAAGACCTGAAAACCAAGGGTATGACCGCAAGCGCGAAAGGAACGGTTGAGAATCCGGGCAGGAATGTGAAGCAGAAAGCAGGACTGAACTGCTCAATACTGGGAACAGGATGGGCGATACTGGAGCAGTTCCTGCGGGAGCGAGGCGTGGTGATCAAGGTGCCCCCGCATTATACATCGCAGACATGCAGCAAGTGTTCCTGTGTGAACGCAAAGAATCGGCAAACACAGTCCGATTTTCTATGTCTGGCGTGCGGGTACCAAGTGAATGCGGACACGAATGCGTCCGTAAATATCCGGGCGTCGGGGATGGCGTCCTGGCACGAATTGTGCCGAACGGGTTGTGGAGCCTATATAAGACCTGTCATTGCGGAGCGCAAGCCTGCAACCGGGCAACGGGCGATGAAACACCAAAAAGACCATGAGAGTTGTGACTCATGGATATAATTCCCA
>JAJEFL010000012.1:0-49282 GCA_022820435.1 Rhodothermales bacterium
CTCCATTCCCATTACAGGAATCTCTATACTACTACGGGATGATCCGCCCCTGTGGAGTGCGTTGGTACTCAATGTCTTGCGGGGACTGCCCGCTTGACACGCTCCCTTCACATCACCCCGACAGGTTCCCACGTTCCATACAAGGGCCCACATCGCAGTCTCGTCATGTATATGCCGGAGGCCAGTTGGCCAGTAAGCAGGTACCCGCCAACCTCATCCCGGAATTGATATACGACATCCGGTTTTGACCGTCATCTATCTCTTTTCGACATGTCATCCATGATTCACTTTCGTTCGACTCTACGATGAACACCTGACAGTTATTGAAACCTATTTTCCTCTGAGTGCATATATTACATCAGCAGGAGAATTTGCACGCAAAGTATCCAGTCAATGAATGCACCAAGCCACCACCATATCGCATCAAATCTAGTAGAAGATCGCGGGGAAGCGAAGTACTTCCACGGGAGAAAGCAAATACTGGGCAACTTCAAAGAGCGCCTGCAACTGGTAGAGGATGTAAAGAAATATGGGACTACAATCCTGATTCAGGCGGCTCCTGGTGCAGGCAAGACAGCTCTGCTCACAGAATGTGCTCGGCTGGCAAGGGAACAGCAATGGCATACCGCCGAGATTGATCCGGACGGGTTGTATAATCCGACAGAATTAAGCAAGGCGCTGAGTCCCCCGCTCTCCGCCAAACACCAGAAATCGATGACGGGTGGGAGTGTGCAGGCCATAGATGGAGAACCTACATCTGAGCACTATCTCCCGACAACGCTGGACATCCTCAAGTCCGGGCGGGAGCCGCTACTGCTCCTGCTGGACGAGGCGCAGGCACTCCGCACTGAACTCTCCCGCCCGTCTGAAGAGTTTAGACTTGCCGCAAAATGTCTTAAGGCGATTCACAATGGCAAACTAGAGCGTCCGGTGATCCTGATTGCCGCCGGACTGGGCGCGACCACACAGGCCTTTGATGATTTGGGTGTATCAAGATTCAAGCCGAAATGCAAGATCAGTTTAGGGCCACTAAGTGAAGGAGCCAGACGGATAATCATTGAGGACTGGCTCCAGAAAGAAGGCGGAGCAAAGGGCAACACGACGAAGTGGATTGACGAGATCTCCCAGGAGACGTATGGTTGGCCACAACACATTATGGCATATGTATGGCCTGCCTTGAAGCAGTTGAAGTTGACCGAGGGAGAGTTGACTCCAGAGGGGCTGGAAGCGGTGCTGAAAGAAGGACAGAAGGGGCGGATTCAGTTTTATAAAGCTCGGACTCAGGACTTCCCTAGAGAGCAACTTCACTGCATTGCAAGGGTACTTGCTTTTGCTCCCTCACATGCTAGTGTTGCGAAGATGGATATTATGGCATCCCTCCGCATGGAATTTAGTGAGGACAAAGCAGAGGATATCTTCACACTGGCACTACACAAAGGAATTCTGGACGTGCGGAACAACCTGTATGTGGTACCGATCCCATCTATGCATAACTGGCTGGTTGACAATTTCGCCCGTTATCAAGCACCTTTATTTCCCCCTCCACAGCCACCGGGTAGACCCATGGGGTTTAACAATCAAGGCAGAGGGTTAGAACCCTGAACGGTCAGTCCTAACCATCCGATACCGTTCCACTATATAATCTAATTGAGGGATTATAATCTAAACAATTCATCCCGTCGGTCTGTGGAGTGACGGACTCAAAGATGTCCATGAGGTTCATTAAATTGGGGAGCCAGACTCCGAAGGAGCGTCTTATAAAATCTCATTCGCCACCGCTGCACACGGCTTATTGTCTCTTGGACCAAATGGTTACCTGACTCCAAATCACTTCCAAAACCATATATTGTCGCCGCACCCATCTATGCAACACTTCGTCGTACGGTGAAATAATGAATCCCCAGAAACCTGAAAAGCCGATGATCCCTCCCTGCCATTCATGCCCCCGGTTAAAGCATTCGCCTCAATCTCTCTTAAAACAGGATCTTTTTGCTACAAATCTGATCAATGCCTGAACTCATCACGCCTGAATTTCGAACGACTCCAGATGGGCTATACGTCTGGATGGGAGAAAATGATCAGCGAATCCCGGTCAGCGAATGGACATCTCACGCCGCAACCGCACATTATGCCGGTGCATTTCTGCGGTTGCGTGACGACGGGGAGGCCGTAGAACAGGAGGATAGAAAGGTGCTGCGACTGTCCTGGAGCAGCGTCGCGAACCTGCCTGTGGAGGACTTGAAATATATGGGACTTCCCAGTGCATGCCCGTATACGCTTGAAATAACCTCGGACGGAGCACTGCATGACCACTACTTTGAACTGCATTACGGCTTCATCCGGAAAGGCCGGCGCATCCTGGGACATAAGCGTGAAGGCGCGTGGCTGCGGGCCGGCGGGGATGACTTCATTCTCATTGATCCACTGTATGGCATCGTTGAAGCAATTGATACGTCCAATTCTGCGGATAGCCAGGATATTGAGAGCCGGATGCTCCGGTGGGGACAGATCTCGCAAAATCTGCCGGACGGCTCCGAAATCCCCGGCGAACTGCGTTCTATTCGCATCACAGTTGCCACAGGATTTGAACTGTATCCATTTCTGAATGAATCCGATGAGCCGGATTTTGACCCCGTAATTGGCCGCTGGCAGACTAGTGTTGATGAGAGCGGAGAAGAAGAGAGGGAATTTCGTCACGCCTTGCCTGCTGCGAGACAGACCGAATTCTCTAAAAAATTTCGCAGGCTCTCAAAGGTTAAACACAGATATTCGGCCGGGGGATCCTACTATGTAGTACTTACTCCACAGGTTAAAAGTGCACTTATTGCCGTGCACCGTGCACAGCGGGCATCCCCCGAAGAGCGTCATAAATTCCTTAAAAATCCTTCCGGATTTCTGCGGGGTGCGCTTGATGATGCAGGAGAAACCGGGTTTGATGTTGACAGAGTGTTCTGTGACGACGAACTGAGTGCGCGTGTTGAAGGAGTCGGGATCTGGTCCAAACGGACACTGCCCTGGATTCAGCGGGCTTCCGATCCCTGGCTCCCCCCGGAACGGCTCGGACTCCGAATCGGAACGAAGGTCGTGCAGATTCCGGCCGAAGAACTGCCGATTCTGTTGAACCAGGTCAACGCAGCAATCACAGACGGTGCCGCAACCGTTGCAACAAGCGATGGCATTGAAATTCCTGCAAGTGTATCCACCGCATCCGCAATTGAAGAACTTATTCGTCAAATCCCTCCTGTACAGTCCCCGAAGGGTCGCGCCCCGTCAGATTCGAAAAAACAGGAAGTCGAGTCAGATCAGGTCCTCCTGATTACGGAAAATCTGGAATCACTTCAATTCAGGCGGGAGCCGCGGAAATGCACCCCCGGTGTGTCTGAGTTGACACCGGCGATCCGGAGTACGCTGCTGCCACATCAGCAGGAAGCGGTGACATGGCTTCTCAATCACTGGGAGGCCGGCAGCTGGGGGGCACTGCTCGCCGACGATATGGGACTCGGTAAAACACTCGAATCCCTGGCTTTTTTGTCCTGCCTGCAGACACATCTCCTGAATCTGGGAACCCGGTACCAGCCAATCCTTGTCGTTGCTCCGACAGGTTTACTGCAGAACTGGCTGGATGAACATAACAAACACCTGTCTGGAAATGGACTCGGACGAGCCGTTGAAGCATACGGGACGGGCCTGAAAAAGCTCAAGATTCCCAACAGTTCAGCCGGCAATGAACTCGGCGCAGACATACCCCTGCCGAAACTGAACACCGATAAACTGAAACGGGCCGCCTGGGTGCTGACCACGTACGAAACTCTGCGTGACTATCAGCATAGCTTTGGCCGTGTCCACTGGAGTGCAGGTGTTTTCGATGAAGCACAAAAGATCAAGAATCCCGGAACCCAGATCACCGTTGCTGCGCTTGCGATGAATATTGACTTCGCCCTGCTGATGACCGGCACGCCCGTAGAGAACCGCCCGGCAGATATCTGGTCCCTGCTGGACCGTATAGAACCGGGAGAGTTTGGAACCCTGAGAGAATTCAGCAAAAAATACGAAAGCGACATCCCCGATCATAACGCAGCACTTACGAAACTGAATCATGCGCTAACAGCAGGAAATGGAATGCCACAGTTAATGTTACGGCGACTCAAGGAAGATCACCTGTCCGGGCTGCCGGAAAAAAGTATACATCCCCTCATCGTGGATATGCCAAAATCCCAGGCGGACGAGTATGATCGGGTCTTGAATCGCCCTCCCACAGACGAACCAATACTTCAAAAACTCGCCCGGCTGCGTTCAATCTCATTACATCCAGAGACACCAGGCGATCTGACGGATGATCAGTACATCCAGAGATCTGCCCGGCTTAAAGAAATATTCTCAATCCTGCGGAACGTAGCCAGACTCCGCGAAAAAACCCTCATTTTCGTCGAATCACGCCAAATGCAGGGCTTTCTTATTGGCGCAATCCGGCGATGCTTCGAGCTCCCGGATGATGTGCTCGTGATCAACGGGACCGTCCCTGGAAAAACACGTAAAAAACGCGTGGACTTATTCCAGAACCGGCGAGGCTTTGATGTGATGCTGTTGTCACCGCGTGCGGGGGGTGTCGGGCTGACGCTGACCGCTGCGAACCATGTCATTCATTTGTCACGATGGTGGAATCCCGCTGTCGAAGATCAATGTACCGACCGCGTCTTCCGGATCGGACAGGAGCGGCCCGTTCACGTATACTTTCCCATGGCAAAACATCCGCGTTATGGCAAATACAGTTTTGACTTGAAATTGAATGATCTGATCACCCGAAAACGGGAAATGAATCAAAGTATCCTTTCACCAACCACGGCGAGTAAAAGCGATCTGGAAGAACTCTACCGCAGTATGACCCGGACAGAAACAGATCATCCTGCTCCTGCTGAGCATTTTAATGTAGATCTGCTGGAGCCTGAAGAATTTGAAAACTGGGTTCTTAAGCAACTCTCACTGGCAGGCTATGAGACACGTAGAACGCCCCGGAGCGGTGATTGCGGTGCAGACGGACTGGCATATTCGCGCAGCAGTACCGAGGAATACACGTTGCTGATCCAGTGCAAACGCATGCAGCCAGACGCAAAATGCAACTCCAAGGCTGTACAGGAAGTGCTCCGTGCTGTCAGGGACTATGAAATTCGAGGCGAACCAAAATTTATGGTCGTAACCACAGCTGACGGCTTTACAAACAGTGCAAAAACCCTGGCACATCGAGAAGGCGTGGAACTGGTGTCCCGTGCAAATCTATCTCAACTTCGAATCTGGCGACCATGATGCCGGGGTCCCTCGACGGGATGACGTATTGCTTCAAAAATCCGCCCCTACACAACCCCTTATCCGCCGCTCACTAATTGCGGCCCGCAAAGCCAACCCCCAAAAATATCCTCGGCGCATCTATGTTGCGTGTGAAGTTGATCCGCACGGGGGCCCGTGCAATACTCAGCGAAACCTCATGGATCCAGCGTCCATTCATGTATACATGCGCTCCCCCAAACCGGATGCTGACATTCTGACCGACCAGCGGGCGAAGCCGAAGC
Source organism: Rhodothermales bacterium (assembly GCA_022820435.1). Taxonomy (GTDB): domain Bacteria; phylum Bacteroidota; class Rhodothermia; order Rhodothermales; family Bin80; genus Bin80. The sequence goes on from JAJEFL010000012.1 coordinate 5,565, forward strand.
GCCTCAAACAGAACACTCCGAAAATCATGCTCCCAGTACCCCCCGATCGTTTGACGGCCTATGAGCCGATGATTCCGAAGAGTCCGCAATGTCCCCAATTCTCCCGCGGACGCAATACTCCCCTCCGCAACATGCCATCGATCCCTCGGTGCACCCCGGGTGACGATGCCGCCCAGAATGCGCAGTGAAAGTCCGAGCGGAGCCGGGCGGCGACGCATGAAGGTGGGAATGTAGTAGTCTGCCAGCAGCGTCGTTCGAAGGTCATTATATCCACCGGTCGAATGGGCAAACTCTGTCCTGACTTCGAGACTCTTTCGGGGATGCACATGATAGGGGTTCCAGGCTTTTCCTGTCCCAAACCTGAACTCAAGGGTCTGGCGCTGCCCCTTATGGATCGCCGGATTGTCCGGAAATTTCTTTTTCCATGGCCATGGACGCTCTATGTGCGTGTCAATCGATTCAATAAACGCATACTCCCCCGAAAGCATCATCCGTATCCCCCGCTTCTCATAACGTCTGCTTACACGGAGACTCCTGGACCAGTACCAGTCAAAGTAATCCTCCGCAAATACACTGGAAGACAGGGTGTTCAATGCCTCGGTGTGGATCAACATCCCGTTCTGTGGACGCGTGTTCTGCCTGTAAATTACCGATGTCTGTGAAAACCTAGTCCCCCTCTGATTCCATGCAAGATTAAGTCGTGTCCGTCCGTATCCGATTGACTGACCAATCCGGGCGGCAATCTTGCGGTCATCTCCAACTGTAACCACCCTGCCCGCCCCTACACGTGTTCCGTCAACACGGTTGAATGCAAACCAGGGACTGAACCCTCCCACAACAGGGAATGAAAACTGCGGGCGATCCCATATCTGGAAGTTGTACAGTTCAAATTCAGATGCAAGTACCGAAGTTGGTGGAAATGCCTCCCGAAGCGTCAAGGGCTTCTTCCATCGAAGTTCCCCCAGAGCCTCCAGTTCACGCGCCGTCAAAGCAACCATATCCAGCCCCATCAAAAACAAGTCATCCCGCAGAACCGAAGTGGTGTCAATCTGCAACGGCTCCTCACGGGTAAATGGCCCGGCAGGAACCGGTTGGTTTGCCCCGTAGTTCATCAATCTGGCGGTCTGCTCTACCACGGCCGGGCTGACCCGCTCACCGTCCGGCGCTACATGAATCCAGCCCTGCAGTTGAAGGTCAATCGGGAGCCAGAATGAATCCACCTGCGCAAAATTCTGCCGATACTGGATACTCCAGTCCTTTGTATCCGGCGAAAAAACCACATGTGAAGCAGGTTTTAGATCTACCTCTATGAGTGCATAAAGACTGTCCAATACTGAGATTCGGCCAATGAATGTGGCTTCCTGATTACTTTTGGGAGCCACATAGATATCGTACAGCTGCTGCCCGTTCCATGCGCGGCGGCCCGCAAAGGTGAATGTATAGTGCTCCAATGCATCCGGGTGGGTCGGCCCGAAAAAAGGCAGCCCGTTAATGTGCACCTGGTCGGAAGAAAAATCCTGCGGGGTCAATTTCAAACCCAGTTCTTCGTGAAAATCCGAGGTTTGACGCCTCGACCGGATGACTTCTCTGATCCCACTCCCTCTGGAATAATACCGGTCAAAGACCGCTTCGCTGACCAGAACAATCCTGTCCCGGTTCTGAAGCGTGATCCGGGCATAGACTCTTGCATTGTGAGCATTCAGATGGCGCCTGCGTGCGGCCTTCCGGCGGATGACTTCCTGCATAATTGCTGTCGCCAGATAGTCTCCCGTAATTAACAGTTCCGGCAACTCTACTGCTGCAGGCTCAAGGCTGATGTGGAGCGTTCGGGCATCGTCCGGCATCAACTCGACACGCATCGGATGATAACCAATATGGCGAAAAACAAGAGTCGCCGGGAGATGGGGGAGTGTGATCTCAAAATCACCCTCCCGATTGGTAATTGTGCCCCGATTACTCCCTTCCATGATAATGTGCGCCGAAGCAAGCGGGAACCGGGTAACGGAATCACGCACCGAACCGGTAATGAGAACCTGCCCCGCTGCCTGCTGCGGATACATCTGGATTGCTGCAAAACCCAGTAAACCCAAAGCCCAGGTGCGGAGGACATCATGCCTTCTGGAAAACACAGGCCCAAACGCCATGCAATGCCGCTTCATTCATCTCCGGTGAATCAGAAGATACGGGCCACGCCAATCGCAGGATAGAACTGGTTTTGACCGATCCGATACGCAAGATCAAAACGCATAAATCCAAATAGTCCGCTAAGTGAAACCCCTAACTCGTTATGATCAATCCATTCCATGTGACGGGATCCTGTCCCGCGAACAAATGCATGCCCGCCAAAAATCAATACGTTATAACCTTCATTGGCCATCCCGCGCAGACCAAGAATTTCAAACAACAGCGTGCGAAAATTATGCTCCCAATGCCCAAAGACAACTGCATTCCCCTGGTAGGGTAAGCCCTGGAGGGCATACAATGAGCCGCCCCAGTGAAAAATTTTGGTTCCCCCCTCAACAATAAAGAAACGCTGGCGCGGCAATGTGCGGCCTCCATCCGATGCAAGGCCCGCCGTAATCCCAAAATCCAGCGTCGCCGGCAAAAACCGCCGCTGCAGGAAAGTCGTGATCCGCCCCCCTGCCCGTACATAGTAGCGACGGAACGTAATGTCCGACCAGGGCATGGAGAGTTCAATACTGGACTCAAAATACCTTGACGGACCAATGCCAATGATCACCAGTTCATCCTGACCGGCACGAAAGGTCGCCGTAAAAGTCCGAAAATCCCCCTCCATAATTGCTCCATTCGGGCGCTGGAGCGTACTCTTGCCCATAAAATCGTAACTCACATTGCCCACCAGACCGGAATGCTTCTCATGGAGATAGGTGCCGGTAAGGGTCGCCGATCCCCACCTCCTGATCCTGTATCCTCCCGTTAAGGAGATCCCCTCCCGCCGGTAGTAATCAAAATAATCCTCCCTCCCAAAAAGCATCAGAATACTGTTCGGCAGACGACGATAGATATTTGACGAATAGGTGGATGCATTCTCTGCACGGTACGCTGCCTCCATAAACCAGCCCTTATCTATACGAAAAGTTCCCTTATAGGAATACTTTCCCCTGCCATCCTGCCCCGTATTGACACCTGCTTTTGCCTGCACTTCAAAGATGTCTCTGAAGTCCTGCCTGGTTCCAAGCCCTGCATGCAGCGCATCCACCCGGTTGTACCAGAGATCGGGCTGAAGCCCAAGACGGGACATAAACGAATTCGGCCCCCGGAACACCGAAACAGACCGCTCAACCGATGCGCGGCGCTCTTCGGCTTCCTCAAGTCGATTCATGGTGCGCCCCAAAACTCCCCCCGGCCGGAATGCCTCCCGGAGGGAATGCGTGCTGTCTATTGATGCATAGGCGATGGTTTCCTTCGGCGTGAGCGGAACAATCGCTCCCTCACGCTGAAATGACTCGCCAGACGACACGGCCGATGAATCCACCTGCAGCCAGGTTCCCTCTTCAAACAAACTGTCCGCAAGTTCTACATTCAACTGATAATCGGTAAAACGGGATACCATGTCAATCCCAACGGTTGGAAAATTCAGGAGCGCTCCAAGTGCAATCTCCACCATCGTACTTGAGCGCAGATCAATTGGCAGCCAGATCTGGCCGCCATAATTGGAAAACTGCTGCAGATAGGTGGTTTCGTACCTCTGAATTGGTACAGGAAACAGGAACGCCGGTCCAGGGCGCAGCCTGGCTTCTATGAGGGCAAACTCTCCATCAAGTACCGACACGCGCCCTAAAAATGCGCTGCTGAGATTATTTTTTGGCGCAACAGCTATATCATAGACCAGCGCATCATCAACTTTGCGTGTCCCCTCCAGCGTAAATATATACCGGTCCAGTGCATCCGGGTGGGTCACACCAATGAGCGTATGACCGCTGACTTCAACGTCATCATCATACAGATTCACCATAGTCCGAGCAGCAGGAAGTGCATCCACATCCCCCAAGGGTACATTCCCGGTACTTCGGGAGCCGGTGACCTCCTCCCGAAGCCCGTGATCCCGGTCCCACCAGGCGGTTGCCGCCGACTCAATAATCGCAACAATCCCCGAATCATTGGAAAAAGTGTACCGCGCATAGGCCCTGGCCTCAAACGTGTGAAGCTGTTCCCGCCAGATTTGCTTCCGCTCAATGACCTGCCGCATAATCCAGACTGCCGGATCATCTTCGGTCACCACCAGCTGTTCCATTTCCAGTACGACCGGCTCCAGACGAAATTCCAGCGGTGTCAGGGTGTGTGCCGTCAGCGTGTCCGTGCGGAACCCAATATACCGCACCACAATATCCACCGGCAGATCATCCACCGCAATTTCGTACATCCCCTCGTTATTGGTAATCGTACCCCGGTACGTATCCGCAATCTGGACGGTTGCTGCCGGCAGCGTCGCACCGGTATCTGCGTCCATGACCCTGCCGCGAAGAATCTGTGCATCACTTTTCGGCATGTACATCATGCATGCAAGCAAAATCAAACCGAATACCTTCCGGGCCCGTGATCTAGCCATGAATCAGTCTCTCCAGAAATTTTTTAATTGCGGCAGTCTGTCGCCTGCCATCTTCATAACCCAGTTCTAGTACCCGCCCGATGAACTCTGGATCAAACAGCATGACACTCAGCCAATCCGGGCTCAGCGTATCTCCACTCCCGAGGCCGCGTGTCAGCATCCGCAAAATTCCATGTGTCTTCACTTCCAGCCCCTGTGCCAGCTTTGCAATATCCCTTGACGGCTGGATCAGAAGGATATTAACCGGGCGAATCCCATCCCGTTCATCTGCCGGCACATGATGGACCAGTCTGGTCACCCTCTCTGCCATCCGAACGTCATGATCAAATGCATCCAGGAATGTTGCATTCAGCATAATTCCCATAACCTGTGCAGCAGGTGGATACCCGGTAATGGCCGGTTCGGCAGCTTCCGCCTGAGTACGTATATATTTGGGCGAGATGCAAATGATATCCGTTGCGCCCAGATGCAGTGCCGGTGAAAGCGGTGCAATGAGACGAATGCCTCCATCCCCGTACCATGCATCGCCGAGCTTCACGGCGGGAAATAACAATGGCAGCGCCGAAGAAGCCATCACATGATCAAGCGTAATCTTGTCGTGATGTGCAATCCGGTTCGGGCGCTGCCAGGTCTGTATATCACGCCCCTGCACCCAGCTCACCGACTGGCCCGTTGTAAAACTTGTGGCCGTAATGCAAACCGAGGTCAACTCCCCTTCATCAAGATTCTTGCGGATCTGCGACAGGGTACCATCCACCGAAGCCGGCAACCGGTCCGAAAGGTAATGGCGCAGCGGGGTCGTGTTGAGGAGGGCCTCCCCTTCCTGAACCCGGATTGTGGCATCCCCAAATGGCATCCACGGGAGGATCCTCCGGATGACCCCAATGGACGATTCCGCCTGATAGACCTTGTTCTGATTTATATTTCTCCAGCAATCCACCAGCGCTTCTGCACCATCCCGCCCCGGATGCCCCGCAAGAAATGCGGCATTGATTGCTCCCGCAGAGACCCCCGTAATGATCGGGTATGGAATCTCTGGTGCCAATTCACGCAGATAACACACGACCCCCGCCTGATACGCTGCTCTGGCCCCTCCGCCTGCCAACACCAGTGCAAGCTGCCTCGGCGGCTCCATTTCCCCGGCATTGAATCTGTGCGTCATTTTCGATGAATTACGTCCACCCAGACCCAGTTGGATGGATGAACTCTACAGCAAACTCCGAATGGTCATCCGATCCGGAATGCGTACGGTCATCTGAGCAAAAGTACGGTTTCTGAAATCAGAGGCATCCCTGACCATCCACACCCTGGTAACGATTTTCTTCAATCCGTTCATGAGGTGAGCACGGCTGGATCTATTCTATCTTAAGGATCTCTTCCACAATCCGCTCCGCTTTATAAACATGCTGCAACGAGGCGAGGATTGCCCGGACATCTACCGAAACGGTCCGCGCAGTCCGGTCCGAAAATACATATACATTGGGCAGAGATTCAATATTGCCGTCAAACACCAGCCCCACAATCTCCAAATTCTGATTCAACAGTGGGGATCCGGAATTTCCTCCCGTAATATCGTTCGTACTGACCAGATTTAGCGGCGTGGAAAGGTCAAACGTCTCGGGAGGATCCCGCCAGCGCTCTGGAAGATCCCACGAGGCGCTGACAGTGCGGTGGGCATAAAAATGATCATACAGCCCATAGAACGTTGTAAAGGCAGGCGCACGGGTCCCATTGTAGGCATACCCCCCGACACGCCCATCGGAGAACCGGAGCGAGAAGGATGCGTCTGGCGGTATATCGGTCCCATAAAGGGCAAATCGAAGCGATGCCAATTCCGCAACCAGGAGATCTTCTCTGTTTTTGAAACTTTCGGACTGCTGCTGTGCCGTAAAATATAACGGGGCCAGTGCACTGATCACCGGGACAACCGGATCTTCACTCCCCAGAAATCCTTCCTCCAGAAGAGCAGCAAACCCTGCAGAGTCGGAGAGGGCCGTGGTCGTGGCCAAAGTAGCCGCCAGACTGTCTGTGGGCAGCCCTCCCAGAATGCTTCGCATCGTCGGATCCTGCGCCCCCAATGCATTCAGAAGTTCCTCAAACCGAAGAACAATCAACGCTCTGTCCACCTCTGCAGGAACGTCTTCCAGCGCCAATGCATCCTCACGAATTCCATCCAGCGTCTCCTCATCTACATAACCGCGGCGCTGCAGATTTGCGTAATAATATCCATACAGTGCACGCGTCAGGATCCGTGACCCGATGGTCGTCCCGAATAAGGTGAACGCCGCCATACGACCTGCCTCCGCACGCTTGGACAGTTGGATTTCATCCAGTTCCTGAAACAATGCGCCATAACGGGCGGACAGCGAGTCTACCTGAAAGAGGTCTTCCCTGATCTGAAATTCCGCCGCACTGCGGCGTGCGATCAGTGTGTCGTTGCGGAGCCCTTCCAGCTGCCCCGACAAAGCCTTGAGTGAATTACTGGCCGTAAACCACATATTCTCAAGCGCATCGGCACCCGGCCCGTCCATGCCGACAAATGATTGCAGTACGTCTGCGCGCCGCTGGAATGCTTCAACCTGCTGAACCAATGTATAATCCCGTTCAAACATTAACTGCGACACGCTCCCGAACCGGCTGGTTGATCCTGGATTCCCAACCACAAAGACAGCATCACCGGCCCCGACTCCGTCTTGACTCCACGGGTAGTATTCCGGAGTGACGGCCGGATTCCCTTCCTGATCATAAGCGCGAAAGAAGGCCATGTCCAGTGTATACCGGGGAAAGGTGAAATTATCCTCTTCCCCGCCGAAGTATCCGAGTTTCTTTTCGGGAGCCATGACCAGACGCACATCCTCATAGCGCCGATAGGTGTAGGCGGCATAGCGTTCCCCGCTATAGAGTTCAACCACCTCCACCCGGAGGGTAGAGTCCCGCATCCTGGCTGCACTGGTCAACTCATCTGCAATCACCGAAGCCTTATCCCTGCGTGCCCGGACACGCTCATTATCCCCGCGAACAATGCGGCTGGCACCGTGCACCCGGCGGGTGACATCTGAAATTTCCAGAAGCTGCTCTACATACAGGTCGGGCACTTTCCGCTCATCCACAGCGGCGGCCGCCAGAAACCCTGCTTCAAGTAAATCTTCCTCCTCACCCGACACCTCGACTATACTCTCACGGGCACAGTGATGATTCGTCAGAATCAGCCCCTGCCCCGAAACAAAACTGGCAGAGCAGTCTGCCCCAAACCGTAACGCCCCCAGTCTGGCTTTGGCGAACCACACAGAGTCCGCGTCTATCCCGTACGCTTCTGCAAGCCAACCCGCGGGCGGGTTATCAAAGGTCCACATCTTCCCCCCGTCAAACCGGTCCACATCTACATCGAACCGGTCCACGGTCAAAGAAGCCACAGGATCCGGTGCTTTCGCAGATGCGTTCGAGGCCTGCGGCTGCTCTTCCACAACAAGGGGTTGATTAATCACCTGAACCACCTCAAGAGCGGCAGGGGCGCAGCCTCCTGAATACAATAACAATCCCCCGATAAACCAAACGCTGAAATTACTCATCTTCATATGTGCTTCGCGCCTGTTTGGCCAGTTCTTCCACAATATTTTCCGCTTCAAATACAGTCCTCAGAAGAGACAGAATCCCCGAGGTGGAGACCACAACACAGCGCTGCCGGCCTTCGGTCACTGCATGATCAAACGCAACCCCCAGAATCTCCATATCTATATCTATAACCCCCGTTCCTATCTGGGCGCACCTGCCCGCCATGGAAAAATTCAATGCTGCGGACGGGTCTCCTTTCCGGATTCCAGCGCTCCACTGCGCAGGCAACTCCCAAGCTCCCGTTGCGCCATGCGAATAGTGCAGATCCAGCATCCCATACAATGTCGTATAGGGTGGGGTCACCGTCCCGTTATAGGTGAATGTATCCGAGATGGACACACCTGTGAACGGTTTATTTTCATTCACGGCCGTGGTGAACAGTCGTTCCCGGTGATTCGGCGGACGATCACTCCATGCGAAGTAACTCTCCGTATCCAGGGGCTGACCACGCTCATCATAGACTCTGAAGAATGCAAAATCCAATGCGTGTCTGGGGTAAACCCCACCCTCATTGCCAAAATTTGCCATGTCCACTGAAGGAATCAATACCAGTCTTACATCCTCGTAAATGTACCAGATATATTCCCGGAAACTGCTGCTGTCCTGCGCGGCAACGATCTCGGTACGTGTTCCCGGCAGGGCATTGGTCATCGGATCCTCTGCCCTTTCAAATTCCCGGATCCTGACAAGTTGTTCTGCCTTAAGGCCTGTCAGCTGATGTTCTAGGGACAACTCGTCGGCTACAAATGCCGAATCCGCCGGGCGGATCCGCGATTCCAGCGACCGCAGACATGCCGCACTGGTCACGGCTAACCCATCCGCACTTACCAGAGCACCAGCACATTTTGGCAAATGCAAGGTCCCCAGACGCATATGTTCAATCCAGTTCTCATCTGCCATCAAGCCCCCCATATGCTCCGTGGGTACATGTACATACCGCTGATGGCGTACAATCACCGTGTCTGTCTCACCAGAAGGGTTCACCTGTCTTGCCTCGGCAGGCAGGCTCAGCAGCAAAACGCCGATAATCCCGTAGATGATGGAACTATTTTTCATAAATCTGTACTACGCCGGTTTGATTGCCGGAGTGGCGGAACTGGTAGACGCGCAGGTCTTAGGAACCTGTGTCTTCGGACGTGTGGGTTCGAGTCCCACCTCCGGCACGATGTATCGGATGGAACACACGGTCAAGAATCGGCTTGGTCCCTTGCGACAAACTTCATGGACAGTGAATTGACACAATGACGTGTATTCTTGGCCGTAAACATCTCCCCTGTAAATACGTGACCCAGGTGCCCCCTGCATTTTGCACAAATGATCTCCGTGCGACGACCATCGGCATCCGGGACCCGCAGAACCTGCCCTGGAATTTCATCATCAAAACTGGGCCAGCCGCATCCTGATCGGAACTTGTCCTCCGACCGGTACAAAGGCGCATTACACCGTCGGCAGTGATAGACCCCCGCCGCGCAGTGCTCATAGTATTCTCCGGTAAAGGGACGCTCGGTCCCTTTCTCTAAAATAACGTAGGCCTCTTCAGGCGTCAGTTCATTCATGTGTTCCATTTTATACCTGCAACTTGAATCCCCCCTGTAATGTTGCCCTTCAGGGTGCGGAAGCCAACGGGTCGGGGAATCTAAACGTATATCCAAGGGAGATTCGTACCTTCTCATTGCACACGATCTTATCCGGCTCTGATTCACCGGAATCATTTTGGGGCGGCGGTAAGCCTAAATCTGATGCCGCACGGGCGTAGAACTCGGCTCTCGACGGATGCAGGTCCGCACACACATTAAAGGTTTGCCCCCAGCAGTTTTGCATGATCACCTCCATGGCCACCCCCACCGCATCATCCTGGTGCAGCATGTTTACCGCATTCTCTGGATTCCGCAGCGGGCGCCCCGACCAGAATCGACCCGGTTTCCGCTCATACCCATACAGACCGGCATATCGCAGGATTGTTGTCTCAAACGCCGAGGAGTTCCGGAGTAACTCCTCGGCAGCTAAAAGGGCCGCACCGGATGCGGAACCCGGCGGTAACCTGCCCGCATCCTCTTCCTTTACATGCCCCGAACGGTAAACGCTGGTTGAACTGACAAACAGCACCTTCGTCACCTGCCCGCCTTTCAGGTACGTCAAAAGTGATTCCATTGCAGTGGACATGAACAGCTGAACATCGGCCCGCTTGCGTCCTGGGGGGAAATTGATGACAACAATGTCGGAGTCAAAAAAATCACGTCGACCATGCCCCTCCAGTTTCGGGGTCAGTTTCAAGAGATACGGTTCAATCCCATCGGCCAGCAGGCGTGTCAACTTTGCTTTGCTAGTCGTGGCCCCGCGGACACGCCATCCATCCTGGATGCACCGTTTGGCCAACGGGTGACCGACATAGCCACATCCGAGTATACTGATCGTAATTGGCGTGCGCATATTGTAACAAGTAAGCGGCGCTGGCGTAGTTTTTTCCTACTTCTTATAAAGTACAATGCGGATACTTGATCCGGCAATCAAAAAAGTCTGGACCATCAAGGGAGCAATTGCCTGGATATTTTTGCTCCCTGTCACTGCTACGGTGGATGTCATTCTCCTGTTCTCAGACAATGATACGTTTCTGCCGGGATTATGGACGGGACTACTGTTGATGATCTGCTTCGTGTGGCTCCTGACCATCCCAAGATTACGATACAGATACTGGCGATACGAACTGCGTGAAGAGGATCTCTATGCGGTCCGGGGCATCTGGAACCGTGTACAGACGACCGTCCCCCTCCGGCGTATCCAGCATCTGGATGTTGCTCAGGATCTGATTGAGGAAAATTACAATATCGCCCGTCTGGTTGTACACACGGCCGGAACACGCAGTACCGATGTGGTCGTTCCGGGGATTCCTTACGAGGAGGCGGTGCATCTGCGTGATACGGTTCGTGAATTCATCACAAACTATATGGACTGATGGAAGGGCCCTCTGCGGATTTTCGCCGGCTGCACCCGTTCACCTTCGTGCACTTCGTGTTTCTGGCGATTGTCGGTTTCGTCTTTGCCGGGGTTTCCTCACCTGAAGTGGGCGCGAATGTACAGCGAAACTCCCTGATCTTTGCCATCATGTATGCGACACTTGCCGGGCCATATGCGATTGCAAAGTACATCATGTTTCGCTACCATGTCACCCGTGACGAAATCATCATTTATTATGGTGTCTTCAAACGGGTACGACGCAATATTCCGTCCGAGCGTATTCACACCGTTTCGATTGAACGCAATTTGCTCGCCCGGGTACTTGGCACGGCGGCGGTGAAGATTGAAACGGCGGGGACAGGGGACGCAGAGGGAAATCTGTCCTATGTTGGAGTCCGCGAGGCGGAACGGATAAAAAGCCTGCTCCAAACAGCAGCACAGGCGACCGATGCCGCTGAGTCTGCGACCTCACCGAGTTTTTTTATGCCTGTTGGCCGGGTACTGCTCTCAAGTGTGTACCAGTTCTCACTCGGACTCACTGCACTTTTGATTGGCATTTTCTTTCAACTGGAATCCTTCGGTATTATCCAAAGCCGTGCGGTGGTCACCTGGCTAATCGAGCAGGAGTTCTTTCGTGGAACCGTTGCAGATTCCTGGCCACTGCTTTCAGTTCTGTCCCTTCTGGTAATTCTCGTGCTTGGCTGGGCCCTGGGGTTTATTCAGAATCTGATTCGATTTTATAATTTTCAGATTGAACTTGGAGACACAAAGATCCGCCGAAGGTTCGGCCTGATCACGCTCCGTGAGGGGGCTATTCCCTACAAACGTGTTCAATCCTTCCTGCTGCGGTCCAACCCGCTTATGAGGCTGCAGGACTGGTATCGCCTGGAGATACAAACGCTCGGTCTGCAAAGTGGCGAACGGGGCTTTCAAAGTGGAATGCCCTTTGCCAGGTGGTCAGAAATCACTGCATTTGCTCCCTTAATTCGGCCGTTCACCGTTCCAGAGACCTACGCACATGTCAGTCGGCTGACCATTCGGAGGCGCTCCTTGCGATACAGCATCCCGATTGTCTTCCTCACGGCGGCGGTATCCTTATGGTGGTGGGCACCTGCCATTTGGGGCTTGGCACTGCTGCCGGCCGGCTGGGGATTGGCGTGGCTGCAATACCGGTGTCACCGCTGGTCCTATCATGACGGAAATCTGCTGATCCGGCATCGTGTCGTCCGTCAGCAGTTCTGGATTGTTCCAGCGGAGCGCTTTCAGGCCTTCGAAATCACGACAACATTTTTTCAGCGACGACTCGGGCTGTGTACCCTGATCGTTGATACTGCTGGAGCAGGAAATCTTCGTTACCCCAAGATTGTCGATCTGAGACGGGATGATGCAAACCGGCTGCTGGCGGAACTCTACAGTGCATTCCAAACGGAAGTCACCGGTTAGCTACTCCATGCATCTTGTGGACTGCATCTACACTTTCCCGGCTTTTTCGGCATCCAGACGGATACAACTGAGCCCCAGATAGAGCAGAACCGGTACCGTCTTGCGACGGGCAGGGCCTTGCAGATCCAGTGCAGTCAATCCAAACGAGATGGCCCATGCTCCAGGGAGAATCGTATGGGCCCACCATGGCACACGCGCAAAAAGAAATGCAAACAGTGAGGTCGCCAGTTTTCCTCCTATCAGGCGCACGGTCCATCCAAAGAGGACGGTTTTGATCAGACCCTGAACCACCAGCGTGCCAAAAGCCTGCAGGACAACCGGAACCGCAAAGACTCCGCCGGTCTTCTTCAGAAATGCAACGGCGCGTCTGCGCTCAATCCCCAGGGATTCCAGAACCTGCAATTGCTCCGCATGTGTACACTTTGAAAATACATCCACCGCATATTCCTGGGCCATCTGGATGAGTAAATCCCGTTCCGTCCCCCGATCCGCCAGAGGGATCTTGAGGAATCGTGCCGTATCACGAATGATCGAACGCATTCCTGCCCCTGGTTCTTTGCCGACCACTCTTCGCAGCTGGTAGGCAAGATCACTGCTGCCCAGATAGCGAATCTTTGCTTCGAGCTCTTCGCACAATGCGATTCGATGATCGGGAGAATGGAGTTCTTCAAGATGCCTTTTCAGACCCTTGCACCGGTCTAGTGGTCCCTGGATAATCTGGATGATGTATGCATAATCCTTCCGGGAGAGTTCCAACAGTAAATCCTGCATGGGAGAGTGTCTTGGTCAGCCCTTGAATCTCACGGATACGCGCGGAAACGGTATAAGGTTGAGTGCCTGGAGGCCGGATCGTTCATTCCCGAAATCAGTGATTTGAAAATACGGGTTCAAGATACCGGTAACGCCGAAAAACCCGTTCTTGTAACGAACAGATGCCCATCGCTGAACGGACAGATTTTTTTGGGGGATGCGCCACATGGAACCCTCTCCGGTGTTTATGATCAATGCACTGCCCCGGGTTCAAGGGCGATTGCTCCCGCTGGAACCCTTTAAGCAGTGAGTGGAGATCAACACACTGCTTAAGACACATCCGGTAGAGATTTTTTATTTGCCGGTTATTTTCACAAACGATCAAATATGACGCTCCCCCATCCCTTGCAATAATCTCATTAGGTTATTATATTGCACTGAGTAAAGCACAGGTTTCTATGCTGCACTGCAAAGCACCCTCGAAAAGATGTGTGGGGCTGTATGCACATCATTTCTTTACACGCTTAGGAAGAGAACGAGAAGAGCGCACATTCTAATCTGCCCGTTCCTGTTGTTGCTTCCGACGTTCCCTGCCGGAGTTCAGCAAATTCCGGTTGTAAGTATCAGTGCGGATAAAACGGAGATCACTGAAGGCGAGAACATCGTTTTTACCCTCACCGCCACTCCTGCACCCAGCACCGTTTTGCAAGTTCAGTACACCATCGGAGAGATTACAGAGCCTGATGTCTAACGACACTAAGACGGGAGTCTGGTGAATTGGTCCGTGCTCCAGAAGAAGCCCTTGAGGTTGCCGCAGACATATGTAACGAAATCCGCAAGCCCCCCGTCACGACCAGACGCAGCTGACATGACATCCCTGATCTCAGTATGGACAGCAGAGTTAGTTCGGTGAAGTGGTACGGCTTACCAGCAGGCGCTGCAATGCAAGGACTGACTCATGGGTCGGATCCAACTTCAACAGTACCTGTAGCGACTTATCTGCATCCGTCCAGCTGCCCTGAGATATATAGTTGCGGGCCAGATGCAATCGAAATTCAATCACCTCCGGTGCCAGAAACACTGCCCGCTCAAGGTGTTCCTTCGCAAGTTCCAACTCCTGTCTGTATTGATGCAGGATGCTCAGACGAAAATGTACCCTCGCAGATTCCTCAAGATCATTGGCAGCACTGTAGTACTCCACCGCTTCCCCCAAACGTCCCTGCGCTGTAAGTGCATCCGCCGCATACGCATAGGGAAATGGCAGATAAGGATACTCCTGAAGCAGTGCTAGACTCGCCTTCAAGGCGAGATGGTAGGCCCCCTGCTCAATATAGTGCGTCCGCAGTTGATCGGTTGCCGCAAACCATGTCAACTCTGCCTGATCAAGTTTATGCGCAAGTTCCTCCGCCACAGAAAATATCCTGCTGGTATCCAAAACGGACGATAACGGAGCATTCAAAGGCCGGAAAGGCCAGGAATTCAGGAGTTTTTGTAACCGCAGTTCTCCAAAAATAGAATCAACCTGGGTGAAGAGAACTTCCGAGCGTGCAGCCTGCCGGGGAATATAATGTACCCGCTGACCTCCGATCCGGGATTCATATACCGCATCGTAGAACGCATCCGCAAAAATGAAATATCCCTCTAGGTTCGGATGCAGATGCTCCAGCATCAGGTCTGATCCAATAATACTCTCACGGGCCCGCTCACGCAGATATCCCTGGATGTTCACCAATACCGCACCCCCATTCGCGGCCTCCTCACGAATGATTTGATTTATCTCCTCCGTTGCACGAAAACGCAGTTGATCCAGATCCTTCGCCATAATATAGGCATGACGAGCCTGGTCGTAATCACCCTGCATATCCAGCAGCATTCCCAAAGCAAACCAGGACTGGGCGGCCATGGAATCCAGTGCAATAACCTCACGCATTCGCGCAATGGATGTGGGCAGGGATTCCGAATGCAGCGCCGCCGCATAGGCTCTTTCCCATTGATCTGAATCGGTGGACGGCATCAATCCATTCTGGAAAGGTGCATGGGTGCGTTCATTACTGGCTACCGTACCAATGAATACCGGAATCCCATGCTGCCGATAATTGTGCAGAATGCTGCGCAGATTTCCCCTGAACTGCTTCATCCCAACCTGATACAGGTCAGAATGAAGCGCAATCTCCTGTCGCTGAACCATTCGCTCCATCAGAGTCGAGGAACCATCCTGACGCTGAACAGCAATCTGTGCAATCCGGCTCAACCCACTTCGGAGTAACTGGAGTATCCGCCATGACTGAAGCTGGAGATACAAATTCACAATGTGACGCTGGCGCCCCAGTGATTGGGATGAGCCTGCCCCAAGCGCCCCGTAGAATTCATTATGTCCCGCATAGATCAGGACTGCATCCGGCGATTGCTCAATAATTTCATCCACCTGATCCAGAACCGTATAGGAATTGACTGCGGCCATTGCCACATTGACCACTTCCACCCTGCGGGCGGGCCAGCTCTGCTGCAGGCGTTGCTCCAGCATACGCGAAAAACTGCCTCCATAATAGTAAGGATACCCGGCCGCACTTGATCCTCCCTGGACAAAAATCCGCAGCGTCAGGCTGTCTTTCTCTGCACGAAAGACATCATGTAATCCCGTTGGAACCCGGACTTCCCGGTTAAAATAACGGTGAGCGGTCTCACGGTTCATGACCAGATAATCCGGGGCCGCCTCCACGGGCACAAAAAGCGGATAATCCTCCCCAAAACCAGCAATCCGAAGCCCCCCCTCCAGAAATGCAAAAAAGAGCACGGGAATGCTCCACATCAGCACATAAAACACTCCCTTCCTTATGCCATCTCCCCGGAACATCAGCGAACAAGGGCAGCAGAGATGGCTGCTGGACCAGATCTGCCGTTCATTCGGATCGTGTACAAACCACTGGATAACCCCGAAGCATCAAACAGAATCGTATGGGATCCTGCCGGCATGTCGTCATTTACAAGCGTTGCAACGCGGCGCCCAAGTAGATCATAGACCTCCATCTGGATTCTCTGAGGCTGGTCCAGACTGAACTCCAGTGTCATCCTGTCCCGGAACGGGTTCGGATAGCCGCTTCGCAGGGCATACTCCGTCGGTGCGGGCAGTGGAGAAGTAGTCCCTACCGTAATCAGACCTGCGGCAGGTGGAGGAAGTCTCCTGGAGGTGTAAACATGAAATTCGCCCGGCTGAAGTTCCTGGGGAATGCTCCCGGTTACGTTCAGCGAATCGCCGGAAAAATAGTCGTACCAATAGACGGGAGGCGTAGAGAGCCTTACCGTGTTCGCGGCAGGTAAAACACCAAAATTCCCGATAATAACCGCCTGCATATCTGTTTCCTCATGACGGAGGTGGATGCGTTTTACCGGCCCGGACAACTGCATGGATACTTCTGTTTCCGTGCTGCGGAAAATGGGGGTTTCCTGCCTGATCTGAAGAAGTGCCGCCCATGCATCATACAGACGCTTTCGGAGAGGATCATCATAATAGTCCCACCGGATGGGTTTTTTGTCGGTGCGGCCGGGCGCAAACGGGGGGCAGTCATCCCCCCGCAAACACTCTTCACCCCGTCTCCCGTACCCATATCCCAATTCACCAAACTGCCACAGCATGCGGGGGCCTGGAAGCAGAAAATGAAATGCCCCCGCCATCTTCAGACGATCCAGTGCAGTCGGCAGATTCCGGATATTGTAGGTGTCGTGATTGGCATCCGAAGGTGCGCAGGCCGCCCCGCCCGCCGGCGAACGCGCACAGGCCCCGTAACTGCGCATCCTGTACATCATCCACTGCTCATCATGACTCTCCATATAGACAATCACATGGGGCAGGTCCCAGTCTCTGCCCCCGTTTCCATAGTAGGCACGTTCAAAATTGCTTTTCTGGCCTTCATTATATCCCATGAGTGCCTCTGCAAACGGATGCGTCACATTACTCCACAGCATCATTCCGGGAAACCCGCGGTCAGTACCGTATTCGGCTAGTTCCCGTTCCTCCCGCTCCTGTGCCCAGTGCTCCAGAATAATATATGCATGAGAATCCACCGCCCACATCGCATCAGCCATTCTCTGGATCAGACGGATGCGGGATGGATCATAACGGTCCCATGCAGCATAATCAGACCCCGTATCCCGCTGCGTAAACCCCTTGGATAAGTCAAAACGAAATCCATCTACGTTGAATTCGGTCAGCCAGTATGCATTCACTCGATCCAGCCAGTACTGCGTATAGGGGTGCGCATGATTCAGGTCAAAAAAGACGTTATATGCGTGCGCGGGAGGGATATTGATCCATGGATTTGCATCCGAGGATCCGTAAAGCAGAACCAGTGGAGAGGGTAGATCCACATGGTTGTACACCACATCCAGAAACACGGCAATCCCACGCTCATGGGCGGCATCAATGAACCGCTTCAGATCCTCCGCAGGCCCATAATACTTGTCCGGTGCAAAGAAAAAATTGGGCTGGTATCCCCAATTCAAATTTCCCCCGAACTCGGCAACGGGCATGAGCTCAATGGCATTGATGCCTAAACGCTCCAGATAGCCCAGCGTATCTGTCAATGCCGCCCAATCATGTGCCTGCAGAAAATCTCTCAAAAGAAGTTCATAGATGACCAGTTCCTCCGGAGCAGGTGGAACGAAGTCCGTCACCTTCCACGGATAGAGAGACTGTCCGGTCTGCAGAACCGATACGGGGCCCTGTGTCTTCCCGTGCGGATAGGGTTTCAGGTTGGGATAGGTGCCGGCGGGAATGGACGCATCATGATCCGGATCCAGAATCAGTTCCGAAAACATATCTGCAAACCGTAACTCCCCATCTGCCACATACTGGTAGCCGACCTCCTGTCCAGGGGGCAGGTTTTCCAGAGGCAGCCACCAGTGCACGCTGTCAGAGCGCAGGATATCCCGGTACATCCGCCCCGCGTCTGTGATCTGCCAGTCATTAAAATCGCCGATGACATGCATAAAGCACTTGCCCGGAGCAAACACAGAGAGCACCGCCCTGGAAGGATCAGACCGATCATAGGTCACGCCATCCTCTATTCCGGCCGGACGGGCACGGTCAATCACTTCGGGGGGTGTCGCCCCAACCATCTGTGTTACGGTCTTCCCTGCACTGTCAACGGCCGTAATCTTAAATTCCAGATCACACCGCACCGAACTGTCCAGCGGATAGTGGAAAACGCCGTCGTCCTGATAGAACGGGAGTCCATTGAACTCCTCACCGTTTACATTCACCGTCAGGCGGGTAATGGTCCCAGAGGTGAATATCCCCGCACTCACGGCCGTAACAGCGCCAGCACCAGCGCGGTGCCGGGCCATTTGAAAGATCATAGGGTCCCTGACATCCAGGACGGAGTTATTGTGATCACGGGGATTGGATTTATCATTGAGAGGGTCCGTGATCCACGCATGATCGCTGCCCGTATTATTGGTGTGTACATGCACCTTGTACTGGTACGAGCGTCCTGCCTGCAGGGTATGCATATACAGCCACTGCTGACGCTCTGCATCATAGGTCATCTCCGAGGGGGCACCGGCCGCAATCCGCCCGCCACTGTTGGGCCCCCAGCCGTTAAACTCACCCGGCAAAAAGGCACGTACCGCACCACGGTCCGGAATCCAGCGAAAGGTGACCTCCATGGGCTGTGCACGGCATATCCCGCAAACTGCCGGAAACAGCAGAATCGCAAGCGTGATTTTATGGATTATCCGACGTGTATTCACGGTATTCTAGCAAGAAAGGATTGTCCAGCAGATACGCTGGACAATCCTTTCTGATTCATCTCTGACTCGTCCGAAATGTCTCGCACCTGCGGTGCGTTATTAGGAACTTTGTGAAACGGTTGGTGAACAGCGTTTGAAACGCTACTTCACCAGCATCATTCGCTTCGTGACCGAATAATCAGGAGTCTGCAAACGATAAATGTATACCCCGCTCGCAAGCTTCGAAGCATCAAAGGTGACCGAATAGTTTGCAGCCTGAAGTTGACCATCTATCAGCGTCGCGACACGCCGCCCCAGAAGATCGTACACATGCAGCTGTGCATTGGCCTGACGGGTCAACCCAAACTCAATCACGGTCGTCGGATTGAACGGGTTGGGGTAATTCGTCCCGAGCCAGATCTCTTCCGGCAATTCTGTACTCTGCTCAATAGAGGTCGTGAGTGCCGGATTCAACTCATGCGGAAGCGGTCCGGGAGTCAACTTAAACGAATGCATGGGTAATTCATACTTTGCAGGCCATGAGCCGTCAGCATTCGCAGAAATAAAGTGAGCCCGATTACGTCCCGGCTCACGTGTCTCGGTCCCGACCTCCTGAACACTCATGCTTCGCGTACCGAACATATAGCGATAGGTCAAAATGTTATACGATGGACCTTTGATCATTACACTGCCTGTATAGACCCCATCTCCGTCACTATCCATAAGCATGACATGATCCCAGAGAGGAAGAGAATGCCCCCCTTCATCCACCGCCTCAATACCTTGTGTATACGCCCAAATCGGATCTCCGAGATGAATGGACACCGTATCCGTAGCCGGCACGAACGGCTGTGCTTCATAATCAAGCGCTTCCTTCATGTCCACTGATAACATGATCTCTATGGATGTGCCCGCAGGTATGATATTTTTCGGAGTCACATCATTGAAATAGGCTAACTCCAGCCGCTGCTGGCCTCCCATAAATTCAAATTCACGGTTCACCCCCGTACGATGTCCCTCCTCCCAGCCGCTTGGCGGCTCGGTTCCGAAAGCCTCCATGAAAGTTGCATCATTGAAGTCCAGAAAGTACTTGTACCCCTGTTTTATTCCAACCGGACGCTCCAGTGCGACCGGTGCCTGGAAAATGGTGCCCCCGGGCTCTTTGAACATATAGCAGTCGTCAGGGGTCTGCGTCCTGCAATCCTGCCACCCGTTAAAATCTCCGAAAACCCAGAGCGTATCGCCACGAGCCTGATCAAATAGTCCAATGGTCTCAAAAGCGCTCAAGTCCACGCCAAAGACGACCTGACCTTCGACCGGCAGATTTGGACTGGGAACGGTATCCCCGAAATAAACCCAGTGGAGTGTCGTATCTGCACTGGGCACCGTAAACTTGCGGTTGCCAGCAAGATTCCCCTCTTCCCATCCCGTCATCTCTCCATGCTCCACCACAAACTTATACTCCTGATCCATGCCTGCCAGCGCAGCGGGATAGTACGCAACACCGGAATATATATTATATCCGGCATTGGTTTCATCCATCGACTCACGATCAAGCATCAGGGTTGCGCCCCAGCCAAGCGGCCCAACCACGGTTTCATCATCGGCGAGTTTGATATCCCCGCCTCTGACCCCGACAATCTGATCGGGTGCAGACATGGCGGGATCATACTTGTTATCCGACGAGTTCAGGCCGAACATGGCAACCCGATACCAGACCGCGACAGAGTCTGTTTTTGCATCCCAGGGCATCCAGTTGTACCCCAGGTTTTCATCCTCTGAACCCCGACGCCCCGACATTCCATGCCACATCGCCTGCCCCTGGAAGAAATGTAACCCCAGATCTACATCCCCCTCCCCTGCTTCAATGAACGGGTTTGGATCTCCCTCCCATCCGTTCAAGCCTGCATCCTCCAGCTGCTGTGAGTAGAACTTGTGCTGAAGCCTCGTCATATCCGAAATCATGAATGAAACATTCCAGTAATCACTGTCCTGCCCGTCCGGGCCTTTTTCGTTTACAAGTTCCAGAGTACTTGCGGCATCCCAGCCAATAATATTGCCGTCTGTCAGCGTGTCCGGCGCGGTTGCGCCCTCCGAACCGCCTGCTCCACGGACTTCAATCAGCCCCATCCCGTTGACTGTATCCGGGACAGAAGCCATGTTAAGACGCATGGTGACCGTACGCTGGGCCTGCGCCTCTGCTGCAAAAAATGCACATCCAAGCAGGATGCACATCGGTACTAAAAAGTGTTTCATGAAGGTTCGTAACCTAAGTGTTTTGTGAAGATTGTGTGAAGATACAAAATTTTACACTAAAATAACAAAGCCAGCGAGATCCGGCTCACGTCATTGAAGTAGCGTTGGCGCTCAAATGCATAGTCGATTACGATCCCGACAACACCAAAATCGTATCGGAGTCCCGCCCCCAGTGAGAATGACCGGATGCTATCCTCCAGGAACAGTTCACTGTATCCTCCCCGCACCATGACCAGATCGCCCAGAAGTCCGATCTCCGCCCCCAGGTTTGCGAACTGATTACTGTTGTTGGGGCTCAGAATATCCACGGCCACGGTGACCCGAACCTGCTGGGTCTCATACAATTCCCCCGCCAGGCCAATCCGCATCATCAGGGGTAGATTATAGGAGTCGACTTTGAGGTACGCCCGGTTACTCTCGTTATTGCCCCGGTTGACCGGATCAATGTCCGCCACCACCAGCAGATCATCCCCCGCCATCTCCATCTTGGTGCCAAAATTTGAAATGGAAGCTCCCAGGCGGATTCCCCTGAACGGAGTGACAAATACAGTCCCGATATCCAGCGCCAGTCCGCGGGCCTGCGAATGCCAGATCTGCTCGGCAATCAATTTTGCCGATGCCCCGAATGCAAATCGCTCCGTCAGGCTCTTCCCCCAGGAGAGCGTAAAAGCATACGACGATGCATCAAACGTCTCGCCGGTCCCCTCCTGATCCTCCACCGTCGTGACCTGCATTTGCGGGGTTCCCATTGACGTAATGGCGGCCCCAAGCGTACCGTACTTAGTTGGAAAGGCGGCAGCGGCGTAATTGAAATTGATTTCGGTCAGCCAGGAGGCGTGCTCGGCAGCGACCGAGGATCGGGTCAGAAGCCCCAGCCCGGCCGGGTTCCAGTACATCGCAGTTGCATCGGAAGTGGATGCCGTCACTGCGCCCCCCATTCCGGTCGCCCTGGCTCCCACCGGAATACTCAAAAATTCAGCCGCCGTTGTTCCCTTGCGGGTGACTTCTCGGGTCTCATTCGCAAACTGGGCATGCACAGCCGGCAAGATGGTGAACCCCCAGACAAGAACCCCGAAACAGATTGACTTTCCCATTATTTGATGATGGCAAACGTACCGGTGGTTTCGCCAAGTGCGGGGGCCTCCACATGATAGAGATAGACCCCGTAAGAGACGGTTAGGGCATCGGAACTCTGCAGATCCCAGCGAATGGTTCCGTTCATCAGTTCACTTGCAGTGTCATTGCTTCCTTCATGGAGATGCAGGGTTCGAATCAGGCGCCCGCTCACACTGAAGATGCGAAGCGTACATTCGGGGGGCAGGTTAATAAACTGAATGGCCCGCTCTCCTCTTCCGGTTGAGAATGCATTTAACTGCTCAAACCGGTTCGTGGCCACATACGGATTCGGGACTACGCGAATGCGGGCCAGCAGAGAGTCAGGATTCTCGGTAGATGCCGAGGGCGCGCGGGTCTGAAATTCAAACACATCTGATGCCAGAAACGGCTTTCTGGTAATGATCGTCGCCACCTCTCCCTCGGAGGGATTTACTCCTGCCTCCACCGTGAAATTCATCCCGATGCGCCAGGTAAACTGGGGGGCTCCCCGACCACCGACCAGTGCCTCATGGATCAGAATCAGGTCAGACTCCCGCCGGTCACGATCCGCACTGAAGGTTGCGGGTGCAGTGGAGGCTGCACTGACAAAATCATCCCCCGTCAAATCCCAGAATGCATACTCCACTTCTGTTTTCCGGGTGCCTCCTCCTCCATCCGGATCCAGACGGTACACACGTATGTTCGTCGGCCGTTCGGGAAGCGACCGGAAGAAGGATACATCCAGCGCCGTGGAGCGCCCCTCCCCCGGACCGACCACCTCCACCTGATAATCCGCAGGGTTCCGCTGACCGCTGGTAAATCCTGGCGAGATATACGGATCCATTACGACTGGATAAACGGCATCATTACTCCAGCCGCTGAGCGAAGAGTTCACGCGCACAAGCGACTCCCCATAAAACTGGAGACTGAACCCAATGGGCATTCCGTCGTCATCCAGTGAAGGAAATTCGGAATCAATCTGCCACGCATCCGATCTGCGGAGCAGAACTCGATTCGCATCAAGATCCATCAATGTGAAGGTACTGGTGGTGATCGTATCCTGCGCAAACCGCCCGCCGGACAGGAGTGTATCGGTGAACGAGATCTGGTAGCGTGCCCCTTCCTGAATGATACGGGGATCAATAATCGTATAGCCGATCCGGCTGGAGGTAGATCCCTGAACACGCGGCAGATAGCCGTTGACGGTTTCCAGAGATGCTTCCTGATACCCCGCTACGGGGGCCGTGGGAGTTGCCACGACAACATTGCGCCCCGTCTCAATCGTCCCGTCTGCGAGGCGACGGATCCGTACAGGAGTCTCCGTAGGGGAAATATTTGCGGAGGCGGCTCCATAATCGTATGCGGTTACGGCGTAATAGTAGGTGATGCCGTTGGTGACGGTGGAATCTATGAAGGCATGGGCCAGACCGTTATTGCCCTCTCCAGGGCTTATCCGGTCATCCCCCATATAAAAACTGACCCCATTGACCGCAACCGGATGAAACCCTCCAATCCCATCAATCAGATCAAACTGCGCAATGGGCTTGCGAAACGTCAGGTTCCCGCGCCCGTCTGTGATCTGGAGGGCATCCAGAAACGCGGGATCGGTGGCGCGGTACACCCGATAGCCTTCAAAGTCTTTGGACGGCAGTCCAAGGGATCGCAAAAAATCATCATCTGATTCCTCGGACTTTGAATCCCAGTACAGGGTCACACGACCATCCCCTTCCACCGCAAACACCTCGGGCGTAATCGGGGCCTGCGCAAACTGGTAGTCCTCCTGATAGGCATCCAGAGCATTGTCCCGTGCAGCAAGCACTTCTTCCTGCCCAATCCCTAATTGTACGGAAATAGAGATCCGCTCGGTCTGCCCCGCCTTCAGCGGGAATAAGCCGCTGGAAACCGCCAGATCATTATCACCGGGATCAGGTTTCTCTGTATCAAAATCTCCGGGAACCAGATAATTAAAAAACAGGAACCGGTCACTGACACTGCCAATGGCCAGCGTATTGGCACCAAAGAGGCGCACATTCGTGATCCCGATCTGATCGGACTCGCTCACATCCGTCACATCAATGTTTTTTTCGCCTGGGAAATTGGTCCCTGCCCCGGATGTGGGTTGTCCATCTCCGTCTCCAAGATCGCCGCTGAATTCAATCCCGTCAAGGCCGGTATCATTCTGGAGCAGGATCCAGTCCTGATCATTGTCAATCCCGTCTGCCCGGCTTTCATCAATCATTTCATCCGTCCCTTCGTCAATCCCTTCATCCACCGCTCCGTCTCCGTCATTATCCACCCGGTCCGCATAGGCTTTCCCTAGATCCTCCGGACCGACATCATAGAGCAGAATGCCCGCATCCTGGACCAAATAGCGCCTGTAGGGGTCGGATGCCGCTGCATCCACCATTGCCTGGGTAATGACCGGAGATCCAGGCTCGCCAAGATAGGGATAGGCGGCAGAAGGCAGGACATGAGAGTCATCATTGTCAATATTGTCACGGAACGGCAGGCCGACGGTTTCCTGGGTCACATTGATGAGATGCACCACCGGGAGACCGTTCACCTGCTGTCCAGGGTCACTCCGGGGGGCCGGGGGCCAGCGCAGCCACGGATCCGAGGCCGCGGCGGAAACCATCTCCTGCGTAATCAGGGGGGCTTGCCGCTCCCCGTCATTGTCATTATCAATATAGTCTGCATACCCGACCCCGCGCTGCGTCCCGAACGGCACATGCACGGCACTCTCGTCAATCAGCCCGTTCCCATTGTCATCCACCCCGTTCGCCGGCAGCTCTCCGACAAGAAATGCCTCCGGAACGACCGGGCTGTTACACTCTCCATGATTGGCCGGACACTCGTCCGAAACCGATCCATCGCCATCATTATCAATGCGGTCACTGGCATTGCCGGGCGTTTCCAGCATTGCGATCCCCACTGTTCCCGCGGGATCACTGCCAAAATTCTGATCCCCGATCCCATCTTCATCGGTCATAAAGGCCACATCCTCCAGCAGATCAAAGAAAATGATATCGTCCCCGCAGTCTCCGGCAACGCAATCTGCCAGCCACACCGCCATCCCCACTTTGTCCAGATCTTCGGTGCCGTCATTCTTGACCCCATAGATCAGAAAAACCACGTCATCCACCAGAATCTGCGTCCAGGCCATGATCCGTGTTTCGATCACCAGTCCGAGCCCATAACGTCCAGGATCGGTCGCATCAGGGGAATAGGCACCCCGGTGTCGATCATACTGATCATCCCCCGCCTTAAAAAAGAACTCCTGATCCGCGTTATAGATATCTCTTCCAAAAAAACCGTTCCAGGAGCCACTCCAGCCGGGGGCTGCGGGATCCTCCAGTTTGTCCGGCCAGAAGGGCGGCCAGCTGTCGGGTTCATCACTCTGCGCAATCCCCCGCTCACTGCCCGCAGGGTTCACGTAACCGCCAATCGGCTCAAAGGTCCAGGACGTATTCCCCCCCGTACTGTTGCCACGGAAGTCGGCCACATCCACAATCCACATTTTTTCGCCCGCATCCGGCCCGATATTCGCGGATGTTTCTGCACCGACCCAGAACTGGGTCAATGCAACATAGCGCCGGTTGGTATTTTTGGGCCACTCGTACCAGAAATCTCCGGGAGTTCCACTTGAAGCGGTCTGCGCCCAGTTCGTGATCGTTGCCCGGATATTATTCCCGTCAATATCATCCCGCCGCCGCTCCAGAGGATCTACACGCTCTTTACTGGGCACATGATTCCGATCAATAACCCCCTGCGCCTGCACCTGGATGCCTCCCAGCACAATCAAACCGATGAACAAAATCCCGCGCATTATCAGAACTGCACCTTTATCCCTGCATGTATGCGCCGGGGTTCCGAATAGTGGTTGGGCCGGGTGAAGTACCCATGGTCTGCCGATTGAATCGGTGCAGAAAAGGTCACACCGGGGAGCCCGGTATCTCCATAGACCGACACCGCATTACGGCGATCCAGAAGATTGAACACATGCACAAATACACGCGGACGAACCGGCCCGATTGTGAATTCGCGATAGAGGTCCAGATCAATCTGGTAGGTACTGGGCTGGCGGCGTGCGTGTGTCGGAAATTCCGGCTGCACATCCGGCCCTGCCAGCGCGGCTTCCTCAAAACTGGGGGTATACGGAAATCCTGATCCCCATACGATCAGGGCAGAGGCCCCCCATTGTCGGCCACCCACAAAGATGGATCCGGCAGCCTTATGCCGCTGGTCCCATCCTAGCGGCAAAAGGGCCAGCCGCGGCTCTTCTTCATTCCCGGCAGCAAAGAATTCCTCGGTGGGATCCGAGTTGGATCCTTCCACTACCTGATAAGTGTAGTTTACATCAAAGCCGTAGTGGTTCTCAAAGGCACGGGAGAGTGCCAGGGTGAACCCTCGGGTGTTTGCATAATCCCGGTTCGCATAGACCACATAGGTGACACCGGGCAGTTCCGTTTCGATCAGTCTGGAGGTGGAGACCCAGCTCCGCACATCACGGTTGTAGGCGGTTGCCTTGACGACCACGGTTCCGACGGCCTGTTTCAGTCCGACCTCGTACATGACGGTACGCTGCGCATCCAGATCAGGATTCCCAAATGGCCCATACCTGCCGGTTTGTCGGGGGATCTTATATCCAAAATTTTCAAAGAGCCGGTTCAGGGTTGGGATTTGCAGAAAATGTCCCCACGAAAAGTGAATGACCCCTTCCTCGGTAACCGGATAGGCGACCCCCAGTCGTGGAGAGAACTGGAGTTTGGGGGTGGAGGATGTCCACCAGTAGGTCTGCCGGTCCGCACGCACAAGTTGATTGTCATCACGTTCTTCCTCCTCGGTAATTACCCCATCCCCGTTCGTGTCCTGATACAGATTGACTTTTTTGAACGGATTAAAAATGTTTGGATCCTCAGGATCTGCCGGCACCTCTGCCCGTGCATCAAAATAGTCCATGCGCAGTCCTGCATTCACGATAAAACTCTCATACTCAATCTTGTCCTGCAGATAGGCACTGAAGTTGACTGGAGATACATCATCAAACTGACGGTAGGCAAAGGACTCAGCGGCAGGAATAGCGGGTTGAAAGGGTTCCAGAACCTGTCCCGTTTCGGAGATTGCGGGTACGATGCCATAGTCTTCAAACTGCAGCTGATCCAGCCGCGCTTCGAATCCGGCCTTCACCAGATGATACCGGGTCAGTTGGCTGGTGAAGCCTCCTTTTATGAAATAGCTCCGTGTTTTTCGGTTGAAGCGTCCGAGGTCTGTTCCACCGCGGGCAAACTGGTTTCCACCTGCCTGCACCTGCTCCCAGATCCCGGGCGAGATCTCAATTGAATCCGGTGGCGTGAGCGTAAAGTCATTGTATTGTGCATCTGTAATGTCTGCAAAGCGGTAGCGTTCTGCCCGCTTTTCAAAGGTTGCAATATTGAGTGTATAGAAGGTCTTTGCGTTGATCAGATGGGTATACTTCAGTTTCATATCAATCCCCTGATCATAGATCTGCGGGACTCCGTAGGGAGCCCACCGGTAATACTGGTACCGTCCTCCCAGATCATTCCCCTCCGAGTTGGATCCGAGCCCAATCAGATTCACGAAGATATTGCTTCGTAATTGAATCCGTACATTGGCCTGCCAACTCAACTTTTCCCATGTATTCATCGGAACCAGAGTGGAGTCGCCCCCTGCTCCGTCAATATTGTAGAGATTCGCTCCGTAGAGCCAGCCGTCATTGGCAAAATAGCGGGCATTGGCATAAAGCGTTACCCGATTCTTCAGGACGGGTCCTTCAAGCGATGCATTCAGGTTATTGTAGTGGGTGGGGGCGAACGGCAGATACGAATAGACATTGACCTGATCATAGGGGAAGCTTTGCGTCAGTTCATCCTGCCGGGTTCCTTTGAGGAGTGCATCTGCGTCTCCCTGTGGAACCATGTAGGTCCCTGTATAGGCTTCTATGGAGCCGCCAAAGCGGTCATTGCGGCCTTCTTTGGTAACAACATTGATGACCCCGCTCATTGCATTGCCGTACTCTGCATTGAACGTACCGCTGATGACCTGCAACTCCTGGATCCCCTCATTCTCCAGTTGGAGGGCAGTTGAGCCGTCGTAGGTATCTGTGACCGGCACTCCGTCAACCATTACGACAACCTCACTGCTGCGTCCGCCCCGAATATGGAAGCCTCCCCGCTCGGTGACCCCGGCCTGTACACTCAGGACCTGTCCCAGCTCCTGAACCGGCAAACGGTCAATCGTTTCAGCGGTAATCCGTGCTTCGCTGCTGGTTACATCCTTACGGACCCGGATTGCTTCGGCCCGTACAACAATTTCTTCTCCTTCAATCACTTCCTCCTGCAACTCAAAATCAACCTGCGTGGTCAGGTCTACACTGACACGCACGCCTTCACTGCGCTGCGTGGTAAACCCGATAAAGGACGCTACTAATGCATAGGTTCCCGGCCGCACGCCGATAACCACATATCGGCCTTCAAGGTCTGTAACTGCTCCCTGCTGCGTACCGTCAATCACCACATTCACACCCGGCAGCGGCTCCCCGTTGCTGCCGTCTATTACAATCCCGGCAAGTTTACCTGTAGTCTGAGACTGAGCGGGAAATACAACAAAAGCCAGCCCGCCAATCAGCAGCCAGGTCCAGCGCAAAAAAACCTTCCTCCCGAATCCCCGGCAATTTCCCTGAGACGAATTCCACATAATAAAACAGCGATTTCCGCAAATTTTCTTCGCGAAAAGCCCAATTTACGAAATTATATGATTCTGCAAAGGTTTTCAGACGGGAAGAAGGCCGGGATCATCTGCATGGATATCCTGCGGATTAATTTGGACTGTGATCTACCCGTCCTCCACCTTTGTTTTATCCCGAATTTTGACGGGGAATGCCTCTGCAGCACCCAAATGCCCTAATACACTCAGCCAAATCTGGCCTTCGGGATGCGTGATGTGACAGAATCTGGGCGGGAAATTCCCTGTTTTTCCACCCTGACCGGCGCTGACGCGCAGAACCGTATTTCTGGGCAGCATCATGTTCAGAATGGGAACCTGTTAACATTTGCAGAATATGTTGCTGTCACGTACACCGGGATTGCAGAGCTCAAGCGATTGCCCTGCTCATTACAGACATCTAAACCGTCAAGTTTGGTAAACTCTCGTATCCGAGAAAAATACGTCCTCTGATTATCAGGACGTGCCTCTGGATGAGCGTACTGAGGTCTATGATCTTCTTAAGAAAATGGAGCTTACTGGTCGGGAGGCATAGTGATTTACAACGATACATGAAAACATGGCAAGTTCAAATATCATCGCCCAATTCGGTGCTGAATTGAAGGCTACAAATGCAAAATTGGATTCAATTGCCGAATCCCTCAGGGCAAGTATGCAAGCGCATACGGAATCCACAAATACACGACTGGATGCGCTGAACGGCAAGCATGATGCACTTGATACGAAACTCTCTTCTACTCGCTGGACCATCGGTATCGTAGGTGGAGCACTCGGACTTATTCTTACAATCCTGGGATATCTTATTACCTCTGGAGTCTGATTGCACTCCACGGTCTGATAGCTGGATCAGTCAAACCATTCAACCGCCGAACTGGGTTGAGATGCGGTGTATCCTGCTGAACTGTCTTGGCATCATTCGCCTCCGACCTGCTCCTTGATGCATGGTCTGTGTGTGGAGAGATGATTGGGGAATTATACGAAACGATTGCGGCCAATTGGATGCGCTGAATAAACGTTGGATTTAATGACTGAGTCCTTCAGAATGAGTTCTCAAACAGATTCGAAAACCACGGAAGACCATTGATATCTTCTTGATCCGAGTACTGGAGATGATCCGGGTATTGGTGCAGATTACTTGATCTTCTTTCTTATTCATCATCAAGAAATACACTCTCGTCTTCGTGAAGCATCTGGAACTCTATCAGATCCGCCATGTGATCTGCCATAATCCGCTCCACATCTACACCAAACAGCCGCCCCAGAAGTTCGTGATTTTCTATGGACTTGGCTGCAGTAATCTCCGCCCTCGGATATGCTGCCGTTGGTACAAGACTGACTCCCGTAATCCCCCATCGTATGATTGCACCAGTTTTTCGATCCATTTTTACCCGACGTTTCGGTGCCCCGGATGACCACGACAGAAGCCCCTGTGCTGCTAGACTCGCTACAAACGCCTCCTCCTTTCTGCGCGTATCCAGAACCAGTTCTGCAAAGATGGCTTCTCCCTCCAAACGGGTCTGGACGGGGTTCGCAAACCGCATCCTTGATAACCGGCGTGAGGTCTTGACAATCATTTTGGGAAGAATGGATTTTAATGACTTGGGAATCACTGGAACTCCATGATGAAAGATTCCACTTGCCTGCCCATCTTTCCATGGACGCAAGTCCGTGTTTTTGGTAAAAAAGTGCCCCCCTTCCCGGTCATTAAAATCAATTACAACGCCTCGCACCACTACCAGATGCGACGGATTACCTGTTTTGGAATGAACCGTCCCGCCAACCCGAATTAGAATTTTAGCCATTGCCTATCCATATTGCTGAAGTTACATACTGCTTTTGAACTCCTCTGATTCCCATGGGATCAGAGGCTAGACACATTCCGAAAAGCAGGCAGGCATCTTCATTTAGCTGCTCCCAGAGCCAGTGCATACAGGACTTCTTCATGGATGACCAGCGAATACTTTGAAGCCAATTCTGCATAACGAGCCAACCGATTTTCCCGCAAGTTTTCTTCACGCAGGACTGAATTTACAAAATCACGGGCTTCCTCAAATGTTCTCTTTTTCGGTGGCAATTGTGGCCCTGTATGGAAGTGAATCCAGCCATCAGAGATTGGATAGGGGCCGACCAGTGCCCCCTCGTCTGCCCCAAAAAGATCCTCTGAAATTTCTCCTAGCATCCCGGCCTCAAAGAGCGCCGGACCGGATGGATCAGGTAATTTATGAACGGCTCTGGCCGCGGTCTCAGTGGAAAAAATCTGCCAGGTGAGTTCAATCCGGGCAGGCTGCCGGAACTCCTGCCCGGATGCCGACTCGTAATAAGCACGAGCGTCCTCTTCGGATATCTCAGGAAAATTCAACTGATGCAGATACTGAACAATATATTGATCCATTGCATCTTCTAACCGCTGCTCGTAGGCCGGAGTTAAGCGTAAGGGCATTGCCTCACGGAGCATCAACTCACTGGCAATCAGACCCTGGGTAAAATCACGGAGATCAGCGATGCTGCGCACCTGTGCCCGCTGCCGATCCGTTGCGAAGCGGGCGCGTGACCGAAATTCCTCGACCGTCCAGGACTCTTGTGGTGTGCCGAAATAAACCAGTATACCTGAGTCCAGACCATCTTCCTGGATGGGGTTGCCGGGAGTGATCCGCTCAAATAACTGCAAAAGTGTGGGTTCTGAAAAACTGACCCGGGCATCTTCAACCAGTTGGCGAACGTAATGGCGACGGGTACGGGAGCGTGCCCGCTCTAGCGCATACGCTTCAAACAGATGACGTTTTTCCTGAAACTCCGTTTCGGTGATGATCGGACGTGTGAAACGATCTTCTACCTGAATAAGGAAATATCCCTGCGGGGTCCGCACCGGATGGGAGATTTCTCCGACAGGGATCGTGAAGGCAACATCCTCAACGTCCGGGTCCATTTCGTCGAACGTAAATGGCGGCAATCGCCCCCCGGAGGCCTGAAGTTCAGGATCCTGAAACACTTCTTCTGCAAGCATTTGAAAACTTTCTCCCCCTTGCAGGCGCCCCCGCAGAGATTCTGCCTGTGCATATGTTCTCGCATACAACTGCCGGGCGTTGACCGTGGACTGTGCGCGTGTATATAACTCTCTCACCTGGGCCTCATCCACCGCGACGGAATCCAACACCATTTTCTCAATAAAAAGATCAATCAGAATGCGGCGCTCTACGGTTATTCTCCTCGTCTGATAGTGCGGCGCTTTTTCAATTCCTTCCCGGCGTGCCTGCAGTACAGCCAGGCGTGTTGCCGCCATATCCCCTACGAATGCATGCCGCCGCCGCGAAGTATCCTGGACCCCGGTGGTGAGTAGCCATGACCGGTATTTATCGCTAAACTCGCTGGAAAGAATAACCAGATTGTCAGCAGTTGCCACAATTTCAACCGGATCTTTCTGACAGCCCGTCAGAATTGTCAATGCTCCATAAAGAAGCAGAGCAGCATACATAAATGATTTCATCCTTCCGGTCCACTGCGTGGCACAAACGCGCAGGCCAATACTCATCGTCCTTCAACCGATCACTGGTGTCGTTACTGATCGCGTGAACCAACCGATCAACAGGATACGAATAAGCCCCGTCCCAGTGCCTGTAAAATACCCGCCTCAGTTTGATTTCATGCCCCCGATAACACTCCTACTCGCACACAGAACGATGTTTCCGGATTATGACGATGACACTATTGGGACGTGCAGAGGCGGCGATAACGCTCCTACTCGCACACAGAACGATGTTTCCCTCCGCGTTTGTCTGCGAGAAAATACGAAGACATGTCCGTGTTCTTATAGACGGACCGGCAGACAGGCATAAATCAAATATCTTGCGCCTCTTGCAAAACTTCACCGGAAATGCAGAGGATGATGGTCATAAGACAGGCCTGCAACAAATCATGAAGCGGCAAAAAGAACGGGAATCATTCGGCTGCTCATGTACATAATCCCCACGAGAATGCATTCTCAGAACCTCAAGACAATCCTGCTGAATCCTTGCACACCACTCATACAATTGAACCGGAATTCCAGCTGAATCGAACCTGATCCAGGGACATCAGTAACACCGCTACAGTATCTGGTCCAGGTCCGTCTTGATCTGGAGCGGTAGCACGTTTCCATGCTCTCTGTATTAAGGACATACAAGTTTCTCCCTCTCCTGCTTAGCACGGGCATGCTGCTAAGTACAGCGGGCCCCCTCCTGCAACCCGTCTGTGCAATGAGCCAGACTGACGGGCATGAGCATGGAGATCACCATTCTATGTCGGAACCCGTCCATCCATCTGAACAGATCTCTCCCTGCGTTCACGAGAGCCAGAGAGTCCCTCGTACGCCGGACATTCCCTGCCCCTCTTCCGACATCCTGCAATGTTGTACACTTGAAGCCGCACCGATCATTGAGGAAGTGCTGCTCCCGAATCAAGGCCGGAATGATTTGCGGTCAATCCTCAATTTTCCGACATATACACCTTTTCAAAACGGAGTTTCCAGAGATTTGAACCCAGACCATTTCCCTGAACTCATCCTCCCACCGCCTGCTGCCGACAGACAGGTGCTGCTGCTCGTCTTTCTGATCTGATAAATAGCGTGATCCCGGTACGGAAGTCCCGATCTGCGGTACTTCAACGTATTGTAAAAGATTACTCTATCTGACCAGAATTGATGAAAAAGCACTTTCTCATTGGTGCAATCTCCGCCGTATTTTTGGCATTACTGCTGCACCCGACCGCTGCTGATGGACAATATCAACCAGATACAACGGTCAACACTTTACTGAACCTGAATGATCTTCTTGAAGAAGTCCGCAATCAAAATCCACTGCTGCGGGCATCCCGTCTGGAGGCGCAGGCATTGGTCCATCGCAGGGAACAGGTTTCCACACTTCCAGATCCAGCGGTAAAGATCACCTACCAGCCCTACTCGATTCTCACCGCACTCGGCAGGCAGCGGAGTCAATGGAGCATTGAACAGGTCCTGCCCTACCCTGGAAAATTAAAACTGCGAGGGACCATTGCTGACCTGAAAGCACAAACCAAAACCTTCGAATCGCAGGCGTTCGAGAAAGATCTGTTTCTTGAAGCGAAGCAGGCCTACTACGAACTCTATCGAATCCAGCAGCAGGAGCAGCATATTTCTGCTTTCCGAAATAGGCTGGAAAGTTTTGAACAAACCGCTGCAATCCGTTACGAAGTGGGGCTGGATGTTCAGCAGGCGATCCTGAAAACACAACTGGAAAGGAATGCCCTGTCCCGTCTGCAATTCAAGCTTGCAGAACAGCGCCATGCGGCGGTCAAAATACTGGCCTACCTCCTGAATCAACCCGCGACAAACTTATCTTATGACTCCATCATGGTGGAGTCACTGCCCTTCATTGAGTTTGATACAGATGAACTGCTGGGGATTGCTCTGCGTGAGCGCCCCGAAGTGGATGCACTTCGTACATCTGCACAGCGCATGGATGCAGAAATTGCGCTCGCCCGAAAGCACTTCAGACCCGACTTTGGCCTGAGTCTTACCTACTTCGATATGGGTCGTTCGAATGTGCCATCCACCGCTTCAGGGCGAGATGCCGTTGCCATTGGAGTACGCTTGAAGGTGCCGCTTCATCGAAACCGATTACGGGCTCAACTGGAAGAAGCCCGCGTATCTCACAGCGAGATTAACGCATACCAGGAGTCGCTTGAAACTTCATTGAAAACCGAGATCACCGGCCTCATTCATCAACTCGGAGAAGTGACTCAGCAGATCCTGCTATTTCAAGAGGGCCTCCTTCCAAAAGCAGAAACGGTACTGGAAACGACCCTCAACTCCTATACCACCGGAGATACAGATTATCTGGATCTGCTGGATGCAGAGCGGATGCTGTTTCGGCTCCATACGGACTATGAAGACACCTTCGCAGGCTACCTGCAGATTATGGCCTTATTGGAGCGGGCACTCGGTATTGACACCCTTGCCGAACTCGGCATATTTCTATCACCCCGTTAACGAAGAGAATAATGACTGCACAACAACAAATCAAAAAAGCGGGCGGAATTCTGCTCCTGATCATGATCGTGGCTTCGAGCTTTTTTTTCGGACGCTTAACCCGTGAGTTCGAAGGGGTGCACTCTCAAAGGCCGGAATCAACGGATGAAAAAACCATCCTCTACTGGCGTGCCCCGATGGACCCAGCCGAGATCTATGATCACCCCGGCAAATCAAAGATGGGCATGGATCTGATCCCCGTCTATGAAGAAAATACTGAAGTCCAAGTAGACAATGCGGTCTTGATTGATCCTGTCACAGTGCAGAATATGGGAGTCCGAACCGAGCCGGTTCAGCGGCTGGATTTTTCCCGTATCATTCATGCGGTCGGAAAAGTGCAGTACGACGAAGAGAATCTTTTTTTGGTGAATACGAAAGTGTCCGGCTGGATTCAGACTCTCCATGTCCATTTTGTCGGCGATCAAGTGAACCGGGGAGACTCATTACTGGAGATTTACTCACCTGAACTGGTCTCCACCCAACAGGAGTATCTACTGGCCCTCAAAAATTACCGGCTACTTTCGCAGAGCCGTCTTCCCTCCATACAGGAAGATGCTGAAAAACTCCTGACCTCCGCCCGGAATCGTTTAGAGAACTGGGATATTCCCCCAGCCGAAATTGAACGTCTGAATCAGTTCGGTGAGATTCAGAAAACCATCCTTCTGGTCGCGCCCGCTACGGGCATTGTTGTCAAAAGAAATGCAATTGAGGGGGCCTATATTGAGGCAGGTCAGGATCTGTTTGAGATCGCTGATCTGAATATGGTGTGGGTGCACGCCAGTTTTTATGACCATGAAATTCCCTGGATCCGGAATGGACAGCCGGTAAAAATGGCATTGTCCTATCTGCCAGGTAAAATCTACACCGGCAAGGTGTCCTACATCTATCCCTACCTTCGGGAAAAGACACGTGATGTCCATGTCCGCCTTATTTTCCCCAATCCCGGTCTGGATCTGAAGCCGGGCATGTATGCCAATGTGGAATTACAGGGACACATAATTCCCGATGCACTGGTCGTTCATTCTGAGTCGGTGGTGCGCTCTGGAACACGCACCATCGTTTTCATTGCCCATGGAAACGGCCGTTTTGAACCCCGTGAAGTTATCATTGGAGAGGAAGGCGGCCCCAACAACCAGTATATCCGCATCCTCGCCGGCCTGTCTGGACATGAACAGATTGTCTCTTCGGCGCAGTTCATGCTGGACAGCGAGAGTCAACTCCAGGAAACTCTTCGTAAGATGCTCGCCTCATCCACAGACTCGGAGCCCCCCGCAGCCGACGTAGACACCTTGATGACCCCCTCTGCTGCGGATGAAACCGCACCGAAAGAGCATCCACACATTCATTAAACCGCCGGGCCTTTTGTTCAATCAGGATCCATCTCCAAAACCATGCTGGAAAAGATTATAGAAGGTTCTGTTACGAACCGTATTTTCGTGATTCTCTTAACACTTGCAGGGGCAGGTGCGGGGGCCTATGCAATGCTTCACACCTCGGTGGATGCGATCCCGGACTTGAGTGACGTACAGGTCATTGTGTTCACCGAGTTCCCCGGGCAGGCCCCACAGGTCGTGGAAGATCAGGTGACCTACCCCTTAACCACGGCCATGATGTCGGTTCCCTTTGCCAAGGTCGTGCGTGGCTACTCATCGTTTGGACACTCCTTTGTCTATATCATTTTTGAGGATGGTACAGATATCTACTGGGCACGCAGTCGTGTTCTGGAATATCTCAATTACGTCGGTGACCGTCTGCCTGAGAGCATAACCCCCACACTGGGTCCTGATGCGACGGGGGTGGGATGGGTTTTTGAATATATCCTTGACGGAGGAGACCGCCATGACCTCCATCAGTTGCGCTCAATTCAGGACTGGTTTCTTCGTTACGAATTAATGAGTGTACCGGGAGTTGCCGAAGTAGCCTCAATTGGTGGATATGTTAAGCAGTATCAGGTTGAGGTGGATCCATCTCAACTTCTAGCCCACAATGTGTCCCTTTCCAGTGTTCGTGTCGCTTTACAGAGAAGTAATAATGATGTCGGCGGGAAGTTGATTGAAATGGGAGAGACCGAATTCATGGTTCGCGGACTAGGGTATATCCAGTCCATTGCAGACATTGAAAACATACCCGTTGGTGTGGATGAAAACGGAACCCCCATCCTGATCCGGAACATCGCAAATGTGCATCTAGGGCCAGAACTAAGAAGAGGACTCATTGACTGGGACGGTGAGGGGGAAGTTGTTGGCGGTATTGTGGTCATGCGCTACGGTGAGAATGCACTCAAGACCATTGATGCCGTAAAGACAAAACTGGCAGAACTGGAAAAGGGCCTGCCGGAAGGTGTACAGATTAAAATTGCATATGATCGCAGTAATCTGATCAAGCGGGCGATCACAAACCTGAGAAGCAAACTTCTTGAAGAAAGCCTGATTGTCGCACTGGTGACCATCCTGTTTCTGGTACACCTCCGCAGCGCACTGGTCGCCATCTTCACGATTCCGCTGGGAATTCTGATTGCGTTTTGGGTGATGCATGTACAGGGCCTTAATGCCAACATCATGTCACTCAGCGGAATTGCAATCGCAATCGGGACGATGGCGGATGCAGCCATCGTTATGGTTGAAAACACGCACAAACATCTTGAGCGTCACGCGGGAAAGAAGGAGCATTGGCAGATCATCATTGATGCGTGCAAAGAAGTGGGGCCTGCACTCTTCTATTCTCTATTAATCATCACTCTTTCCTTCCTGCCCATTTTTACTCTGGAGGCACAGGAAGGACGTTTGTTCAAACCGTTAGCCTTTACAAAGACCTATGCGATGGCCGCGTCGGCCCTTTTGGCAATCACGGCGGTTCCTGTACTGATGGGGTATCTGGTTCGCGGTAAAATCCTGCCAGAAAAGAAAAACCCTGTGAATCGGCTGCTCATCAGACTTTATCAACCCGTCATTCACGGTGTCCTCCGATTTCGGTGGACTACAATTATTGCCTCTCTTTTCATGATCGGAGCAACCATCTATCCACTTCGGAAACTGGGTACTGAGTATATGCCTCCTTTGAATGAAGGCGATTTGCTGTACATGCCTACGACAGACCCTGGCATAAGTATCACAAAGGCGAAAGAGATTCTACAACAGACAGACAGGATCATCAAACGTTTCCCCGAGGTGGAGCATGTCCTTGGAAAAGCTGGCCGTGCAGATACGGCAACCGATCCAGCCCCCTTATCTATGCTAGAGACAACGATCCTACTCAGGCCGGTAGACGAGTGGCGAGATGGGATGACGATGGAGAAACTGATCCGTGAACTTGACAGTGCGATCAACTTTCCTGGCCTGACCAATGCCTGGACGATGCCCATTCGGACACGGATTGACATGTTAGCCACCGGAATTAAAACTCCCTTAGGCATTAAGCTGATGGGGCCGGACTTAGCTGTGCTTTCGGATCTGGGAGATCAGGTCGCCGCGGTGCTGCAGCTTCTGCCCGGTACCCAGAGTGCATCATCCGACAAAGCCGTTGGGGGAAATTTTCTGGATTATCAGATTGACCGCAAAGAAGCCGCCCGATATGGCTTGACCATTGGTGATGTACAGGATATTATTGTGTCCGCAATTGGAGGGATGAATGTCACGCAAACGGTTGAGGGCCTGGAGCGCTATCCCATCAACGTGCGATACAGCCGCGAATTGCGAGATAATCTGCCTGCACTTGGGCGGGTTCTGATCCCTACTCCCACAGGGACTCAAATTCCGCTCAGTTATGTAGTTGACTTCAATATTGTTAAAGGCCCGGCCGTTATCAAAAGCGAAAATGCTCGAAAAACATCCTGGATCTACATTGACATCCAGAATATCGACATCAATACTTATGTTCAAAGCGCCCAAGAGGCGGTAAGTGAGCAGATCACGTTCCCTGAGGGTTACAGCATGATCTGGAGTGGACAGCATGAGTACATGGAGCGTGCTCGCCAGCGGCTCCAGGTGGTGCTGCCCCTGACGCTTTTGATCATCTTCCTGTTGCTTTATTTAAACTTCAGGAATATTACAGAGAGTCTGATCGTCATGTTATCGCTGCCCTTTTCACTGGTTGGCGGAATTTGGCTGATGTACATACTTGGCTACAACCTCAGTATCGCAGCTGGTGTCGGCTTTATTGCTCTGGCAGGTGTTGCTGCGGAAACGGGGGTTATTATGATGCTTTACCTTGACCAAGCCTACCAAAAAAGGCACATGGAGGGGCGGATGACCTCTTCCAGCGACCTTTACAAAGCGGTCATCGTAGGAGCGGTGGATCGTGTGCGTCCAAAAATGATGACTGTCCTGGCCATTGTGGCCGGCTTATTACCGATCCTCTGGAGCCATGGCACTGGATCAGAGGTGATGAAGCCAATTGTTACCCCGATGGTGGGGGGAATGATTTCTTCCACAGTTTTGACCCTCGCCGTCATTCCGGCGATTTATTATCTATGGAAGAGTCACAGCCTGAAAAAGAAGATCGACTGAGTCTGCTGTGAAGTTCAAAACAACGGGAAGATGCTGAAGCCTGAACGATCATCGGCCAAAAACTGCATGGAGAATCCTCAACCCATTGCAGGGATGGAAATTAGGGGCATTCTGCGTGACCTTTATCTTCGCGCTCAGATATCAGGAAGTTCAATCTCCTGCAATTACCGCAGATGTACAAAACTGCCGGTGTGTGCAGAACGGGCTTTCGGCGAGTCAATAATCAGGCGGTACAGATAGAGTCCTGCCGGAAGCCCGTGACCTCTAATTAGCAGGCTGTGATCCCATCCGGCGGATAGAGTCTGCGCGGGGGGCGTAAGCACACGCCGTCCTGTCAGGTCCAGTACCTCAACGGTGATCTGTGCAGGCCAGGGCAAATCAAACACCAGCCGCGTAGACACCTGGAATGGATTCGGATAATTGCCGCGCACTGCAAAAGAATTGGGGAGATCTATCTGTTCACTGGCGACGGGAGAAAATACATCAATCGTAAACATCAGACTATCCAAAGATCCCTTTGCACCGGTTGCACGATACGTGTAGATCTGCGGATATTCTGTCGCCGCCGCGGGCGTTCCGGAGAGAACGCGTGCAGTCTCATCAAAGATCAACCCGGACGGAAGTGCGGGCCTTAAGGTATAGGTGACCGGTGCCACGCCTCCCGCGGCCTCTGGAAATGTGACCGGCATCATAGGCTGCCCGCGTGCAAGAGACTGATCACTGATCGCATCTTCAAAATGGACGGCCTGCGCGAATTCGACCAGAAACATCAGGCTTGCAGTCCCTCCAAGGCTATCGGTCGCCTTGTACGTATAGGTGGCCAGGGGCATGGATTTCATCGGAACTCCGTGAATCCTGCGTGAGGATTCGCTAAAGGTAAATCCGGCAGGCAGATCGGGACTCAGTGTATATACGTAGGGAGCGGTGCCACCGGAGGCCTCAGGAAGTTCCACCGAATATTCCGCAACTTCGCCTCCGGTAAAAGCCCTTTCGATTTTCACATCATCTTCGAATTTTAATTCTCCGCAAACAAGCCCCGAAACATGCGGGATCCGGCTCAGCCAGGACTGGAACTCCCCGTCCCTGGGTGCACAAAGATCCTGCCCCTCGAAATAAAATCCGCGAAGGCTGTCAAGTTGCATGAGACTTCGTGGCAACTCTCCCGTCAACCTATTGTAACTGATCCCCAGATACTGCAATGGACGCATATTACCAATTTCTTCCGGAACGGCACCTGTAAACTCATTATCATCAATACACAGCCGTGTCAGTGCGGAGAGATTGGCGATTTCGGGCGGGATCGCTCCATTCAGGGCATTCCCTGTAAAATTGAGATCTCGCAACTGCTGAAGATTTTCGATCCCCGCCGAGATCGGTCCACGAAACCTGTTGTAGCTTAGATCCAGTACTTCAATCTCTTTGAGGCTATTGATTGCCTCCGGGATTGGCCCGTTCAGGGAGTTCTTTGGCAGGAATAATTCTTCCAGTTCCTGCAGATTTCCGATCTCCTGTGGAATCATTCCTGTGAGGTTGTTCTCAGGAAGACGTAACTGAACGAACTTGCCATCTTTGAGGCCAACCCCGTACCATGCAAGCAGTTCGCGCTCTGTCGGAACGCTCATGGGGGTCCAGTTATCACTGCGGACCCAGTTGTCTCCGTCTGTTGCCGTATAAAACGCTCTCAGACTCTGATGTATCACCTCATAATAACTCTGCCCCCGGGCCAGAGAAGGTGCAAGAAGAAGGGACAGCAGTAAACCTGTCACACTGCAGTATTTTGATCTCACGGGATTCATTTGTCCTGAAAATTAACACTTCTTCGAATGAATTTCAAAAACCAGACTTCCGGTGAGTTTCCAGATCTGAAAGAGGGCCATTGAGTATGGGAACGGGTTCCTCCATCCGCAAAGTTTCGCTGCCGCAGAGACCGCGGTACCCTCATGCGCCGCAGGATGAAGGGTGCCACTACCATGACTTCGACGGTTTGCGAAGCCAGGATGTCAATAGTGGGCATGGGATGCGAATTTGTAGATACAATCGGCATGACTTTGCTTCTCTCGTGCACATTAACATTTGTGGTTTCCACGGTTTTTGACTCATTGTGTATCTATCGACATTTACAGCAGCGAACCGGCATGCACGGATACGGGAAATATCGTCATCTTCCAGCGAGAAAAATTCCCCAGATATATGGACATTTCAGTAGACAATCTGATAGACATTTTAGATGTCATAATTTTGTATATTACGGCTAAAATCTCCTAAAACGTGCTGATATGGCAGATTTTTTATTGATTTTCTTGAAATTTCCAAAGATCAATCTGGACATTTAATGTCCTTTAACCCTGAAAATTCCTTAACTAAACTTGCCCATGTCACGTCAGCGAGAGTATCTTCATACACATCCCTGGCTCAGTTTTAGGCACGATCTGGAGCGTGCGGACCCTCTGTGCTGGTTACTGCTTGGCGAGGCAACTGCCCGGTGTGATCAAATAGCGCAAGCAGTACTGCCCCCCGTATATGCGAAAAGGCTGCACCAGATTTCAATGATCAAGGGAGCTCAGGCCACCACGGCGATTGAGGGAAACACGCTCAGTGAGGCGCAGATCAAGTCTTATTTGGAGGGAACACTGGTACTTCCAAAATCCCAGGAATATCTGAAACAGGAGGTTTCTAACGTGCTGGCGGCATTTGACAATATCTTTGAAGATATCATGAGATGTAAGTTACCACTGGTGACAAAAGAATGGATCTGCAAGGCAAATCGACAGTTGCTTACAGGCCTTGAAGCGCATCTTGACGAGGGTGTAATTCCAGGTGAGATTTCTAGACATTCTGTTGTAGTCTTTCGCTACAGAGGTGCTCCCAGACAGGATTGTGCCTTTCTTCTTGATCAACTCTGCGAGTGGATTGAGGGAGAGGACTGGCCAGTGCGCAGGGATCAACAGGGAGACCGTATCGCATCCGCAATTCTAAGAGCAATTTATGCACACCTGTATCTTGCGTGGATTCATCCCTTTGGAGACGGGAATGGACGGACTGCCCGATTGATGGAATTTATGATTCTTGCGCGGGCGGGGGTTCCGTCGCCATGTGCACATCTTCTCAGCAACCATTACAATCTTACTCGGACCGAGTATTATCGGCAACTTGATCGTTCCACTCGTACAAACCCTGGACGGGGGGATCCAATTAACTTTCTTCTCTATTCTTTAGAGGGATTTGTTGATGGCCTGCGGGAGCAAAATCAATCTATTGATCAGATCCAGTTGAAGCTGGCATGGGAGCACTTTGTTTACAATGAATTCCGAAGGTATGCACCGTCACCGGCCATGCGCCGTCGCCGTGAGGCAGCCCTGATTCTCGGTCAGACAGGTAATGTAATTCCCAAGAAAGACATACGAGATCTGAGTCCCAGCCTGATACGGTTGTACGTGACAAAGACATCGAAAACGCTGACTCGAGATTTAAACTGGCTGGTCGAGAAAGATTTCCTGGAGATTACGGAGGACGGCTACAGGGCGAAAGTTGATCACATGCATGCATTCAAGTTTCCGCAGGCGTAAGGTTGGATTTCGGTTATGCCTTGATGCTTATCAAAGGGCTGAAGTAATGGTTATGATCGTGTTGTTTCTACCGGTATTCCACAACAATGCCGGTAGAACCTTCTTCTTTTCTCCACTATCGCGTTCGAGCAACTGGATCGGATCTTCCTGAATCCGCGCAGTCTTCTCTTTGATGCCGTCATTCGTTCCGGCGATACAGGTTGTAAAGAAGTGCTCCCATTCCGCATCAGAAAATTCAAACCTGTTCAGCTTCTCCAGTTGGCGGCGCAGGTTGACAATCAGTTCTTCCTCCGTGGTGATGGGGAGGTACGTATAGGCCTGAGACTCCAGTTGCCGAATGAACTGCTTCTCCAACTGTGCCTCGGATTGATAGGCGGTCTCCCGGGCTTTGTCAGGTTCAAACTCTGCAACCACCGTGCTCTCGCTTGAACGGGCGATTGGCCGGAAGTCGGAGGCTT
>JAJEFL010000034.1:0-14855 GCA_022820435.1 Rhodothermales bacterium
CGGCGCGGTTTGTGCGGACGGCATCGGTGCAGGTGGTGGATGCGCTTGGGGGGCGGTTCCGCCGGGCCGCGGACGGGGCCATGTGCGCCGCGGCCGAGCGTGCAGAGATGGCGCAGCTGTGGTACTCGGCTTCTTCGTGGAATCCGTCATTCGGTGAACTATTGGCGGGTTGCCGCATGTCGCAGAGCCTGCCCCTGTCCGGCGGATCG
Organism: Rhodothermales bacterium; assembly: GCA_022820435.1. GTDB lineage: Bacteria > Bacteroidota > Rhodothermia > Rhodothermales > Bin80 > Bin80. Next base: position 210 of record JAJEFL010000034.1, read on the forward strand.
CTTAGCGTATGGGGACAGGGTGCATTCCGGCAGTTCAATGGACAGGGCGAGGAAGCATTGACACTCCGCGCAGAGGTGACCACGGGGATGCTGGGGGCAGACTATCGCTGGAGCACCGGATGGCTGGCGGGTGTGCTCTTTGCGCACAGCCGGGGAGACGGATCATTTGAGATGAAAGAGGAATCCGGCGACCTCACATCCGCACTGACGGGGATCTATCCTTATGTGTCGTATACGCGTGCAGGATGGGAGGTATGGGCGAGTGCAGGTGCGGGGCGCGGCAATGCCGAGGTGCTGGAATTAAAAGGGGACCTGACCTCCCGCTTTGGGGTGCTGGGCATGGGGGGTATCCTGGCACAGGGCAGCACGACGCGTCTGAACTACCATGGCGATATTCTGGTGACCGATGCCGAGATCAAGGAGCACGACATCACGGTCGAGGTGTACCGGATTCGTGCCGGCCTGGAAGCCAGTACACAGATCACCGGCGGGATCCGTCCCTATGTGGAGGCAAATGTGCGGCAGGATGGCGGGAGCGCGGAAACGGGTACGGGACTGGAACTCGGCGGCGGCGTGCGGTTCGCAAACCCGGCGTGGCACCTGCGGGGTGAGGTGCGCACGCAGGGACTGGTGATGCATACCGCGGAAGGGTTTACCGAGTGGGGGTTCTCAGGATCGCTGCAGGTGGGCCGAGCGGCGGAAGGCCTGATGATGCGTCTGCGTCCATCGTGGGGACGCGAGCAGGGGATGTCCATGTACCGGCAGCAGACGATCCTAGATGCCGTGCCAATGGGAGAGAATGGGTATCGGACGGAACTGGAACTGGGGTTCGGGATCCAGTGGAAAGAGGGATCGGCGCGGCCATTGATGGGGATGACCCAATTGCCGCAGGGAAGGATGTACCGGCTGGGCGGCGAACTGCGTCCGTGGGAGCGGCTGTCCCTCTCGGTCTTTGGATTGGCACATGGACGTGAAGCCGCATTGGGAGATATTGGCGTGAATGTGCAAGGGACAATCCGGTATTGATTGGAGTAAAAGAATCCAATCTCATGCTGAGGGCCTTGCAGGAATGTTTATGCAGATTCCAGTGGAGCCGTCGCACAACACGAATCACTTAAAATTAGACACCTACAAAGATGTCAAAGCAGGAAACGCCGAAAATACATCCACTGAAGCCCATGAAGAGTTTGCGGAAGGCTTGGCCTCACGAGGCCCGAGACTTTACTCCATGGGTGGTTAAAAATATTGATGTGCTGAATAAAGCATTGAATCTGGAATTGGAAGAAGTGCAGACTGAGAAAACGCTGCCGGTTGCGGGTCGTGTAGACATCTACGCACAGCAGGTGAATACTGGAGAAAAAGTAGTTATTGAGAATCAACTTGGCTGGTCGGATGATTCTCACTGTCTCCGGTTGATCGGGTATGCTGCTGATTCAGAGGCTAATATTCTGGTGTGGTTGGCCAGAGATTTTAGCCCTTACCATCTCAGAATCATGGAATGGTTGAACGAAGCGGATACCATCAACATTTATGCCGTGAAGGTACAGGCCTATCGAATTAATGGAGTCTTGGCCGCTGATTTTCAGACGGTGGTTGAGCCACCTCAATCGCAAGAGACGGCATCTCGTTCTGGCAAGAAGTCGTCGAATACTCTTTATGCAGAGTTTTATCGGCCGCTGGTAGAAAGCCTGCGTCGGAGCGATGTCCATAAAGTCGGGAAGGGAGGGTGGCAAGGCAAGTGGAGGTTATTCCATGCGGGGCTCCCTGGGGTCGGTTATGCGACGGGGGCCAAAGACAGTGGGGTTCAGGTATTTCTGTCTCTCGGCCGGGAAAGATTCAATCAATTGCAGAAGCATCAGAAAGAAATCAATCGCGAACTGAGTAAGTTGTCCAGGAGAGTTTCGTGGACGGAGGAGGATAATTGGCCCCGCATTATACTCGAAAGTATCCATCCATTTAGGTTGACTGCTCCCGAGGCAGAATGGGAGGTTGCCCGCCAGTGGATAGTCAAAAATATGCCGTTGTTTAAGGACATTCTTCAACCGCACATAGATCAATTAAGAAAAGACGAGGAGGCAGCGTCTGGTGCGCAGGAGTGACGCTTTTTTCTAGCGTCAACTAAGAAGGCGGATGATGTCAGGGAGTCTGGCGACTGCACATGCAAAAGTGAAGGGGCCGTCAAAAGGAGACGGAACTGTCTGGGCGTAATGAGGTCAGGCAGTACGCAATGTGGACTTCGTGATGCTTTCGGGGAATGTGTAGCTGCCCCATGGAAGCCCTGCCTTGTACCGACAATCCCATACGAACTAATTTGAGTCATCACAGCCATTGCTGGCTAGATTCACCTGCTCATCTGTCCACCATCTCCCCTGTCGATCACTGCGAAATGTTTTTTCGGTGATTCCTGCGAAATACCCTAAGCCATTTTCTACATTTGTAACAACAGGGACAGGGCGAGGACTCGCCAGAAAATACTCGTAATCAAAGCCGGTAGACAGCATATAAGAAATGGTATAATCCCATAGATCTCGACTCCAGTTTTTTACAACAATCATAAAGAACGGAGCCACTTCTGCATAATATTCCACTTCCAACGTGAGGTTGATCTTTGCAACCTCCTGCTCAAACAGCTCGTCAGAAAAATAGACAGTAGAAATACCGCCTTCGGTTGAACTGGGCTCTTCAGAGGCATCCTCAACTTCTAAAGGAGAGGGATGCATCCCCGGAAAGGAACTCTCAAGTCTACCGGGTTCCAACCCGGTTTGTGCATTCTCCAGGGGAGGCAAATCATCAAGCCGTCTCATTGCAGCGCACTCTGGCCATACCTGTAGAATTTCTATGCTGTACCGATGACTTCCTGACTGATCTTCCAAAGATAAGGTTGCTTTATACAACCCAAGATTGTTCCGGTCAGGCTCCTGAAGCTCTTCTATCGAATCCAAATTCACGGTTAGCCCCGGTGCGGATGATTTTGCCTGCACAGGCACGAACGATGGTGCATCCACTGTCAAGGTATATTCGGTATCCGGGACAGGGCGAAGACCCTGGAAAGATTTATAAATCCCGTCCTCCACATGGCGAAGGGGTTCCGTCATCCCTCGTCCATCGGTGATGGATACGTCAGCATTCAAAATATAGTGATCCTCCCAGTTTATCGTGTCAGTATAGGGAATACTTTGCTGCAGATACACCGTCCAAATGCTGTCGGGCGTGAATACTGAATTAACCACTACTTTGGGGGAGTAGGAGCTTGGAAAATCCAGGTCTACTGGAGAGGTGCACCCAGTCAGAAGAAACAAAACTGCGAGAATCACAAATCGCATGAATCAGAACTCTATCTGGTATGATAATGCAGGGATGACTTGAAAAAGGCTCACCTGATTCCACTGGATTGTACTTCCATAAATTGTCGGATACACAATCGTTGGGTTCTGACGATTGTATACATTGTACACTCCGAGTATGAATGTGCGCTTGCCCCAACCGATTTGTTTCTTGAACTGTACGCTCACATCTAATCGGTGAACAGAGGGAGCTCTGGCAGAATTAATAGATTCATAATCTAGAAAATCGGGCCCTTCAAAGATATAAACCCGATCGTAATATCGACCGGCTGGTGCCCAAACGGGATATCCACTCCCGTACACCCACGAAGCGCCGAAGGATGTAAGTGAGCTTGCTTGGTAGTTGAGCACGATTGAAATGTCGTGTCGGCGATCATAGTTATCTGGAAAACTCAAGCCTCCGTTCAGATTTGAAAATGTCTTTGATGCCTTGGCTAATGTATAACTAATCCATCCACTAAATCTTTTCTGCCGTCGCTCAACCAACATTTCAAGACCATAGCCGGTACCTTCGCCAAACTCCAGCAGCGCGGGCCATCCTAAAGCAGGTGCCTGATACGCATAGGAATGTTCCTTAAATTCAGTCAGTCCATGTGATCGCTTTCGGTAAACTTCTAGCGATACATCAATGGAGTATCTTGGGAAGCTTTGTGCAAACCCCACGGCAACTTGGCTGCTTCGTTGCGGGGGGATGCCATCCATTGCTGGTATCCACTGATCCTGAGGTAGAGAACTGCCTAACTGGGTGAGGAGGTGGAGATATTGTTTCATTAAGGCATAGGATAGCTTGATGGATGAATTCTGTCTCAGAGCAATATTGACACCAATCCGAGGCTCCAGCGCCCCCCAAAAACTCCCATCCCCATGCGCAGATGAAATACGGAGTCCCGCATTGGCCCGTACTTGAGGACTGACTTGAGTTTCATCTTCCAGATAAACCGCAAACTCACCTAATGAAAATTGCCGCCCCGATTCTGTCTGTGTATTCAGTTCGGGTTGGCGATCACTATTAATCCGATACCGCGTGCTTCCGGGAGACAGTCGATGTTGAATGTACTCAACTCCGCCGCGCAGGTAGTGACGCTGACTGGCCGCATACTCCAACTCCAGGCGAGTTGAGATATCAACGATAGAGGAGTTCCACCTCGTCGAATAGATCTCGGATTCGCCGTCAGATAAATTCTCTCTCTGCTCATTTTTCCGTATCACACGATAGCTTGTAACTCCGGCAATCAGGTTGGCAAATATCCTGTCTCCGACGAGATGATTCCACCGAATGGAAGCCAGACGATTTCCCCACTTATGGATCTGATCAAGATCCGAGTCTATCTGTGGATTTTTATCTGCCCGTTCCCGGTATGTCAATGCATCCTCTCCCAGATAGCCGCTTATATGGACATGATCTTGATTGCTGAGGATATAATTCGCTTTGAAGTTTAAATCATGAAAATAGCCTCCATACACCTTGCCGTCGTTCTGAAACCATCGTGTAAACAGATCCAGAAATGTTCGACGCCCGGAAAATAGAAAAGATGCTCTGTCCCGAACCAAAGGTCCTTCAATCAGGACTTTTGAAGTGAGGATCCCCAAAACGCCTTCTCCGGCAAAGCGCTTACGGCTACCATCTTTCATCGTAAAATTAACAACCGACGAAAGGCGCCCCCCGTAGCGGGCTGGAAATCCACCCTTGATCAGTTCAACGCTCTTCAATGCCGATGAATTAAACACGCTGAAAATTCCCAGTACATGAGTTGGATTGTAGACCGTCTGTCCATCCAGAAGGATCAGGTTTTGATCTGCCCCTCCGCCGCGAACATAAATCTGACTGAATCCCTCACGTCCTCCCTGCAGACCGGGCAACAATTGAAGTGTTCTGAGCACATCTGATTCCCCTAAAAGCACCGGAATCTCCTCAATTTGCTGTATAGGCAAGGTGTGATGACTCATCTGGATACGGCTTGCAAGGTTTTCGCCTTGCGAGGTCACGGCGATCTCATCCATGAATACAACCCGCGGGTCCAGACGAATAACCAGCACCGTGTCAGCTCTCAGGCTTAAGTCAATCACCGCAGATTTATACGACACATGTGATACCGAAATCCGGGATCCGGAAGTGGGTACATTCAGACTGTAAAAGCCGTACTGGTTGGTGGTTATACCTGCTCTCTGCCGATCTAGATACACATGTACTCCAGCTATCCGCTCTCCGCTTTCCGAATCCTCAACATATCCGCTTATTCGGTAACTCTGTGCTTCGACGCAATTGAAAAGTCCGACAAGGAATAAGCAAACAGGCCCCAGCAAACCAGCAACGCAACTACATTGAAAACTCAACATAGCCCCAAATATGGATAATTTGGATCGGATATTAATGGTATCCATGCTAATCACCTTAAGGTGAAGACCAAGTTCGATACCCGTCACATGATCCGTCCAACTTTATGGAGGGATGCTTCTCAAAAACATGACCGAGACTGTGGGCAAGACTTACTTCTATCTCAACGAGTGAATGGTCATGATCTTTTATGATCGTTTTTCGAATTTCCTCAGCATTATATCTGACCCAATTCAGATATTGTCTAGACACATATGTTGAGCCGTTCTCTCTAGGCCAGCACACGCAATATCTGTGAGGTGACCGGAACCTATTCCGGTCACTCGTTTGGCAAGTTATCGATTTTATATCTAGCATTTTTGGCAGTGCCGCGGAATCTGATACAAGCACGGGAAGTCCAATTATATACCGGTGACAATCACAGATTGATGGAAAGCTTTTGCCCAGGGTAAATGGTGCTGGAGCGCAGGTTATTGTTGGCCTTGATGCTTCGCACACTGGTTCCGTAGCGGTTGGCGATTTTTGTCAGGTTTTCGCCCCGCCGGACAGTGTGGATCGTACTGCCTCCCTGAGGAATCTGAAGACGTTGACCACGCTTGATCCTGGTATTTCGCAGCCCGTTCTCACGTTGGATTGCCCGAACCGTGGTTCCGTATTTCGCTGCAAGCTTTGAAAGCGTATCTCCACGGCGCACCATGTGAACCCGGTTGGGCCGACTCGCTTCGGATGAATTTGAAGGACGGGCAGACTGGCTGCTCACGGTGCCGGTAGAACGCGTTGTGGATGTGTTTGCAACCTGGACCGTAGCCCTTCGGGCATTCTCGGCTATCTTCCTGTCATAAACAATGGGTTTGTTGATCCGGCGCCCCCAGGCCACTGAGCGTGCACCACTGCTCTCCAGCTTTGCTACAATTGTGCCTGCCAGTCCCGGAACGATCAGCATCTGCCCTGGATGGATCACCGTTCCCCGGAGAGAGTTGGCGTTTTTGATTGCCGCTACGGTAGTGCCATATCGCTTGGCAATTTTTCCAAGGTTGTCCCCTCTGCGTACACGGTGCTCCCCAGGCATTTTCTTCTCCTTGTCCGGGAGCCGTTCAAATGCATCGGCAAACCGGGCGAACGTATTTAGGGGAATCCGTAAGGTGTAGGGCCTTCGGTCCGGAGGCAGGGTTCCCCTTCGAAGTTCAGGGTTCAATTCTTTTATACGGGCGGTGGTCGTGTTTACCATGCCCGCAATAGTTTCCAGAGAGAGCACCCCGCTGACCTTGACCTCGTCGTAGGCAAGCTCCGGCCCGCTTGAGGTCGCGGGCAATCCGAATTTTGCCGGATTGGACATGATCATGGCGAATGCAATAAACTGGGGCACATAGCCTCGGGTCTGGCGATTCAGATGCTTTGAAATCGTCCAGTAGGAAGGAGGGTTTTTCATGGTGCCCCCCGCACGCGAAATCGCCCGCCGAATACACCGGGGACTGCAGTTATAGCCGGCCAGAGCCAGATGCCAGTCGTTCCCGTAATACTCGTAGAGTTCTTTGAGATGGCGTGCAGCAGCACGCGTGGATTTGACCGGGTCCCTGCGCTCATCCACATACGTGTCAATCCGGAGTCCCATCCCCCGGCCGGTGGCAGACATGAACTGCCACATTCCGACCGCCTTCGCACTGCTGACGGCAATCGGGTTCAAGCCGCTCTCGCCAACGGCAAGGTACTTGAGTTCATCGGGAATCCCCTCCTCCTGGAATACCTGCTCAATCATCGGGAAATACGTGTCTGCCCGTCCCATCCACCGGATAAGGGTTTCTCTCCGGTTCGTTAAGAGCCAGTTCACCGAACCTTCGACTGCTTTGTTCTGTGTCATCGGCACGGTCGTCATCACCGGTTCAATCTCAGGAAGCTGGGTGGCTTTGGCAGTCGGATTCTGCACCTGTGCCTGCATGTCGAACATGGCACTGCGAAGTGCAAAAATAGCCCCGTACTCCCGACGCTCTTCAGAGTCGGACCCGAAAAACGCTTCATGCTCGGTCACAATCGTCCGATACAACTCCCGGTAACGCGGCTGATTGATAAAGTTTGACTGCTCCGCCAGTACACTGACCTCGGTCATGGCCTGGTCAAGGTAGTACTCGGCAGCATGCCAGTCTTCGTGGTTACGGGCTTTGATGATTCTTGACTGCAGCAGGTAGGCGCGACTGATACGATTCAGGATCTGCTTATCCGTCAAGTCCTCTCTGGGATCGCCGTAGTCCTCCACTAAGGAATACTGGTCATATCCCTGGAGATCCTCAATTGGGATTGCCTCAGGGGGCATTAACTGCTGCGAAAAACACGGGGCAATCGCCAGGGTCGTTGCAGCAACGAAGGTCAGTAGTTGTTTGGTCATGACAATAACGTAGGTCAATGGTTAAGGCAGAAATTTCTCTCAAACCTAAAGTGTATTATTAAATATACTCTTTTAGGTTCCCATTTGATGAATGGTTGCAGCTAAAAATATAAACCACTGTATGCGAGACAATGGAGAATGGTTCCATTTTGAACGCAAAAATACGGGATTTGAGGGGATTGAGGCCGGGGACTCACGGTTCAAAGCGGGAGGTTTCCATGCTTTTTTCGGGGATTTGTCAGAACCTTGTTTCGGAGCATGTTCAATCCCCTGATCAGGCGCTCCCGGGTCTGCTGCGGATAAATGACCTCGTCTATATAGCCATGTTCTGCTGCGATGTAAGGATTCGAGAACCGCTCCCGATAGTCGCGGGTGAACTCTTTCTCCAGTGATGCGCGGTCCGCTGCCTGCTTGAGTTCGGCGCGATGCAGGATTCGGATGGCTCCCTTTGCTCCCATGACCGCAATTTCCGCACTGGGCCATGCATAGTTCAGATCGCCCCGGATGTGTTTTGAACTCATGACATCATATGCCCCCCCGTAGGCTTTTCGGGTGATCACGGTGAGTTTCGGGACCGTTGCCTCACAAAACGCATAGAGTAATTTTGCACCGTGCCGAATAATTCCACGCCACTCCTGATCCGTCCCGGGCAGAAAACCAGGGACATCCTCCAGTGTAACCAGGGGGAGATTAAACGCATCACAGAACCGCACAAACCGGGCCCCCTTGATGGAGGCATCAATATCCAGCACCCCCGCCAGATGCGCCGGCTGATTGGCCACAATTCCGATCGCATGCCCCCCTATACGGGCAAACCCGCAGATGAGGTTGCGGGCAAAGCGGTCGTGAACAGGAAAAAACGAATTCCGGTCGACCAGCAAACGGATGACTTCATGCATGTCATAGGGTTTATTGGGGTTCTCGGGAATCAAGTGATCTAGATCGGACGGATACCCGGCCGGAGATGGTGCGGACGTATGAATTGCCGGTTGTTCTTCGCAGTTTTGAGGTAAATAATTCAGTACGGCCCGGACTGCCTCCAGGCAGGCGACATCATTCGGGTAGACGGCATGTGCGACTCCGCTGCGCTGTGCATGAGTGTCGGCCCCGCCTAGGTCTTCCGCGGTCACTTCCTCCTGGGTTACACTGTGTACAACATCCGGCCCGGTCACAAACATGTAGCTGGTTCCCTGCACCATAAAGACCAGATCCGTAATAGCCGGACTGTAGACTGCACCGCCGGCACAGGGCCCCATGACTGCTGAGATCTGGGGGATCACCCCGGATGCCAGAGTATTTTTAAGAAAAATGTCTGCATAGCCGCCCAGAGAGACCACTCCTTCCTGAATTCGAGCTCCGCCGGAATCGCTGAGACCAATAATCGGTGCACCATTCCGGAGTGCCAGATCCAGTACCTGCACAATCTTGGATGCGTGCGCACGCCCCAGAGATCCTCCGAAAACCGTAAAATCCTGTGCATACACATAAACCAGACGGCCATGGATTGTACCGTAACCGGTCACAACTCCATCTCCATACGGGCGCTGATCCGCAAGGCCATAGTCCGTGGATTGATGCCGGACAAGTTGCCCGAGTTCCACAAAAGACTTCTCATCCAGAAGAACCGTCACACGCTCACGGGCGGTGAGTTTCCCCTGATCATGCTGCCGGTCAATCCGGGATTTTCCTCCGCCCAGACCTGCCTCACGGCGGCGATGATCCAGATCTGAATGCCTGTCTGTCATTGATTTGTTTTGCCTGATCCCCGCACTACACGACCGGGCATGGCACCGGTATGCTCCCCCTGGTTGAGTACCATCGTGCCGTTCACAAATACATACTGCATTCCCGTCGCGAGTTGATGCGGATCCTCAAATGTCGCGTGGTCCTGTATTTCATCCGGATCAAAGACAGCAATATCCGCAAAATATCCCTGTTTCAGCATGCCTCTCCGGTGAATTGCCAGGATAGATGCCGGGAGGGAGGTCATCCGGCGAATGGCCTCTTCAACGGAAAGCACCTGTTCTTCCCGTACATACCTGGCAAGCAGGCGGGCAAAGGACCCATACGTACGGGGGTGAACCATGGAGTTCAGGGCATTCCCTTCCGGTGCAATAGAGATGGCATCCGAGTCAATGGCGACCCAGGGCTGCTGAAGCTTCCGGCGCACATTTGCTTCGTCCATCAGAAAATACACCGCCCCCACCCGGCTGGTATCTTCAATAATCAGATCCATCACGGTTGCCGGGATCGAGGTGCCACGTAATTCAGCAACCTCGGTGAGCCGCATCCCCATATACTGACGTAGAGGGTCGGTACGGAATCCGACCAACATAACATTTTCGGGGCCTGCTTCAAGCATGAGGTTTTCCCAGTCATCGGAACGCGTCATGAGTTCGGTTTCCATTCGGGTACGGACGGCTGGGTCCTGAATTCTTGCATGCCAGGCCATCATGCCTCCCTCCCTTACATCGGGCGGCATGGCGGCATCCAGACCTGTCGCCCCGGCAACATAGGTGTAGATGTCGGCCGTAATCTCGAGGCCCTCCGCACGTACCTCGTCAATCCGGTCAATGACTGCCTCCATTTTGTACCAGTTATTTTTTCCAGCCGCTTTGAGGTGATAAATGTGTCCACGCACATTGGCATCCTGTGCAATTTGAATCAATTCCTCTATGGATTCAAGAAGCTGAGTACCCTCGCTTCTAAGATGTGAGGTATACACCCCGTTAAACTCTCCAGCAACCGAGGCCAATGCAGTTAACTCATCCGTGCCTGCAAAAACCCCCGGTACATAGATCAGTGAGGATCCTACGCCGAGGGCGCCATCTGCCATCGCCTCCCGCACCAGGTCCTGCATCTGCTGTAACTGTTCCGGGGTTGGAGTACGATTCTCTTCGCCAAGAACATATTCACGGATGGTTGCTGCACCAACGAGGGAGGCAACATTCGGGGAGATTCCTTTTGACGTAAGGAAGGTCAAATACTCGTCCAGCGTGGTCCAGGGGATTTCCGATCCGCCCAGGATCTCTTCTGCGGCTTCCTCTGATCCCGCATCCTGAACCACCCATCCCCACAGTTCCTCTTTCATGGCGGCGTTGAGGGGGCCATTTGAGACACCCTCTCCAAAGACCTCCAGGGTCACCCCCTGTCGGAGATCGCTGAGGGAGCGTCCATCGGTGATCAGGCTTTCGGTTGCCCAGCTCAGCATATTGATGAATCCAGGAGACACCGCGAACCCCTCCACATCCACTACCTGCGCACCCTGCACATCGGCAAGATCTCCAATTGCCGAAATACGGTCTCCGTCAATCGCAATATCTGCGGCGTAGGGAGCACTTCCTGAGCCGTCGTAGATCGTGCCACCGCGGAGGATCAGATCGTGACCTGTTCTCTGGGTGCATCCACAAAGCAGCAGCAGTAATCCAGACAGAATCCTCATTTGATCAGCCGCCGGGCGGGGTGATCCGCACTCGGTCACGGCCAAATTTATACTCCTTCGGAGGGGTCGCCCCTAACAGGTGTTCCACAAAGTAATCCCATCTGCGGCGCATCCAGTACATGCGGCCCCGCCCGAATCCATGCGCCTCATTCGGAAAAATCACCAGGTCAAAGTCCTTGTTGGCCTCCACCAGAGCTTCTACCAGAAGAAGTGTATTGGAGGCGGGTACATTGTCATCCATCAGCCCGTGTGCAAGGAGGAGTTTGCCTTTCAGGTTTTTTGCCAGCGGAATATTGGACTGGTTGTCGTAATTCGTTGTTCCGTCTGAATGTTCTACGAAGAGCCCCTGCCATTTTTCGGCCCAGTCATCTTCGTAGTTACGATTATCGTGGTTTCCTGCTCCACTGACGGCAACCTTGTAAAAATCGGGATAGCGCAGAATGGCACCGGTAGAAGCATACCCGCCCCCGGAGTGTCCCCAGATCCCTACACGGCCCAGATCCATCCATGGATTCCTTGCCGCAAGTTGGCGGATCATCGTGATTTGGTCCGGCAGCCCGTTATCCCCCATGTTCCCATAATAGGCATCATGGAAAGATTTGGAGCGTCCAGGTGTCCCCATGGCATCCACCTCTACAACAATGAATCCGAGTTCTGCGAGTGCCTGCTTATCACTGCGGGAGGGCACAAAGCTTCTGGTTCCCACACTCCCGCTTTGCGGCCCGGGGTAGAGGTAATTCAGGATCGGATAGCTTTTTGTTGAGTCGAAATTACCGGGTCTATAGAGCAGGCCGTACAGATCGGTCTCGTTGTCACGTGCTTTGACAGAGAATGGCTGTGGCGGTTGCCAGCCGGCTGCCAAAAGTTCGGAAATATCTGCTTTTCCGAGGTCGACAGCAGCGGTGCCGTCAAGGTTGCGGACGGTGTGCTGCTGTGGCAGATCAGGTCGGGACCAGGAATCCAGGATATATTTTTTCTGTGGAGACAGGGACACGACATGATGGGCTTCTTCCGGTGTAAGCAGTTCCAAATCCCCGCCATCCATACTCACGCGGTACAGATATTGGAAGTATGGATCGGGGCCGTCTCTGCCTGCGCCGGTCAGGTACAGCATGCGTTCATCCAGATCCGTATGGCGCAGTTGCAGGACGACCCAGTTTCCAGAGGTGACCGGATGCTTTAGTTCACCGGTGTGGAGATCATAGAGATAGAGATGTCCCCAGTTGGAGCGCTCTGAGTACCAGAGGACTTCGTTTGTTTCAAAAAATACCCGCCAGTTTTCAGCATTTACGCCGGATTCATAGTAGGTGGGCACCTGTTCATGGAGAATGTCTCTGACCTTTCCGGTTTCCGCATCGGCGACCCGGAGCCAGGCATCTTTGTGATCTCTGGATGAGGATACGAAGGCCAGCTGCCGGCTGTCCGGGCTCCAGCGCACATCCAGGAAGGTGCCATCCCAGTCTGCAATATGATCTGTTGTCGTTCCGCGGTGGTAGTCCGGCGGCAGATCCAGTCGAACGGTTTGTTTCGTTTCCACATCAATGATCACACGGTGAATCATAAATACGATACTATCCTGTGGCAGTGGATATTTCCACGTTTCCAGTTCGGAGCGTCCGGTCTGTGTAGAGATCATGTACATTTCGCCGACCCCGCGCCCGTCGTGCTGAAAGGTGGCAATCTTTTTTGAATCCGGGGACCACAGCAGGACCGGGCGCTCGTTTTTGACCCAGCCTGCATTATTGGTTGCATACCCAAAATCTTTCTCGCCATCAAAGGTCAACTGCTGCTCTTCATCACTGCCAGTGACCCGAACCCATAGATTGTGATCTCTTCGGAAGGCTTCATAGTTTCCATCCGGAGAGAGTGCTGCGGAAGGGGACGGGGCAGTCCGGTCCATCCTGCTGACAGACTCGCAGGCATGGGTTGTGATGTCGCATACCAGATCTTCCTCCTGACTCCAGGAGGAAGAGATCTGCCCGGATTCTGGATCAAAGGTGAACCGTGTATAGTCTATCTCATCTTCCGGCGATTCCAGATAGCCGGAGATCGCCTCGGTCATGCGGTCATGGTCAAACAGGGGGGCCCGCTCTCCCCGTTCTGGATCAACAAGAATGAATTCAGTCCCTTCCGGCGATGCATGACGGTACCAGAACCGGTCATCATTCAGCCAATTGGGGCGTAGAGTTGTATGGTAGACCATAGTCCGGGTCGTCGCCGAAAGCATGGACTCCGCACGGGCATAGTCGTTCTCAGAGACCGTGATCTGTGCGGTGGTCTGAACGGAATAAGTCAGGAACAAAATGAGAGGTACGATCTTTAAATGCATTGAGGGGGGAGGGGCAGTTTGCAAATCCCCTTTACGAAGTTAGGTCGAAGCGGTTCTGAGCGGGTCATTTTCAGGCTGGCTGCGGCGTTTGTGCGCGGTCAACTTAAATTTGCGGTCGCAATTTTCCAATCCACGCTGTCTGCATCCAGTAGAGTTTCTTCTAACGCTCAGGGAGCAATCCCAAATTGTCCTCCAACAGGAAACCATCTCATGAGGCCCTGAATCCGGCGGGCATCAGCAACATTGCCGGTGCGAAATCATGCATGCCTGCATGGGATCCTTGGACGGGTACCTGTGCGCAACCGCTTTCAGACTGCTCCTGCCCCGCACACAAATTTTGCGTATGACCAACCGAAAATCGTTACATGCGCGGCAATTTTCGCGGAGGTAAATAGGTAACATTCATCCTGCGCACTTCGTTGTATGCGCGGTTCGCCTCATCATAAACTTCATCTGACGGATCCTATTTCCGTTTTCGCAGACGATAGTTAATCAAAAAGACTGAATCATACCGCAGGAAATAAAAAATAAATCCAAGTGTGCATAAACTCAAGAACCAATTGCGCAGATAAAATTTGCCCAGACTCAATAAAAACAACTCTTCGCTGTCTCTAAGCATGGGGTCGTGGACCATTCCGTACTTGTCAGACAAGATTATAATTGGTGTTGTATTGGGAGGTTCTTGCAAAACGAATAATCCAGGCAAAAAGCGCTTCTGGGTGCCCTCAGGTGAACAAAAATCTTCAAGATTCAGAGTTTTGCAAGATGTTCAGACTAACGATGTTCGTGTCTGGAGACGGGATCCGTTCAGTGGTA
>JAJEFL010000032.1:0-49960 GCA_022820435.1 Rhodothermales bacterium
TCTTCTCATGATCCGCCGTGATCTCCGCAATCTCCCACGGTGATTGTATCCCGTATACCGTACTGATCTCCTTTGATTCTATTTGCATTCCTTAAACCATAAATTAGAAATTTGACAACCTGCAGACAACGGAACATCCCCGGAAATTCAACACCGTCCCGCTGCTGACACCAGACCAAATATAATGCTATTTCACTATATTTATCGAAGCCCCATGATTTTATTAAGTCTCTACAGGAGACTGGATTAGAAATCGTTCGGCATCAAGACATCCTGCGCCAAGGTGGCGCTGATGAGGTTTGGATTAAAGCAGTCTCTGAGAGAGGGCATTTGGTCGCGGAGGAGGTGGTTGCCGATAAGGGCTATCCTTCGAGACTCTTTATAGTAGCGTGTCATTTTGAGCAACTATTTTCGTAAATTGAGTTATTCGTGTCAGATTACGATGTGCATATACGGAACAGAATCAGGGAGAGCTTATCGTAGCAGGCTTTCATACGTTAAGTCTCTGAGGATACTTTCTGATGATGTGACTGCTCAGGTGTGATTTGCGCAACATCGGTTATGCGATGGATCTTTGCATAGTCGAATTATGTGATCAATCATTATCAAATTTGAAACATGAAGCCAAAAAAACAACCCCTGGGGCAAACTCCTGACAAATGCCCCCTTAAGGTGGACCAAGATGAAATTGATATGTGGATGGGGCTTGCTGTCATCTCTGCCTACTTTGGTTTTTCCATTGAGAAGGCAACCAACCGCATACTTGATCCGGCGATCAAAAAAGTTTTCAAGGACATTTCCGCCCACATAAAGAATCAATAACGGACTCCATTAAAAATTCCCGCCCCCTGCGATGACTGAAACTACCCCTGCAGTTCACAAACGCTCTGTAAACGGTGATTTTGCCGCTCAACTCAGAAATGCGACGGTCCGTGAAGAGATCTTCAGGATCCTGGATCAATCAGATCACAGGGGAATCGTAAAACGCCTCCGATATCTTCACGACATAACCCCGCACAATGACCCCGACGATCCCGACATGAAACTTGATTCACTGCGTGAACTGGCACTTTTCCTCACTGCAGATGGTGCTTCCATCCCTCACCCAGAGATTGGAATCACCCCTGAAGGCACCCTGCAACTTGAGTGGTATTTGGGTCATACCTCTGCATTAATGGATTTCCTTCCTGATGGAAATGTCCAGTTCGCGGGGATTTCCAATGCGGATAGTGATCATGGAGAACTGTCCGTACAGAGCATTGGTTCCAAGCAATTTGCCCTGCAATCGATCCTGCCATTTATCGGTTGCTGTCCATCGTCTGCCAAACAAAACAGACTTCAATAAGCGAAAGATACCACGCTTCCATACATTGTATACATCCGCCCATTGGTCCCGGCACATTCACACTGAGCAGCCTATACGACCCTGAAATGAGTTGAAGCCTGTCGTATTTGGACAGACACTATTGACTGAAACACCGGCGTAACTCTTCCATTGGAGTAAATGTCCATCCATCGTATTATAAAGGCATGGAGCATACCTTTCTTTTTTTGTACTTCGCCTGGATCACTACCTGACCAGCGTCATTGTGCCGCTGAGACGTTGTCCAGCAACGTTTAACTGATAGACGTAGGTGCCCGAACTAAGGTCCGTGGCATTAAACGTCGCCGTGTACTTACCGGCAATCAGATGCTCATCCACGAGCGTGACCACCTCTCTCCCGAGTACATCATACACTTTTAGTGTAGCAAGACCCGCCTCCTTCAGCTCAAACGCAATATTGGTCTGCGGATTGAACGGGTTCGGATAGTTCTGTGACAGCGTAAATTCATCTGGAATCTCAGCTGGATCACGATCAATGCCGGTGACCATGCCCCGCATGAACTTCTTGTAGATAAATCCACGATTGGGAGCAGCAGCAAGAAATACACAATCTCCAGCTGCGTCAAGCCCTTGTATCACATCAAAGATTCCCACATACGCATAAATCCCATCAGGGGAAAAACCGACCGCACGAGCATCTCTGTTAAGACCACTCCCACAATAGGTAAAGGGAGAGTCAAACTCAATTTGATCCACAATCATGTCATCCTGACCTGGATCAATCGCAAACCAGGTCAATTCACTTTCAGGGCCGAACATACCGGCCGTGTCCGCAACAGCATCGTTTTCCCCGATCGAGTGCCCCAGCCAAATGTATCCTGTAGCTGGATGACGTGCAGCGGAGGTAACAATCATCCCCTCATGAATCAGCCCCAATGAATCGAACTGCGAGAATTCATCCTCACGATGATATTTATAGATTCCCCGCTCCGTATAAGAAGCCCAGTAGACCGTATTTCCGTCCGCACTGACCTCCAGACTTCGTCCAATACCGGGTGAACTCAGGGATACGTTACCGATCCAACGGAAATCGCTGTTAAATATTGAAATCGGTGCATCTGCAATTACAGGGGCAACGTAGATGTTCCCAGCCGCATCGACTCCCGGAGAGGCCGGCGAACCGAATCTTAAATCTCCAATTCGGTTCATCACCGCGCCTGTTTTGTGATTCAGCCGGTACATTGTACTGGCATTGCCCCCCAGAACCACAATAATATCTCCATTATGGTCTGCCTTGATCCCGCGAAGATCCTTTCGCAGCCCATCAGCAGCATCCCAGAAGAGGGTATCCCCGACACCTTCATGAACGAACGAATGGATTGGGCCAATCTCTGATTTCGTCCCGTCCGAATTGTAGACGGCAATACCACTTAAGCGGATGTTTCCGCCCTCTGCATTTTTCAATGTATCTCCGGCGATAACTGCGGGTCTGAAGTCTGGATAGTAATGGATCACCCAGACCTTGTTTTCGGCATCTACAGCAACACCGTGTCCACCTCTCCATTGAGAAGTTGAGTCAGGGAATGGCCCTTGGTCAATCCAACTCTGGGCACTTACCGTACCGGTCATAAGCAGGATTGATGCGAATAGGAACGTTTTACGAATCATGGCAAAAAGAATGCTTGTTGGTTCTAACGGTATTTTTGTGGACCAAGGTCGAAAAGAGAGTGTTCGACAGACCACCAATTGTAAAATAACTCATCCGCTCACGAGAATCCATGGTTAGGAAAAGTACTGTGGAGTCCATATCTGGACTCTTTTACATCCACAGTAACCCCTGAGTTCATATCCCCAAAATGGTTGAGACAGAAAACATGACCAGATCTGTCCAGATTGAATACTTGCGGCGCAAGTGATCAGAAAAATGGGCATGATGCGGAAAAACTTGTGAGTCATGGTTCAAAGATACAAAAAAAGGGGATCCCGCACACACATGGGGATCCCCTTTCATGTAAATTTCAGCAAAGGATTATTTAACCAGCGTCATCGTGCCGCTGAGACGATGTCCGGCGGTGCTAAACTGGTAGACGTAGGTGCCCGAACTGAGATCCGTCGCATTAAAAGTTGCCGTATACTTACCGGCAGCCAGATGCTCGTCTACAAGTGTGGCCACCTCTCTGCCAAGTAGATCATACACTTTCAGTGTAGCCAGGCCTGCATCCTTCATTGCAAACTCAATGCTGGTCTGAGGATTGAACGGATTCGGGTAGTTCTGCGACAAGGTAAACCCGTCCGGAATTTCCGTTGGATCACGGTCAATGCCGGCGACCATACCCCGCATGAACTTTTTAACGGTTGGCTGCCCGTTATTAAATATCCCCAGATAAGCGGTGAGTCCGTCAGGTGAAAACGCAATGGCGCGGGTGTTCTCACCAGCGTAATCAGTAGGCAAATTGAAGTGAATACTATCCGCAATTTCATCCGTGGCGGGATCAAGACCGTACCACGTCAGGAAGGTTAGATTAACGGAATCAGCAGCACTTCCGCAACAATCTCTGGCATGCCCAAAATAGAGCAGTCCGTTGGTTGGATGACGGGTACTGGATTCAGAAGTGAGTCCTGGATGGACAATCCCGGTAGAGTCAAGAGGATTGAAATTGGTCGTGTAAGGCGAAAATTCATCGGAACGAGTGAACTTAATCAGGCCAGGAGCCTGTGTTGCAACCGAATTCGCCCAGTATACAGCATTCCCGTCAGCGGATGCTTCTAAGTTACGACCAATCCCCCACTTAAGGTTCTCCGTGACAAGTTGTCCCCCAAAACCAAAAGTGGGCGGAACCTGAAATATACCACTTCCCGAGGCACCTACATTGGCCACATAAATATTACCGTTTGCATCAATCCCGGGTGAGGCATGAGAATAATTCTCGGCTACTAGCTTATCCTTTGGGATACCGGTCTTATCCTTCTGATCAAACCGGTATAAAATGCCACCAACCCCGCCTTGCCGAATCGCGACAATTATATTGCCCTCGTGATCGGTTTTTATTCCTCCGACAAAGCCACCTACCCCGAAGGTGCCGAGAGTATCTTCCCCGATAATGTGAATGGGCTCCATTGCCAAAGTCCCATCTGGATTGTAAACCCAAATTGGGCCGGACAAAAAAGATTTTCCGTTTGCATCCCGCAGTGTATCGCCTTTCATATCCAGCGCAGGAGTACGCGTGAACTGATCAACCCAAATCTTGCCCTCGCCATCTACTGCAAGGCCGTGAGTAGCGAGCGTGAAGGATGAATCAGGGGGGAATGGCCCCTGGTCAATCCAGTTCTGCGCACTTACCGTGCCGGTGATGAACAGGATTGATACGAATAGAAACGTTTTACGAATCATGGTAAAAAGAAAGTTTGTTAAGAGATAACGTGTAAAGATGAATGCTCCTCAAGCCAAAAGAAAAAGTCCCCATAGCTCAGTCGCGCGTTGTAATACGTATAATGCCGGCAGCAGCAGTTTCGGTTGAACTGGTCGCCGCATAAAGCTGCAAATCCAATCCCCACGAAAACTGCCGGACAGATTGCTCAAAAACTCCAGGATATAATACCTGGCCCGTCCCTTCAGAATCCACCACAATCACGGGATCGGCCGCATCTGTCCCAACGAACAATTGCCCGGCTGCAGAAAACTCCAAGGCATATGCCGTTGCGCCGTTAAAGGTGGTAACATCGAAAAACATCTCAGGTTCCCGAAGGGTATGATTGGAGTCCATTCCGAAACGCCATACCCCGCTTAGATCCCCCTGCGTTCCCGCCACATAGAGGTGGTCACCAAACAAGGCAATGTCTCGAACATCTGCCTCAAACGCATGGCCGTTGATGTCTCCGTCCGGCGTGACACTGTAAATTTCCGTGTTATCCCCCGCGGCCCATATTCGTCCATCAGAGTCAATCGTCAGGGTATTTAACCGGACCGTACTGGTGG
This sequence comes from Rhodothermales bacterium, assembly GCA_022820435.1. GTDB lineage: Bacteria > Bacteroidota > Rhodothermia > Rhodothermales > Bin80 > Bin80. Next base: position 5,301 of record JAJEFL010000032.1, read on the forward strand.
GAATGACCGCGAACACTTCCGGGCTTGCCCCGCTTCCCGCAAACCGGAATATCGCCCGCACAGATCGGACCGCGTACAGATAGTCGTCTGCCCCAAACTCCATATCGACCCAGACGAAGGTGGATGGGGTAATATAATCACTCCGCTCTCCCTCAGCAGAGATACGGATAATCCCGACCGGAAGGCTAAACGCCAGCAGAGATACATATAGATTCCCCGCCGGATCGGTCGTAATCCCGAAGATATCCTCAAAATCTTTCACATCGCCAAATTTAACGAATGGCGGGTCAAGCCCATAAGACACACGATTACTGAAATTCTCCGCCCCGATCACCACCGCCCGAATCTCCAGCTCCGGCCGGGGAGTATTCGGAGCGGCAACCCGGAGCTGCGTGCCCGAGGCCTCCACCACATCCGCCCGGGCATCCCCGAAATAGACTAGATTGGCCGTGACCTCATTGGAAAAATTCTGCCCCGTGAGCGTCACGATATCCACCCCGGCCAAAGCCCGCCCCTCCGGCGCAACCGACTCAATCACCGGATCCGACAAACTGCCGCGATCTGGATCATAAATACTCGGTGCAGTGCCGGAGTCGCAGCCCAAAAGCAGCACGAAGCACACCGGCAGTGCTAAAATCAGCGGGGACCAACGCCCCGCCCTATAGCGATAATCGTATAGCAAGACGTTGTACATTTGATAAAATTCCAAAATCAGTATAGGAATAGTCTGCCCCGAACCCGAACCGCCGGAGAGACTGCTTTAATCCTAAGCCCACACTAAATCCCTGTGCATCCGTTGGAAACGCATACCCTCCCCTCAAAATAAAGGTATTCAGGAAAACATATTCCATCCCGGCCTTGATCTGCTCCGAAAAATCACGCGGGTTCGCCGCATCCACCGAGAGTAACAACTGGTGCATATTGGATCCCTGCATGATCATATCCATTATTTCCATGGAAATTCCGATATTGAGCGTCAGCGGCAATGCAACACTCTCTTCGCTGAACGTAATCTCCGGGGCAAAATTGCGGGCGCTGACAGCAAAATTCAAACTCCGGAATCCCGTCTTGTACAGCACCCCAAAATCATAGGCCAATACCCCCTCCTCCACATTCTCCCGCATGTATTCTCCCGCATCATCAATGGCAGACACCGGGTTTGCCAGATACTGGTTTGCCCACTTGACATGCCCGCCCACCGAGAAGCGGTCAGAGAACTTCCGTGCATACCCAACCCCAAAACTCCATGCCGATGGCGAGAAAGTTCCGACATCCAGAAATCCCTGCTCGTTATCAAAACGGATCGTTTCCTCCAGTTCCCCATAATCCACCATCACAAATGAAAAGCCAAGTACCCCCAAACGACCGCTGCCCGGACGGAAAGAAAGACTTCCCATTGAGTAATTGATCTCTGCAATCCATTGCATCTGACCAAGAGCTACATCCAGATTACTCTCCTGCCAGGCCATCCCGCCTGGATTGTAGAAGAGCGAGGCAGATCCATGGTCAACCGCCGTAAGCGCGTCTCCAAGCGCTGCGGCACGGGGACTCACCGACACCGACAAAAACTTCATTGTAGTCTGCGCAAGCTTTTCCTGCTGTGCAGACACAGGCACCGCCGTCAAAAGAGGCAGGAGAATCAATATGGCAGCCCAGCGCTTCATAAGACCTTAGCGGATAATGACAAATTTCTTGATGATCCTCTCCCCCGTATCCAGATCCGTGATGACGGCAATATAGACACCGCTGGATACAACTTGACGGGATGAGGTTGTATGATCCCAGAATTCATCCCCGCTCCCGTCGGTGTGCTCAATCTCATCCACGAGTTCCCCCAGATCTGTGTAAATCGCAATCGTACAGCGGCCGGGGATATTAAAAAACGCCAACTTATCCGTTTGATCCGGGAACCGTACAAACGGGCTGGATCCAATATTGAACGGGTTCGGAACAATCCGTACATCCGACAATGACTCGCCCGCCGGCCGTTTTAATCGAGTCGGAGTATAGGTCTGGGTGGCATACCGGGAACTTCGTAATTCCCGTCCCGGCGGAGTAAGCCCCGTGCCGTCATTCTGGCTGGCACTCTGTACCGCAACCAGATAGTAGTAATAGTCAATCCCGCGAATCGGCGTGGTATCATCAAAACTCGTGTCTCCACCTGAGGCCGTGTGAACCAGGGTGTAGGTGCTGTCAAAACGGCCCTGTGCACGATAAACCTCCCAGCGGTCCGGAACCGGTTCCGTACTGTGCGGTGCCCAGGTCAACTGAATCCGGTCTCCTCCCCCATCCACCTCAAAGATGCCTGGGGGTGCCGGCGCACGGGGAATCGTATACCCTGATTCATAATTGGCAATTGCGCGCCGAAATGCCTGAAATAATGAATCCCGACCCGTAAATACCCACTCATTCTTGGTCATCGTATGGGACTGGCCATGAACATCCAACGTAATCGGGGTACTGCTATTCGCACCAGAGTCTTTGTAGGCGCGGCCAATCGCTGAATTCGCTTCCCGGCTCAGGCCGGATGCACCCTCTGCGACGACAATTCGGACACTTTCCCCGGGTGCCAATGTGTAGGGGCCGTACCCGTTCGCATTCGAAAATCCCCCTGGCGTGCCAAGACTCGGGTCCCCCGTTGGTTCCAGAAAGCCCGGAAGGCCAGAAGGCTCCACTACATCCGCATGACGCGGGGATTTATGCCCCGCCGACATCACCGCATACTCAACCTCCATTTTCGTTGGATTGAAGGCATCATTCTGGGATGTGTAGGGGTCATCGGAGCCGATCCAGGAGGTCGTGCTCGGCTGACTCGCATCATCGGTCTGATCCGAAGGCGAGGTGTCTGCGTGCAGAGTGACGACTCCTACAAACTGGGATGCACCCAACCGACCCGTGGTGTCCGTAGGCGCTATATTAAGGGCCGGCAGTGCATCCGGCAGAATCGGTCCGCCAATATTGTCATAGGTGCTGAAGGGGGGAAACTTGCCGTGCCATACAAACTGGGCCCGAAAATCCTCACCGGGAGGATCCTCCTTCACGCCGTCCCCCCGGGTATCCAGCATGGCATTCAGCCCCCAGCTTGTACCGTTGCCAATCACATACCGGGTTTCCTTGGCCACCGAAAGCCGCCACTGAAAAAAGAAGTACACGCCCTCCAGTGTCTGGTTGGGGAGTTCAATCTCGGAATCATCATCGGTATTCCCCGTATTTGTAAACGTGTACTCAAGGATATGATAGTTATCGTGATACTCCTGAGTAAACTGGAGAATTTTTCGCTCCATTGTGATCCCCAAAAGCGTATTGGCCTCGTTCATAATCATCACATCCGCGGGAATGGACGGATCACTGTACTCGGTGACCATGGCGGCCTCCGGCTCGGTAATGGCTCCGTCCACTAACACCGCCGTTGGAGGCAGGCGGCTGATCAGTTCAAAGCGGATCGGAAAAAACTCTCCGCCGCCGGATACGCGCGGCCCGACATGCACCACCCGATAGGGGTAATTCGTTCCGATATCATCCGTTACATTCACGGCACCGATCCACAGTGCTTTGGCTGCCTGCATATCTGTAAACCTGTAAATTCCCGGCCAGCGAAGTCCATCCTGCTGTTCCCCCACAAAGCCGCATACCTCACACTCACTCCCCACTTCCGAGTACCAGTTATGCATGGAGCCTGCTGACAGCCATTTGTTGACGAACTGCGCCTGAACAGGAAAACCGGAAACGGAAAACATGATGAAAATCCACAGCGCAAAGCACCGGAAAAGCCATGTTGTGATGGATTGCGTCATGGTCTAAAAGGACAGCCGGATGCCCCAGAAAATATCCCTCGGATCCAGGAAGGTGAGAAAACTTTGATTTGGCATATCAATGTATGCTTTGTCCTCCAGCACCTGATCGACAACACCGGAATCGGCTGCCCCCCATGTATCGTTGCGATAAACCAGATACTGCCGGGTCTCATATTCCCAGTAAATGACCCCCTCATTGGGAGCAGTCACACTCTCCCGTGTCGGAATGCGCAGCATTGGCTGATACGCCACCGAGTATTTGCGGTAGGCACCAATCTTGTCATCACCTGGAATATTGGTCTGATAATCCTCCGACTCGGGGAGATGTAAAGATCGCAGATAGGACAGTTGATCGTTTCCGTCAATGAACCCGTTAAAGGAAAGCCTGCGGGTATTCAACACATTGAAAATATCCACAAACAACTGTGCACGCCTGCCTGCAATGACGATATTTTTGGTAAAACGCAGGTTTGCATTCCAGTAGTCTAGAAACGAAACATTGTTGATGACACCGGGAACGGCACCGCCGCCGGTCCAGGTGTATTTTGCTCCCTGCTGCCAGTTACCGATCACACTGATTCGCCAGTCTCCCAGAATCGCATAGGACCCAATGCGCGGCCCAAAGTCGGCTGGAGTCAGAAAGTCCAGATTCAGCCGGGCATAGGGACGGGGCTGCGGTCTGGAGGATGCGCGGCGCCGCTCCGCATCACTTTCCGCAAATTCTCTCTGCGCAGTGGGGTTCTCAAAATTCCGCCGAAGACTGAAATACCCCGACGTAAATACCATATAGGTATAGTTCACAAAGCCTTGAATCCAGCGGCCCCGATTCCGGGATAACGTAAATTCAAAGCCCCGAATATCTTCAAATGAGTTCGGCTCAGAGATCGTATAATTCACCTGCCCGTCCCGGCTGATATATTCGGTCAGATAGGGTTGCAGAGAAACATCCTTGTAGTAGCCGGCCATTCGAATCAGCAGTTGGTCAAAAAGTGACTGCTCATAGCCAAGTTCGTAGGCAACGGTCTTCGGCAGGGGATTATTGGGATCGGCAACGCGGCTGATCTGCCCGGTCTCGGTAAATTCCCGTAACAGAAACAGATTGTTCGGATCCGGAAGCGAGCGGAAGTGCCCGTAATTGAAGTAAAGTTTGCTGTATTCTGTAATCGGGAACGAGACCCCCATCCGCGGACTCAGGGCAAAAATGTGGCGCGTCGGCTCCTGCGTTAATAGCGTGTCAATGCCTGGAGCAAACCGCGCACTGAACGCGGCATTGAACGGCTCAAACTCGTACCAGTCCCCCCCTGCATTAAAGTAATCCAGCCGAAGTCCCAGATTTGCAATCATGCCCGAGAATTCAAGCTTACCCTGCGCATAGGCGGCTCCGCGCACCGGTGTGCGGTCCCACCGGGAATGCGAGTTGCTGCTTGGCAGGAATGCATCATAACGCCCGTAGTTCACTTTCGAATCCGAAAGATTATACTCAACCCCGGTTTTGATCTGCAGGAAGCGGTTCAACTGACTGGTGAGATCCCCCTTGATATTGTAGGCCGTAACGATACTGGTATCCCGGGCATTACTCATGCCTACACCGGTACGCATACCGTCTACCCCGAAGGTCGGCCTTGGCTGGAACCCGAATGGTGCCTCGTCAAATCCCACTCCCCCAAACTGCACTACAGGCGATTCATCCCGCAGCCGCCCCGGATTTGTATCATATTTTGAGCGGAAAATGTTAACGCGGATCTCATAGAATGTAGAGTTACTGAGGGTATGCGTGAGTTTCAACCCGCTCATTGAGTTATTGACCTCCGTGGGGGTCCAGTAGTCGGTTGAGTAAATTCTGGCATCAATAAAACTGACACGGCTCAACTGGCCGGCAATACTGGAAGGGGACCGGAAAATCCCCGGCTGCCCGGCCCGACTGGTTGAAGTACCTGTGATACGCCCCCTTAACTGCTCAAATGTAACCTTCATTCCCGGGATTATATCCGCAGTCACCTTCACATGCCCGGACCATTCCTGATAGCGGTCCGAATTCAGTGGAATCAGATACATGCTCTGATCTGCCCGAAATGAGGCATAAAAACGAAGGCCTCCCCACCTCTGACCGAAATAGGGAACCGGCCCGCCAAAGCCAACATCAACGTTGTAGTCAGGCTTAACCACCTCCATTGCTTTACGGTGCTGCCACAGGAATGCCTGTTGCAGTGCCTCGGGAGTCATATCATTGGCAGGATCATCATCCTTCAGCCGTTCCTCGGCAATCGCAATCCATCCTTCAAACCGTGGATACTGTCCCTGGGTGAATTCGTCCCATCCTCCGGCTTCCGTGCCGGCCCACGCAACATCCGGGTCGATGAATGGACGAATCCAGTAGGAATCGGGATCATCCGCACGAGGTCCAAAATGTTTCTGTGCCGGGGCGCTGTAACGAAGGATCGCATTGCCCGAATAGCGGTTCCGGTCTCCCTCTTTGGTCACCACATTCACGACACCTGAACGTACATTCCCATACTCTGCATTGAAGCCGCCCGTCTGAACCTGCACTTCTTCCACAGAGGACAGACTGATGCTGGTGTAGGGGGCATTGTTCCGTTCATCTCTTAAGGTCAGGCCATTGACCATGAAGGAGAGTTCATCGGAACCACTTCCACGCACGGAAAGTCCCTGAATCCCTGCCTGCAAACCAACGACGCTGTTCACGCTCGATACCGGTAACGCCTCAATCTGATCAGAACTCACATTCAGTTGGCTGTTGGACACATCCGCCTGCACAACCGGCAGTTCCGCCGTTACGACCATCTCCTCCAGCCCCACTGCATCCTCCATCAATTGAAAATTGACGGTCGTGGTCTGCTCAATATTCACTCGAACGCCCTCAACAACCTGGCTGGCGAAGCCAATAAATGAGGAGCGGATCGTGTATGTGCCGGGGGATACGTTCAGGATGGTATAGTATCCATCCAGATCCGAGGTTGCCCCCTGCAGAGTCGAGGGGATAAAAATATTCACTCCGGGAAGCCCATCTCCTGACTCGTCGGTCACCTGGCCCGCAATTTTGCCGGACTGGGCAAAAACGTTCCCAGCCGACCAGACGACGATTAAACCCAATGTATACAGAATGCGCATCTCAAAAGTAGACTGCTGCTACACAGCATCAAAAAAGCTACACACAGCACAGATCTGAATCAGCAGGCATACGTCCCCTCGCTTGCGAACACCTCCCACACTGTCTCCGACATCCACAACGTTACGGAGCAGCCTTTTCTGCCCGCTGAACACAGATCAAACTGTAATTTTCACCTAATATAAACGCTTTTCCCCGTATTATCGCAAATATTTCTCGAATTCACACAAACTTCACAATTTGGGTATTTCCCTAATCAGGTCGGGACAGGTCAGGTTTTCCGGGCAGGGGATCAGGGCTGCAGTGCACAGTTTTGAGAACTGTGTTGACGAATCCACCAATGGGAAAGCGGGGGCCATTCCACAAATGGTCTCCTGCAATTACGAAGTACGTCCCCTTTCATCAGATGCGGAGGCATGCCTCATTTATGAATGTACGCAGATCCGCCCCGGACGAATGTGCACCTGTAAGATCAGGGCCCCGAAACTGCCTTCATGATTTCGACAGGACCAAATCTGTAGAGGGCAAAGCAGCACAACCCGTCAAGCCTCCCACGCATTGACGGGCAGTGCCCCGCTTTCGCATACAACCCTGTCACGAAGCCGGCAAACTGCCCCGGCTCCCCTGCCCAATCCCATCCGCCAGAAACTACTGACCACCCAGGATCAGGGGAAGCCCGTCTCCACCACCGCCAACGATGACCGTTTTGCTGTTCGGTGAATTCGCCAGTTGCTGCGTCGCCTCAATTCCCTTGAAGCGGAGGAATTGTGATGTAAGGCTTGCCGTGATAATCCGCTGATAGTCAGCTTCCCCTTCGGCCTCAATGCGCTTGCGCTCTGCTTCCAGACGTTCTTTATCAATGGTGAATTCGTATCTCTCCGCCTCCTGTTCCTCTTTCAATTTATTTTCAATCGCCATCTTGATTTGCTCTGGAAGCCGTACATCCCGAATTAAAATCGCCTCAATGATTACATTTTCACTCTCTACACTCTCCTTCACCCTGGCAAAAATCTGATCCTGCAATTCCGTTCTCCGGCTGGAATAGAGCTCTTCGGGAGTAAACTGCCCAATCACTTCACGAACGACACTTCGAAGCTCCGGGCCGATGAGTTTCCGGAAATAATCAACCCCGTAGTCTATATGCAAGACTGGAAGCGTCTCCGAACTCGGACGCCAGCGTACCGAAATATCCGTGCCGATAGACAGCCCGTTTGAGGAGAGGGCCTCCATATTCTCAAGCCTTTCCTGTACGCGAACATCATATTTGATGACCGTGACCCACGGTGCATGGAGATGGAGTCCCTCGCCGTATACGTCATCCCGGTCGGTTCCTCCGAAGGGAGAGTATCGGACACCCGCCTCACCGGAGACGAGTGTCGTGGTCATGCAACCGGCCGCCATTGCACCGATAACAAGGACGATTGCGGCGAGTATTGCTCCTCGCGTCAACAGGCGAGACACATTCGGCATACTTGATCTGCTGTTCATTTCTTATCCTTAAAGGAAGTCTGGTGGTGTGTACAAAACCGCTTCAACGATTTACCCGATCACTTGTTCCACGGTTGATTTCGCTTTATTGAAATGATACAAACGCTTAAAAAGCTAATTGGCACAGAGGCGGCTGTTGAAGAGAATGTCCGACTGGCTCCCTATACGACCATGCAGGTCGGAGGGCCGGCAGATTTTTTCATAAAGACCGCCAGTGCTTCTGCACTGGAGTGTGCAATCCGGGCTGTCCGTGAACTGGAAGTCCCCTATTTTCTGCTGGGAAAGGGGGCCAATATTATTATTGGCGATGCCGGCTTCCGCGGCGTTGTGATCCATAATGTTGCCGACCGAATCTGCGTTGACGGAAATCTGGTTACCGCAGAAAGCGGTGCCACCGTATATCCTGCACTGATTGAACTTGCTGCAGCACAGTCTCTCTCCGGCCTTGAGCACTACGTTGGAATTCCCTCCACCGTCGGCGGTGCGCTCTGGCAGAATCTCCATTTTCTCTCCCCTGCCCCGGCCCGTGAACGTACGATGTTCATTGAAGAAGTGCTGGACTATGCGGATCTTTTGACCGAGAAAAATGAATCCAAACGTGTCGGAGTTGATTATTTTGAGTTTGGATACGATAAATCTATTCTGCACTGGCGGGATGACATTGTGCTGAGCGCTACATTTCGGCTCCGAGAAACAGATAAGGCCGACATCTACCGGATCATGAAGGAAAACCTCGCCTGGCGTGCATTACGGCATCCTGACCTGAAGACAGAGCCGAGCGTCGGATCCATCTTCAAAAAAATTCAGGGCATTGGAGCCGGGCGGCTCATTGACGAATGTGGCCTTAAGGGGGCTAGTTTTGGAGGCATGGTCGTCACACACCGCCATGCCAACATTATTGTTAATCACGCAGACGGAACCGCAGCCGATCTCCAGGCGCTTGTCGCCTATGTTCAAAAAGATGTCGCCCGACAGACCGGATACCATCTGGAAACGGAAATTGAATTTGTCGGCGACTTTGCTCCTCCGACCCGCGGACACCCCGTCTTTCTGCCCCGGCCCGAAGGTTTGATTACGGCTGAGGAATTAGCAGTGCGTCACGCATCATGAGCATGTCCAACGAGCCATCCAGCTGGATTGCCGGGGCAACGGCGGTGCTCCTGAAGGATCTCCGTCTGGAACTGCGTAATAAATCCGTGCTGGGCACCCTGCTCATCTTCGTACTCAGCACTCTGTTTGTGGTCTCATTTGCAGCGGCAAGCACTGATCTTGCCTCTGAAACGAAGGCCGGGTTACTTTGGATTGTAGTCCTTTTTACAGCAGCACTGGGGTTGGGACGCGCATTTCTGTCTGAGCAGGAACGCGGAACTGCAATTTTTTTGCAATTACATACGCAGCCGCAGATGGTCTATCTCGGCAAGCTTTGCTACGGCTTCCTGACACTTCTGTGTGCGAATGCGGTTTCCTCGCTGATATTTCTGGTGCTGCTGAATGTTGAGGTGGCATTGCCGGGTCTTTTTGTTTTGACGATCTGTCTTGGGACTTTGGGGCTTGCGGGAGCGGCCACGCTTCTGTCGGCAATTATTTCACGAACGACACGCGGCGGACCGCTGCTTCCCGTGCTGCTCTTCCCGATTTTGATCCCTTTACTGCTTTCTGCCGTTGAAGCCACTCATTTAAGTTTTACAGGACAGTCTTTTGCCACAGATGGATGGAGTGCCGCGATTGGATCCTTAGTGACGATGGTGAGTTTTTCCGGGGTTGTGATTGCCGCGTCTATCCTCCTTTTCGACTATGTTTGGGAAACCTAAAAAGAATTTCACCTGATGCCTCGTAACTACAAGGGCATCCGCCTGATCATCATCATCTGGATAACACTCGTTCTCCTGGGAGCATTTTCTTTTGCGGGGGCATGGCTGAATATCCCACATGTAGCCATGCTGGAGCACACGGCCCGGAATCTGTATTTCCATGTTCCGATGTGGTTTACGATGATGGCATTGACGGCTCTTTCCGCCGTTCATGCGATTCAACACCTCAGAACAAAGAACCCGGTGAGTGACCTCCGGTCCAGCACTGCCGCGCTGGTGGCGATTGTATTTGGGCTGTTAGGCCTGGCAACCGGGAGTATGTGGGCACGGTTTACCTGGTATGAGGGAACGAATATCTGGTGGAATTTTGATCCAAAGCAATCCATGGCCGCAGTCCAGGTACTGATCTACTGTGCGTATTTTGCCCTTCGGGGTGCGTTAGATGATCCAGTCATACGGGCAAGGATTGCCGCTGTCTACAATATTTTTGCATTTGCAACCGTGCCTTTTCTGCTGTATGTGCTTCCGCGCCGGTTGGAAAGTCTGCACCCTGGTGCGGAGGGGAATCCGGCATTCAGTGACATTACCGATCCGATCATGCGCGTGGTATTCTACCCGGCGGTCCTTGGATTTATCGGACTCGGATGGCTGCTATATACGCAGCGCGTCCGGTTAGCGCATGCCTCGGACACCCTGCAATCTATTCTGGAAAAGCATTCATGACTTACCGTATTATGTTCTCTCTACTCCTGCAAACTTCCGGCTTTGAAGCGACGATGCTGGACAATGATAAGTTGATGGTTGTTCTGGCGGTTGTCCTGATCATCTGGACAGGGATCGTGATCTTCATCTACGCAACCGACCGGAAAATCAATCGCCTTGAGGCCTCGGTGCAACATCTTCTCAAACGGGAAGAGACGCACAAATAAATGAATGCCAATGCGATTTGATCATCCGCATGACTCTGAATCCTGCTGGCACAAGCACAGATGGCAGATGGTCACATTCTGACCTGTTTATCCTTTGCCTCAACACCTGACCAAAGGGGCCTTGCAGCCTTGATGGTATCTGATCGGCATGACACCGCAAACCATGCGAGGAATCTGCCGTTAACATCCCGTCAGGATTATCTGTGCACTTACAGCCATGAAACTTCAAAAGTTAAACCTCAAGCGATACAAGTGTTTTCGTGAGGATATAAACTTTGAAATTGCTCCTTTAACGATTCTTGTCGGGGCGAATAATTCCGGCAAAACAGCGCTGACCCGGGCAATTCATTTATTGGCGGGCAGCCTTGTTCTCTCGGGGAACCATAGCCCTGAACCGCTGTTGCTCCATGCAGATAAGATCCGTCACGGGAGAACCTTTGTGGATTTAGTGAATGGACATGCCATACATGGCAAGTTGTCCCTGTCTGCTGAACTGGCAAATGGGAGCAATGAATCCCTTCTAAACGTAACAGTCCAAAATGTGAAAAAACCACCAAAACCAGACGAGCGCCAGATTCTAAACTGGTGTTTGGCCAGCGGAACAGACCGCATTGAAGCGCAAAGAAAAAGCCTTGATCCGCAATCTCTGTATGATGTATCTGTATCGGGAGGAGAGCCAGATGAACGTCCTATTATCTGGAAGGGGGTATTGCCTCAGAAAACGCATCAACTCCCAAACTGGATTGATCCTCAAATTGAGGAAATCAGAAAATGGGCCAACGGTGTTCGCTATCTCAAGTGTCCCCGTCGCATTGCTTCATCACATTTTACGACGGAGGCCTATGCTCCTGATGCGCATAATACAAATGGAATGCATGCGCCTGTGGCATTGGCGGCCGACAATGATCTGTGGGATTCTGTCAGAGAATGGTATCGAAAAGCTTTTGGGGTGAGGATTGAACTTAAAGCCGAGGGTCGATACTTTGATCTAACCGTAAGATCAGACACTAACGGTGCTGGTATCCCCCTTGACCAATCCGGTGCCGGACTCTTACAGGTTTTACCCGTTGCGGTGGCCGCCTTGACTGCAAACTAGTCGGACCCGGGAGTTGACATCATCGAACATCCAGAAACGGGACTTCAGCCCGCCGCCCATGCTCATGTCGCGGAACTTTTTCTAGAAAATCTCGCGAAATGTGAACGATCCACGATTCTTGAGAACCACTCGGAAATGATACTGCTTCGTACGCGGCGCTGGATTGCAGAAAAGCGACTTTCGCCCGATGATATACTTGTGTACTGGCTCTATGTGGATCCTGACGATGGGGCGGGTCTCAGGAAAATCACGATAAATGAACGCCGTCAAATGGAAAATTGCCCCCATGGAATCTTCATCGAGGACTATGAAGAGGTCTTGGCCATCCGCCGGGCAATAGCACACAATGACGCAATGAATACGAATGCGCATAACATTGGACCTTCCACAGCGATTGATTCAAACGTCCAGTAATCGTTCAATGATATTCCCGATAAGATGGCAGATCGGTGACATCTTGACAGACTTCGGATCACATGGATCCTCCCTCTACTTTTTACAAAAACACCATGCATCCATCACCGGGGAGGCATAATTGAACCATTTTGAGCGCCAGCCGAATCGGAAACCTGGGATTCTGAAATACTGCACGGGGACTATTTGGACGAACCGCAGTAGAATCCACCAACCAGATTATTCAAACCATGCGTAAGCCTCGTACTATTATCAGCCTGATCAGCCTTGTAGCATTTGCATCACTGCTTCTGTTCAACTTCGGGGAACAGGTCAGTGGCTATATGCTCTTCTCCGAAGCAGAAGCTTCAGGAGCACATGCTCATGTGGTTGGTTACTGGGTACATCCGGAAACCGCACATTATGATCCGGAAGTCAATCTCTTTACGTTTCACATGCAGGATGATGAAGGGACCGTACGAAAAGTCCACTACCACAACACAAAGCCGGCCAGTTTTGAGAATGCAGAAAAACTGGTCGTGGAGGGCCGTCTGAATGGAACTATCTTTGAGGCGGAACATATTCTCATGAAATGCCCATCCAAGTACAGTGAAACCAATACGCTTGATCAAATTCCGCCATCTTAATTCCACAAATACCGCGCTCACCACTTCCGATGCTTAGCCCCACACTGCCTTTCGGTGCTGCATCCCTATATACATAAGAGCAAGGGAACACCACCTAATGGGTTATTTCTACCGAAAACGACCATTAATTTATCTGAACTGGATTGGTGGGCAATGATTCAGGCAGTACCCGATTGTTCTGTGATTCATTCCAATGGAGCAGCCAAAAAACTGTGGCACATTTGAACTCCATGCAAAACCCCAAATCTAGATTCCTGCCAGAAATGCAGCCTAAAATATGAGAAAACGAAGAAGATCCGGACGAGAGAAATCCTCATCCCAGAACTGGACAAACCAACTGACAGTATCCCGCCGGCTCCTCTAGCGAGTCTAACCTCTGTCAGCACCTCGCAAGGAACTAAGTGCGAGACGTTTCCATGGACCGTTGGCCTTGCGTAACTGGAAACGACGCGGAGCCACCTAAAGAATTAACCTCCCATGGTCTATTTGAAAGCACACCTTCTATCCTTGAGAGCCGACCGTTCATTGCAACTATTAAATCCTTCAACGAGTCTAACAGTCTGTAAATCGCATCTATTCTTCTATTCACCTCAAGAGCCTGAGCATCAATTTTCTTGTTCGTCTCAAGAGTCTGAGCATCGATTTTCTTGTTCGTCTCAAGAGTCTGAGCATCAATTTTCTTATTCGTCTCAAGAGTCTGAGCATCAATTTTCTCAATAAGAAAGTCATATTTCTTACTAAGAAGGTCATATTTACCACTAAGAAGGTGGTATATCTTGTCAATTCGCTTAATCGTTGAGATATGCATTCGCCATAACAGAGCAACAATTCCTAAAGCAATGGCCGCAATTGAGATGATAACTGGTGTTTCCATAATGTTAATCAGAAAAGTTTATGATGTCTACAATCCCTGGCACATGCTCAGGTTCCAGACGCTTGAATTCCTGCCTCTGTAAAAAGTTCCCAGAACCCAAAATGAGAATGCACGTACGCTGGTCTGTGGGAACGGGCAAAAGCCTTTTTCGCTGATCTGGCACGATGCTGCTAGCCCGATTGCACATATACTAATATAATCATTATATTGTCGAGGGTACGTAATATACAAATAACAGGAACGTAACGTTTCTGTTATTTACGAATTCTAGAACATTTTGTGCGATTCAGGCGTTTTGCTGGTATTCACGCAACTCCCCCTCACATTTACAGCACAGGATGCGATCTCACAAAGATACCCGGCTTGTGCTGGCCAGATTTTCGTTGATCTGGATGAATCCTGCACATCCGCAACACAAGTCAACTGTTGATTGCACCCGCCCCCCTATCAGCGCCTTAAAAGCAAGGAACTAAGGACGAGACGTATCCATAGACCGCTGGCCGTGCATAACTGGAAACGACGCGGAGCCACCCAAAGAATTAACCTCCCATGGTCTATTTGAAAGCATACCTTCTATCCTTGAGAGCCGACCGTTCACTGCAGCTATCAAATCCTTCAACGAGTCTAACAGCCTGTAAATTGCATCGATTCCTCTATTCATCTCAAGACACTGAGCATCAATTTTCTCGCTAAGATGGTCATATTTATCCTTGAGAAGGTAATACACCCTGTCTATTCGCTTAATCGTTGAGGTATGCATTCGCCATAACAGAGCGACAATTCCTAAGGCAATGGCCGCAATTGAGATGATAACTGGTGTTCCCATAACCGTAATCAGAAAAGTCTGCAGTATCTACACCCCTCGCACATGCTCAGGTTCCAGATGTTGAAATTTCTGCCTCTATAAAAAGTCCCCAGCCCCCCCAAAATGGCATGCACACACGCTGGTCTGTCGGAACGGGCAAAGGCCTTTTTCGCTGATCTGGCATGATCCCCCTGCCAGATTGCACATGCCTCTGTACAAGTGGTTCCTACTCCGTTGCTGATCTGGACTCAACCACATTCGGGGCGGCAAAGGAACCAGTACGGATCCGCATAAACACGCTGAATCAGTGTCACGGGATCTGAAATTGCCTGCAATGCAATCAAGTTGGAGTTGCGATCGTACAACCCAGGGAAAACTTGCTCCCCGGTTTCGTGACCCGATTGCTGTATCTGTGTATGATCCTTGCCGTCCCGTGTAAGGCGCAGGAGTATGCGCTCTTTGTCGCACGCGTCAAATATGGCGGAGGCGGAGACTGGTACAGCGACGAACAGTCACTCCCAGAACTCCTGGCCCATGTTCGATCTGAAACCCTGCTGAATGTTGCGCCAGCGCCCGAGGTGGTGGAACTCTCAAATGACCGACTCTTTACCTTTCCGTACCTGTATCTCACCGGACATGGAAATGTCGTGTTCACAGAACACGAGACCACCCGGCTGCGTCAATACCTGGAACAGGGAGGCTTCCTGCATATTGATGATAACTACGGTCTAGATGAAGCCATCCGCCGTGAAATGGCCAAGGTGTTCCCGCAGCAGGAGTTCACCGAACTTCCCTTTGATCACGCCATCTATCATACCCATTACACGTTCCCGAATGGACTGCCGAAAATCCATGAGCATGACGGCCGGCCGCCCCAGGGATTCGGCTTGTTTGACCGCTATGGACGCCTTTGTGTCTTCTACAGCTACGAAAGTGATCTCGGCGATGGCTGGGAACCCGAATCGGTGCACGACCTGCCGCCGGAAATCCGTACCCCCGCACTCCAAATGGGGACCAATATTCTCATCTACGCCATGATGGGGAGCAAATAACCAATTGATCCGTCATTCACATGAATCATCTTTTATCACAAGACCCCGAAATCTACGCCGCTGTTGAACAGGAAGTCCACCGGCAGAATTACGGCCTGGAACTGATCGCTTCGGAAAATTTTGTCTCCCGAAGTGTCATGCAGGCCCAAGGCTCCGTCTTCACAAATAAGTATGCAGAAGGACTGCCGGGCCGGCGCTATTACGGAGGATGTGAATTTACAGATGTCGCAGAGGATTTGGCCCGCAGTCGTGCAAAACAGCTCTTTCAATGTGACTGGGTCAATGTGCAACCCCATTCAGGGGCCTCCGCCAACGCTGCCGTCTATCTGAGCTGTTTGAAACCTGGAGACACCTTCCTGGGACTTGACCTTGCACATGGCGGACACCTGACACATGGAAGCTCCGTGAATTTTTCAGGCATCTGGTTTCAGCCAACCTACTACGGGGTGGAACATGACGGGCGTATTGATATGGATCGTGTGCGGGATAAAGCAAAATCCGTTCATCCCAAACTGATCTCTATCGGAGCCAGCGCCTATTCGCGTGATTTTGACTACGAAGCATTCCGGACCATCGCCGACGAAGTCGATGCACTCCTGTGGATGGACATGGCCCACCCTGCCGGACTGATTGCCGCAGGGGTCCTGAATGATCCGCTGCCGCATGCACATATCGTCACCACAACGACACACAAGACACTCCGCGGGCCGCGCGGGGGGATGCTGCTGATCGGACGTGATTTTGAAAACCCCTTCGGCAAGGTTGCCCCCAAAAGCGGCCGCGTCCGCAAAATGAGCGAACTGCTTGACTCTGCGGTCTTTCCTGGAATGCAGGGGGGCCCCCTCGTCCATGTCATCGCCGCCAAAGCAGTCGCTTTCAGGGAGGCGCTGCAGCCCGAATTCATTTCATATGCCAGACAGGTGCAAAAAAATGCAGCCGTCATGGCCGCATCCTTCCTGTCGCGCGGCTATGACGTTGTGAGCGGAGGGACCGACAATCACCTGATACTGGTTGACCTTCGCAGCAGGAAAATCAACGGACGAGATGCAGAACATGCTCTGCAGTCCGCACACATTACCGTAAATAAAAATATGGTCCCCTTTGATGATAAAAGTCCGTTCGTGACCAGTGGAATCCGGCTGGGAACCGCGGCGGTCACCACGCGCGGTTTTCAGGAAACAGATATCGAAGCGGTGGTCACGCTGATTGACCGCGTCCTGAGTGCGCCAACGGATACGTCTGTCCGGCACAAGGTGCAAGCTGAAATCCATGCGCTCTGTGAGGCCCGCCCGCTCTATGACTTTGTAACGGCCTGAACCCCTGCAAATCTGCTTCACGGCCGGGCTACCTTTTATGTGATCAATCAGAATGAATGCAGCATGCTTTGCAATGCGCCCCCTGGATCACTCTTTCTGAACCGATGAGGTCAGCTTTTGTATACAGACGCTACCCTTGCACAGAGATTTATGACGGTCGGGAAAATAGCAGAATCGACCTGCTTACATGATTCAGGCCTATCGGAAGAGATTTACGATATGGCGCTGGTGTCCGGTGAGCAGGAAAGGATCATTGATCCTGAAGGTACAAAAGTGGACTGGCTTCTGGACATGCGGATCCCCCTCCTTGATGGCAGCGTCGCCTCCAGACTGGGAAATCTGATTGCGGACCGGATACGTATGACGGGATGCAGGCAGGTCGCCGGCTGCGGCTTCGGGGGCAATGCAATGGTCTGTGCAACCATCCATGCCGATGGATACCCGCACCTTCTGGGTGGGTTTATCCGGTTGCAGCGCAAACCACATGGGAGGCGGCGCCTGATTGAAGGCCCCCTTGATCCTCACCTCCCCGTCATACTCCTTGACGACCTGCTCAATAGCGGAGCATCCGCACTCCACGCACTTCATCAACTCAGAAGTGAAGGGTTTCATGTAGCGGGATTTTTTACCGTCTTTGAATTCACCTGGGGGAGTGGACGGGCAAAACTTGAAAAAGAGGGCCTCCGGGTAGATGCATTGATGGAGTTGGCACTCAATCAAAAAACTACGGCGGGAAGTTCTGACTCGGCGGTTCGTGCTTAAGAAAAATGGGCTTCAACTGGCGAAGACTGCTGGCGCGTCGTAACGCGGCGAAGACCTCTGCTGCCATTCAGGAAAGAGAGACCGGAGCCGTCGCAGAGCCGCGTGAAAATGTGCTGCCGGAAGGTAGTGAAATGCCCTTCCTGGATCACCTTGAAGATCTGCGCTGGACGATCATCAAAGGGGTCGGCGGTGTAGTCCTTATGACCATTTTTGCCGCCATCTTCCATAACTGGGTGGTGGATGTGGTTCTCATGGGACCCGCACGCGGAGACTTCATTACCTACCGCCTTCTAGGGCTCGAATTTACCGACCTGCATCTGCAAAACCGTACGGTAACCGGACAATTCTTTGCACTTGTAGGGATTGTGATGGCCGTGGGGATTGTCGCCGGCTCCCCGATCCTGATCTACTATATCTGGAAGTTTATTGAGCCGGGACTCTATCCAAGGGAGAAAGCAGGCATGAAATTTGTCTCCGTCTTTGCAACCTTCTTTTTTGTGCTCGGAATCCTGTTCGGCTATCTGGTCATTACCCCGCTGGCGCTCAATTTCTTTAACAACTTCAATATCTCCGACATTATCCGTAACGAGTTTGATATTACCCGCTATTTCAGCAGTGTCACCTGGTGGGCGTTTGGGTCCGGCCTCCTTTTTGAACTCCCTGTTGTCATCTACTTCCTCTCAAAACTGGGCATTGCCACCCCGAAACGTCTGCGCGCAGCCCGCAAGTACGCGTTCCTGGGCGTTTTCATTGTCGGCGCATTCGTCACCCCGGCCGACCCCTTCTCTATGTTTGCGGCCGCACTGCCGCTATACCTGCTCTACGAGGGCTCCATCATTGTCGCTGTCTGGACTGAACGCAAACGGATTCGTGAACTCAACAAAGCGTTTGGAGACGACAATTAATGCATCTGTCCCCAAACCCACAGGAGGGTGCGTACCCCCATCATCGCACAGATCAGCGTTACCAGAATTCCAAGTCCCAGATACCAGCGTGGCAGAGAAACGGCCTTCTGCCGGGTTGCCAGCAACAGCACAAAACCCGCGATGAAAGGAAGCAGAAGTCCATTCGCCGCCTGTGCTGCAAGAATGATCTCCAGAGGATTGCGCCCATAAAATGCAAAGCCCATCCCTGTTAAAAGCACGGAGATCCACACAACCCGAAACCCCGCATGTCCGGGATCATCCGGCCATCCAAAGATTTCGCGGACTCCACATGCCGCCGCCAGCGGCGCGGTCACGGCAGATGTGATTCCCGCTGCAAACAGACCAATCCCGAAAAATAACTCGGCAAATGGCCCCGCCGCCGGCCGGATGACCGGCGCAATCGCTGCAACCGACCCCACCGAACCCGTCTCCAGCGTTGCACCCGAAAGCAGAATGGCGACCGAAATCACTCCACCCAGTGGAAGAAAAATTGCCATTCCCGTCAACTCACGCCGCCAGGCAACCTGCGAATTAAAGCCGGTCCAATACTTTTTGGCCGCGCTCCCATGCAAAAAGAGGTTGTAGGTCACGACGGTTGTCCCCACCAGTGCAACGCTGCGCAGCAGCCCGCCTTCCGGAATGCCCGGAAGAATCAGACCCTGGAATGCCTGCGACCAGTCTACAGGTGCCAAAAACATCGTGACCAGAAATACCACACTCATAAGCAGCACCAGAGCCGCCAGAATTCCGGTTACCCGGCGCAACTGTAAAAAAAGCACCATTGCGGCCAGACCGCCAATCAGGAACACCAATGTGCCTTCCGGCACCTCCACCAGGCTGCTCATGCCTGCGACAGCCCCCGCAATATTCCCCGTCTCAAATGCTGCCGTGCCCGCCCAGAGTCCCAGAACCACCAGCGAGATCACCACCCATCGCATGGATGAATCCCGGGTGTACTGCCGGAGTGCCTCCCCCATACCAAGACCGGAAAGGATTCCCGCGCCGGCGGTAAAAGATTGAAGGACAAACGTTGCGCCAACCGAAAACAGCAGAACCCAGCCCAGCGCGTAACCAAAATCAATCCCTGCAGTCGCACACGTCAGCACCGTACCGGGTCCCACAAAAGCTGCAACGACCAGAGACGAGGTTCCCAGCTGCAACCGGGGGCGTTTCATTCTGGCTTTTGTACTACGAGATTGTCCAGGTATCTGCAGCGTGCAGAAGTGTATCCAGATCGCCGGGGCCGCGCTTTGCGGTCACGGTGGCAATCTGCTCCTGTAAAAGCTGCTCATAGGTCGGCCGCTCCTCACTGAACAAAACCCCAAACGGGCACGGCATATCGGGCCGCTGCGACATCCGGCTCACGATCCCCGACAGTTCCAGACTGTTTTCGTCGTAGACAATCGCATCCTCAACCGAAAAATGTTCTGCATCAAGATCGAAGACAATGGGCTTAAATCCATCCAGCCGGACCCCCTTGGTCCCTTTTGCAAACAGCATGGGCTTCCCGTGCTCAAGATAAATCGTCCGGTCCGCCTTGGTTGCCTTTTCTGTGAATTCAAAGAAGGCACCGTCATTGTAGATATTGCAATTCTGATAAATCTCAATGAACGCGCTCCCCCTGTGCGTATGTGCACGCCGAAGTATCTGTGTCAGATGTTTGGTATCCCGGTCTGCGGTTCTTGCAACAAAAGAAGCAGAAGCGCCCAAAGCAAGTGAAAGTGGATTAAACGGGGGCGCAATGGAGCCAAACGGACTGCTCTTGGTCACTTTGCCAATCTCACTCGTCGGACTGTACTGCCCCTTGGTCAGCCCGTAGATTTGATTATTAAAGAGCAGGATCTGCAGGTTCACGTTCCGGCGCAGTACATGGATCAGATGATTGCCGCCAATGGACAGAGCATCTCCGTCTCCCGTCACAACCCAGACATCAAGGTCCGGCCGTGAAGCCTTCAAACCGGTGGCCATGGTCGGCGCACGTCCGTGAATGGAATGCATCCCGTACGTATTCATGTAATAGGGGAACCGGCTTGAGCAGCCGATCCCGCTGATGAAGACAACATTTTCCCGTTTCACATCAAGCTGCGGCATCAACCGCTGAACACTGGCCAGGATTGCATAGTCTCCGCAACCTGGACACCACCGTACATCCTGATCGCTTGCGAAGGCCTTGCGATCAGTTCTGGCTTTGGGAGGTCCCGGTTTACCCGGCCGCCGACCCGGCGGCAGGACTGGCTTCTTTACAGGCGGCAGTTTTGGCATCAGGGATGTTTTTTACATTGATGAGCGGCAGCATCTACAATCTCGCTTGCCTTAAAAGGCTGCCCCTGTACCTTATTCAAGGCAACAAAAGGTAACAGAAAGCGATCCCGAAGAATACGAACCATCTGCCCCTTATTCAGCTCAGGGACCAGATGATGTTCAAAATATCCCAGCACACCTCCCAGGTCAGAGGGAAGCGGGTGGATATAACGCAATTGTACGGCCCCGGCCTTCAGTCCAAGATCCCGCAACCGATCTATCGCCGTCCTGATCGCTCCCTCGGTAGATCCCCACCCGATAATGAGAATATCTCCCTCGGAATCCCCATAGATCTCAACCGGTGGAACAAACCGGGCAACCCGCATGACTTTGTCCGCACGAAGATCTGTCATGAATTCATGATTTTCCGGGTCATAGGAGACTTCTCCCGTCTCATGCTGTTTTTCCAATCCCCCTAAACGGTGCTCCAGCCCCGGTGTACCGGGCTTCGCCCACGGCCTTGCAAGTGTCGCCTCGTCACGCAGATAGGGTAGAAACGTCTTCTTCCCGTCCACCGCCTGATTGGGTTTACGCGCAAACGAGATCGGGAAATCGTCCAGATCTTTGGCAGACGGGATGCGCCAGGGCTCAGATCCATTGGCCACATATCCATCTGCCAGCAGAATGACCGGAGTCATATGACGCACGGCAGCACGGCATGCCTCGTACGCCGCATGGAAACAATCTCCAGGGGTGGATGCCGCAAGAATCGGCAGGGGTGCTTCGCCGTTGCGACCATACATGGCCTGAAGGAGATCACTCTGCTCTGTCTTGGTTGGCAATCCTGTGGACGGCCCCCCTCGCTGCACATTGATGATCACCATGGGGAGTTCCATCATCACCGCCAATCCAATCCCCTCGGTCTTGAGCGTCAATCCGGGACCACTGGTGGCACAGACTCCTAGATTCCCGCCAAAGCTTGCACCAATCGTGGCACCGATTGCGGCAATCTCGTCTTCAGCCTGGAAGGTTTTGATGCCAAAATTCTTGTGCCTGCTCAACTGATGCAGAAGTTCGGATGCGGGTGTGATCGGATAACTGCTGTAGAACAGGTCAAGGCTGCTTTGATGACTGGCGGCAACCAGCCCCAGTGCCAGAGACTCCACTCCACGGATTGCACGATATATCCCTGGTTCCAGCCGCGCCGGAGACACCCTGTACTGCACAATAAAGTCTTCTGTGGTCTCACCGTAGTGAAACCCCTTCTTCAGTACATGCAGATTCGCATTCAGCAATTCGGGGCGACTGGCAAATTTATGCGATAACCAGTCCAGCGCAGGCTTAAGCGGGCGGGAGTACAGCCACAGCGTTAAGCCCAGCGCAAACATATTCTTGCTGCGATCCACAACTTTTTTGTCCAGCCCGAAGTCCCTGAGCGCCTCCTCGGTCATTCGGGACAGTTCAACATCGAAAACCCGGTAGTTCTTCCGCAGTTCTTCATCCTCCAACGGATTCGTTTCCCCGTATCCGGCAAGTTTCAGGTTATGGGATTTGAAGGCGTTCACATTAAGGATAATGGCCCCGCCGAGTTGAACCCGGGACAGATTGACCTTCAGCGCAGCCGGATTCATAGCAACCAGTAAATCCACCTCATCTCCTGGAGTGCGGACATTGACCGAGCCAAAATGTAACTGATAGCCACTCACTCCGTACGTCGTTCCGGCGGGAGCGCGGATTTCGGCCGGGAAGTCCGGCAAGGTGGCCAGATCATTCTGCGCAAAGGCCGTTGCCAAAGTAAACTGGGAGCCGGTTAACTGCATCCCATCACCGGAATCCCCTGCAAAAAGCACGGTTGCTTCGCTGAGAGATTTTACAGATTTCGTTTCAGTAACGATATTTAGGGAGTCATCCTCCATCAGACTGCCAATGATTTAGGCGTTTTCTTCTACCATGAATGCCGACTTCAACTGCCGGTCTATCTGTGTGTTGCGTATAACGGGAAAGGATCAAATTGTCGTAACTTGGAGCATTCTGATTAACATGGTTCACTACACCTCGGTTACCGAGAAAATTTCTGTCACGGTGTCCCCCGTCTATCTTGACGGAGAATCCAGTTATTTTCTGGACCGATTTGTATTTGCGTACTTCATTGCAATTACGAATAACCGCCGGAATCCTGTCCAGCTTCTTCGGCGATACTGGCGAATCCACGAACAGGGTCTGGCCGTGAAAGAGGTGGACGCAGAAGGGGTGGTTGGGAAGCAGCCTGTTATCAAGCCGGGCGAGTCCTATTACTATAACAGTTTCTGTATTCTCAAATCCTTTGAGGGAAGCATGGAAGGCCACTATACGATGTCCACATCAACAGGAAAAACACTCCGTATTGCGATCCCCCAATTTCATCTGAAAGTCTGGGCGAATTAATGGCGCAGAGAGGTCAATGTGTCCTTGAGCGGCGGCAGAACGGTACGCCGGGGGGCCCTGGCACGCACCATGTATGCCTCTAGAAAGCCTCGGTGCTGATCTGGCGCCTCCACGGCTTCAACAATAAGATCATGATCCAGATCATTGATCCGGTCACACGCCGCCCGCAGTGCGTCCATGGAAATCTTGAGCGCGACATCCACCGGCATACGCTCCGGATTGATATCGAGGCCGTACCAGCCCTTGTACCCGTGCATTTTCAGCACATAGAGACCGGCTTCCATCTGCTCCGGCGAGATCAGGCCCACATTCAAATCCTGATCGTAATTCCCCAGCGGCTGGCTATTCCAGTGGGTGTGTGCCAGACGCCCCTCCGACAGCGGCCAGCTCAATGCATAGGCAATATCTTCAAATCCCATGAGCAGGTGTCCGATTTCAGGATTCATGCACGCAAGTTGATGGCCTTCGTCAAGCAGAGTTCGATTGACGGGATGCTCCAGCATCTGTTCTACCTGCTTTCCCAGCAGTACGCCTTCCGGTGTGAGGCTGTAAAGAATCCGCCCGCGGGGCTCATAGGGCTTCGGCTCAAATGCAATCCGGGAACCGGGTGCCGCATCTAATGCCTCGGCTAATCCCCCGGCAAATCTTTGGCGCATATGGGCCATATTGATGCCAAACGGGTTTTCATACCCGTCAATTCCGGGCCATACGACCGAAAAATCACATCCCAGTTCCTTCCCCAGACGGAATGCGCGTGCAGTGCGGTCAATCGCCATCTGACGCAACCTGTCATCGGGGTTGGAGAGCGAACCGAATTCAAATTCCGGATCATAGAACAACAGCGGGATGACAGTCAATAACCGAATGCCCGTATCCCGGGTAAAATCCTGCCAGAGCGTCAGGTTGTCCTCATTAATTTCATTCGGATAGTGTGCTTCCAATGCGTGGAGGCCGTAATCCTTCAGGGATGCAGCAATTTCCAGACGGGCTTCCATAGATTCATCCGGCTTGTATTTGGCATGAAATCTTGAGTCTGCCGGCGAAAAGAACCAGATCCCTGCTGAGAATCTGGGGATCAATTCAAAGGACTTTAAATGAGAGACCAGGTCATCTCCCGTTCGGATCGTGATCTGGTGACGTAAATCAATCAGGGGCATCCCGACATTTCAGTTTTGGTGAACGATACTCATGTCTGATGATACGCAGGAAACGCGCAGCCGGGTCCGATGCACTGTGAGCGGAACCGACACCTTCCTTTCATCTCCATCCGGGGATCGCTTATGCCTATCTGGGGTCCGGGGATGGATCTCAAAATCATTTAAGGGTAACTTAAAATGCCCCGTCATCCACCGGTATTTCAATCGTTGAACCTCATCCCGTCTATTCATTTTCCCGGTAGAGCAGACTGTATTCAATGAGCGCGGCGGTCCGGTGACATCCGGCGGGGAGTTGGCGAATTTTGTTTTTTCCGCACAACGGCAGTGGTATGCCCGCTGCTCTCTGAAATGACACCTTTCAGTGGCTTCAGTAAAAATCTTGAAGAACTTAGATGTTCACGATTGCACGAATTGTCAAATCAACACCCTCAAAGCCTGTAAGCCATGAATAACCACTGACGCAATCAAGATCTGTATTAAATCCCGCAGCGCTGTGAATATCTGTAACTTGCGGCACAAAACATCCACAAGAGGTTCCAGGAGGACATCCTTGGATTCCTGTCAGGGACAACACGGCGGCGAAGTGCCGCTAGACGCGGCCCTCTCCGATGCAGCTCCTCGTCGTCAGACGGTGATCATGTGCCCGGCGGCCGGTCCGGCGGGGGACGAAACAGAAGGGGTTGCCCCCTCCCGAAATTCTCAACGAGCCAGGCCTGCATGGACGGGATCGGGATGACATACATATTATTGAACTCTTCCAGCACGCCTTTGTGCACCATCCGCCGGAACAGCTCTTCCGCCCTGGATTCCCCGTACGCATCCGTGAGCGCGTCCGTCAGATACTCTCTGGCAAAACTGTACCGGGGCGGCACTTCCCGGAGCTTGTGAGCAACACATCGAAGTACGCTGTCCTGAATGCCTTGCACCCGCGCTCTGTAGAATCTTGTACGTTCTTTCCGCCCCGTCTCCATCACCACATTCAACCCATTCGGGGTCATCCGCCTGCGGTCCGCCCGCACCTGTAGCGCCGCGGCTTGCGCGTAGCAAGCAATATGCTGAGGCCAGCCGTGCGTCTCCGCCATGATCGCATCCACCCAGGGCCTGATGTCTCCCTTGGCCTTCCCCTCCAGCTGGAGCCAGTCTGCGATGACCCTCCGCTCCTCATTCGGCTTTAGAGGCTCCAAATCCACGCAGCAGCCGGGCTTAAATCGGGACACGCCCATTTTCTGGAATGCCACCTTCGTCCCACCGAGCCCCGCCACGAGCAGCATCATAGGGCGCCCCATGTCGCCGTTATGGAGTCTATCCAGAAACACCTTCACCATCTCGTGACGCGCATCCGAAGTGGTCATCCCTCCGCCCAGGGTCTGTGCTTCGTCTAAGACGAGCAGGAGCGGGGACTCCCCCAGCCTGATGATACTCTGGGGAGTGTGACCGGGGAGTTTGAACTTCGCTCCCGCCCCTCCCTTGACCCATTTATCAAATCCCGCCTCTATAGCGATTGTGTCCAGAAGAGCCCGCCAGACTTCCCGGTGCTCCAGCAGCTGGCACATCGCGTCCGTGTCCCAGAGCGCCTTCGTGTTGATCTTCAGCGTCTCCCATCCCCGCTTTCCGGCCCGCCGCGCACACTCATAAAGCAGTGCACTCTTGCCCGCACCCGGCGCGGCCTGAATCAGGAACGTCGTCCCCTTCGTACTATCATCCACCGTGAACTGCAAACGCTTTCGAAAGGCACCCAGTACTTCCTCTCTCCCGTGGAAGTACTCGGTTTTTCCCCGGTCGTCTATATCGTCGGCCCAGTCTGAGGTATGACCGTCATTCATCGCTGCTGGAGGTTGCGGGAGAGATTAGACAAGCCGAACCCCGGCGGGGTTCCCCGCACCAGATGCTGCGCAAGGTCAACCGGGAGCGAGTTCCCTATGCGCGTCTGGCACCTGCCGGCTATCGCCGCAGGAAGCCCGCAGTTGCCATTCAGCACAGCACCGCCGGCAAAAAATGGGATTTATCTACATGAGGCCCCCGTGTAGACAGTACAGTGACAGAGACTATATCTGTTCTACAGGCACCTACCGGACTAGAGGCTCAGGCAGGCAGAAAGACATTCCCAGATTCATCTTTGCCTGCGCCTTTCACGGCGCACGGCAAACCTGATCTGAAGTCCCATCAGACCACACCCCAATGGAACCATTCCATCAAACCGCATAATTCTGGTGTCTTCATGGAAAAATTACAGGATGAGGTTCTTGCAAAACCAACAATCCAGACCAAAAAGCACTCCTGGGTGCACTCAGGTGAATAAAAACCTTCAAGATCAAGGGTTTTGCAAGAGGCTCAGCATAATAGAGGAATTGGTATATCAGTTCTAGCTGCCAGAGTAAAATGGGAACTATATCCGTGGGCAATTGTAACAGCACCACCAGAATAATCCACAGAAACATGATTGACACCCTTTCACTCTCCCGCGAACTGGCCAAGTCGGGGATCAAACGAGAGCATGCAGAGGCCATCGCAGATGCCGTCTCGAAAGCCGTTGCTCGCCAAAACGGAAGTCTTGCGAGCACGGAATTTGTATACACCCATGTTGATGAAGTGCAGAAAAATATGAATGCCAAGATAGACGCTTTACGTGTGGAAGTTGGTGAATTACGTATAGAGCTCAGTGAATTACGTGCTGACATGGAGACCAAGGTGAGTGCCATAGATGCGAAGATCAGTGCCTCAGATGCGAAGAACAGTGCCATCGAGTCTCGGCTAATACGTTGGATCGTTGGAACAGGTATAGCTTTGGGAATCTTTCAGGCACTCGATGATTTCGTATCTAGCCTGCTATCAGGGCTTTTGTAATCCTTGGTCTGGTCAAGCATTATCGCTCCATCTAAATGCTGTCGTCCTGAGGCTCTTCCAAAACGAACAATCTAGGCTAAAAAGCACTGGTGTACTCAGGTGAGCAAAAATCCTCAAGATTAAGGGTTTTGCAAGATGCTCGGATAAGTTGTTTTTTCGCCAGCCCTTAGTCTTGAAATTTGACATTCCATCCCAAGACTGCTTCCAATCCTGACGGCTCCCGTGGAGTATCCCCCCTCCATACCCCAACTTCAACGCCGCCGAGAGATTTTTCAGGATCTGATCTGGTAACACAGCCCCCGTACCCGCAACACTTTCACGACTGATCTTCTGCACAAGGCCTGCCGCCGCTATTCATCCCGCCCGCTCGGAAAGACCAACCCTCTTGCGTGATGTTCCGGCACAACATATCGGGTGTGATAATCCAGCCAGTCAGATGGATAGCGCTGATAGACGGGGTCATCCTTTAATCGCCCTGGAATCTCATCATATGTAGGGTCGCCGTGCGATGGCAGTGGGCGAAGGGTTCTGGAAAACGTCGTATTATAGTCCCCGTCCTTCACCCAGCCATCACCGATCAGGACAAAATCTCTCTGGTAACCTGCGGCGACCGGACGCGCCTCTGTAAACTGCAGCAGCATTTCGTCTCCTGCATTCATGATGACATAGCGGTCATCAATCTGTTCTAACAGCGGACCTACCTCTCCAAAACGGGTATGGTACCCAACCAGATCACGCCAGATCTGTGCGGTGCCGCTCAATGTATCGTACACGGGCAGTTCGGGGGAGGAGCGATCCTGCTCATTCACGACCGAGAAGCCGCGATATCTGAGATCTGCCTCTCTGGGGAGCATGTGCGTGACCTGCAAAGCGGAATCCTCCAGTTTTTCTGCGGTATACAGTGCATCCCAGTAGATTTCCATGTTTGTGTGCAGGCGGAGTCGCCGGG
Organism: Rhodothermales bacterium; assembly: GCA_022820435.1. Lineage (GTDB taxonomy): Bacteria > Bacteroidota > Rhodothermia > Rhodothermales > Bin80 > Bin80. Next base: position 33,936 of record JAJEFL010000032.1, read on the forward strand.
CTCCCGAACTCCTGGCCACCGGTGCTAAATCAATCAGGATTGTTTTGGATTTCCCGCTGGGGAATCCCAGATTGGCATGTACCGTTTGCCAGGATCCATCCGGGAGTTGCGCATCCACACGTAATCCGCGGGGAGGGGCATGGTTCCCCTGACTGATGGCAACATTGATGGAACTGTCCGTTGGCCGGATCCAGCCTTGACCAATCAGCCAGGCATCCTGCGGGGTTGCCTCGCTGATCTCTACTTCCAGATAATGATCTCTGGTAATCCCCTGATAGTCACCGCGTCCAAAGAAGTCTGCATAATGCTGATCCTGAACCAGTACGGTTTCCAGTACATCCTCTCCGAGATCATTCCATGCTCCCGCAACGGGGGTGAGTTCCGAGGTCAGATGGACCTTCAGCTCCGGCGGAGGAAAGGCAAATCGTTCATCTACAAAAATCTCCGTGCCGACCGGATGATCCACAACCATCAGAGAGACATGATCAAAAAAGTGCGTTTCCCATAACTCTGCAGTGATCCGGATATCATAATGTCCATCCCTCGGCTGGAGCTGCTCTCCTCTGATCTTCACCCAGTCTTCGGTGGTCATAATACCTGCGGTCTCCTGTGCATTGATCCGAAGCCCGAGCGGTGAGCGCCAGATAAAGTCGGTAACAAACTCCTCCTCCTCCCCGTTCCAGGTAAACAGCCATGGACAGGACCCCTTCAGTCGCTGGGTCGCACTGACAATTTCATCTGACAGCAGATCGAATTCCGCCTGCACCGATCCATTCGGCCAGATAATGCGGGCAACATCGGCCAGCGACTGTTCTCCAAGCCCAAAATGTACAACCGGCTGGGTGATCGGCTGCTTCTGGTACAGGAGTCCTGCCCGGACTTCAACCTCTCCGCCGATCCCGAACGAATTAATCCGCTGGTCTCCAACCGCCTGCGCGGCCCGCGGCTGAATCTGGAGCATCTGGTAATCTTTGGTCTGGATGATCCCGTACCGGACCGGCTGGCGCTGAACATCCAAACCAATCATATCCAGTCTCCCGGCAAACCGTGTTGCACTGAGTGCGTACGTTTCCAGTTCGGTCAGCGTCTCCTGCAGATAGAATGCATCATCGTGATCCTGCAGGAAAATTTGTGATTGGCCACTTGCGGTCACCACGATATCAATGCCTCCATTATTATCCAGATCTCCGGTCAAAAGCTGCGCATCCGGCGTCTGAAACGCCCCCTCCAACAGCACCTCCACGGCGGGATCACTTCCCAGAGTTACACGCAGAATCTGTCCGGTATCTTTAAGGACGAGGAGTTCTATCCTGCCGTCACTGTTACTGTCGCTGACCGTTACATCCAGAAGAGAATCGTCTGCTATGGGGTTCGACACGGGAATGAATTGGCCCTGCCGCTCATTTGCCAGCACCCTCAATCTGCCCTCTGAATCCAGCATTGCCGCATCCGGGTCGCCATCCTGATCCAGATCGGCCCACGCAAATGCATGGATCGCTGATTCTACTGGAAACCAGTCGGAGCGCTCAAAGGTGCCATCTCCCTTATTCCGAAGTGTTCGCAGTCCGTTTTCGGCATCATTCAGAATCAGATCTATATCTCCCTCCAGATCCATGTCCGCCGCCCAGACACCGGTATAGGCGGCACGGGTAAGCGCCGTGCTCAGATTCAACTCGCCGGTTGCATCCACAAACTGTTCCAGCGAATCCTGACGAAATACACGCAGCCCATCTGCTCCGGCCAGAATCAGGTCGGTCCTGAAATCAAAATTATAATCCACGCCGACCCCGGCATCATGCCCGCGCACCGCCGGTGCCGGCCACGCTTCCCCCCGGAGTGTTTTTACCGAATCCGTCCCGGCATAAAATACCGCCGGCAATGCCTCATTCCCCAGTGCAATCGCGGTAATCCACCCCTGGGATGGATCTGAAACCATAAGTTGCTGATCCGCTACAATTTGCAGGGAGTCATCCCGCGGCGCGGGAGAGGAAGATGGATTTTCCAGACGGATAAACCGGGTCACAGGATTTCCCACGCGTTCATCGGATACGCGCACTTCGGCCAGATCCTGGCGATATCGCGGCTCGGTCAGCAGGATATTGCGCAAAAATCTGAGCTGTATTGCGGCCTCTTCATGGGAGGATGCACTATGGAGCAGTTCAATCTGCCCGCGTACATCTTCACCCCATTTGAAGGAATCAAATATATTCAGCAGTTCAAGGTCCAGTGCTCCTGATGAAGCAGATTGCTGAAGCTGGTGGAGTAAGACGGCCGTATTCTCTGGAGCCGTAATCCCGAGGTTACGCATAGAGGACCGGCGCTCATCCGAGTCTTCGGGAAGCACTTCAATCAGTGCAAAGAGTGCACGCAGATTCAGTGAATCAACGGACACAATCCTTCGCAGGTTGTGTAGTTGTGCATCACCATCGCCGGTCATTCGCGCATGAGCGGCGGCCAGGAGCAGGATTTCGCTGTTTTCCGGCTCCAGTTCCAGGGCGCGTTCCAGATGTTCTAATGCCGCATCCGGTTCATTCCGGCGCATCGCCATCAGTGCCAGATTCGCCCAGGCGGCCGGCTCTTCGGGAGCAAGTTCGGTAACCAGTGTCAATTTCGCCGCAGCACGCAGATCTTCCCCCACCTCCATCGCAGACACCCCGGCAAAGAAAGCGCTCACGATCCGGACATACTCCTCCGGTTCCGTCCGGGGTTCCTCGGATATGCCACACCCGAGCATCAGGGCTGCAAGAATGGCGGAAATCATCAATTTGGTGCGATGCATAAAAATTGTTACTTAAGATGAAGGAGATTTTAACGGCGGAAGCCGATCAAATGTTTGAGCAAAAATATAAGATAGTGGCGTATTTTGCCCCTGCTGAATGCCAAAATCAATCATGGATTATCGACGCTATCTGCTGCTGCTCCCCCTGCTGCTGTTACAGAGTGCTGCAGCACAATATGCCCAGATTCCGGATCCATACCGGTCTGCTGTGGACTCTGCCTGTCAAATGATTTCCCAGACATGGCAGGAACAGAAATTCCCAGGTATCGCCGTCGCTGCGGCCGTGAACGGGCAATTGATCTGGTCCGATGCAGTCGGTTTTTCGGATCTGGAGTAACGGGTGCCTCTGTAGCCGCACAGCCGCTTCCGAATCGCGAGCATCTCAAAGCCGCTTACCGCGGCCGCCGCCAAACTCTACAGTCAGTCACAGCTGGATGTGGACGCAGATATCCAGAAGTATGTGCCGGGGTTCCCCGCCAAACGCTGGCCAATTACCACTCGCCAACTGGGTGCACATCTTGGGGGGATTCGAGGGTATCACCCCGGCGAAATGCTCTCGCCGGCTCCTTATGCCACCGTTGAAGACGGACTGGTTATTTTTTCAGCGGATACGCTGATGCATGAGCCGGATACGGAGTACCTCTATTCCAGTTACGGCTGGAACCTTCTCAGTGCTGTGATTGAGGGTGCCTCGGGCGAACCTTCCTCGACCATATGAAGCAGGAGATTTTTCTTCCACTGCGTATGCTGAATACGGTGGCGGATCACCCGGACAGCCTGATTGCGCACCGCGTCCGGTTTTGTATCCGCAATGAGGACGGAACCCTGTTGAATGCTCCCTATGTGGACAACAGTTATAAATGGGCTGGAGGCGGCTTTCTGTCCACACCAACAGACATTGTCCGATTCGGGATTGCCCATCTGGACTCATCCTTCCTTGACCCGAAAACCAGAGAACTGCTTTTTACTGAACAGCGAACCACCACCGGCGAACCGGTCGGGTACGCGTTTGGCTGGCAGATGGAAACCCGCTCCGACCGTCTTCGCTGCTTCAGTCACAGCGGCGGGGCCATCGGCGGCACATCTCTCCTTGTCATCCAGCCGGATACCGGTGTGGTCATGGCAGCCATGATCAACATGAGTGATGCGAACCTGAATGTTGTGCAGGAACTCGTTTCCCTGTTTGTCCGGGAGGCACAGCGTCCAGGCACACAGAAAAATCTGCTTCACAGCAACTGAGACGGCAAACATGTGATTTACAGCACGGGGGATCCTTGCGGGGACCGTGATCTGTACTTACGTTCATCACGTTCTGCCGCATTTTAAACCCCATCTTCTATCAGCATCAGTTGGATTCCAGATGGATGGCCGGAATATTTTCCTGCCGAATCATTTCATTCAGGGCAGGCACCTCCGTTTCAAATATGATCTGCAGAGCTTCCAGTTCTGCATCAACCCGTCCCAAAAGTTCATCCCGCACTTCTATGGCCTGATCTGTCGGCCGGTAATCCCCTATTGACGCATTCGCGGCGACCGCGGCCAATTTGTTATTCAACCGGATTGGAAAATTCAGTGGATCCTGACGGCTCTGATTTTTCGTTTGGTACAGTGCCTCTTCAATGCCGGTCATCTTCTCAATCAGGACTTTGGCCGCATCCCTGATGCCGGTTTGCGCTTCATCCAGATTTGCAGTAAGTCTGCGAATCTGATCACGTACGGAGCGAATATCCTTGATGGCCAGATGTATTTCACTAAGTTTGTCACGGATTCCAATGAGAAAATCAAACTGCATCTGCAGGTCCTCCACACTGGAACTTGAGCGCGGATCTTTGCGCAGTTCAAAGGTTGTCTCCAGCGAATCCTCCCCGATAATGAGGCGGGCGTGGTACGTTCCCGGGGCTGCTCTGGGGCCTCGGACGCTCCCCGACCACATGATGAGTCCATCAAACGACTCGGCATCCTCATAGCGCGTATTCCACCTGAAGACATTCATTCCAGCTTCAATTGCAAGATCGTCTTCGTCTGCATCAAAATCCTTGATCAGGGTTCCGTCAGATTCGAGGATCTCCAGTCTTGTCGTACTTGAATCCGGAGCTTCCCTGAACCAGTAACGCAGGTTTACACTTACGCCTGTCCGCCAGGTGAGATCTGAATCGTAGATCCATGCAGATGCTGAGGCGGGAATCCTCAATAATTGATGCAGTGGGGTCACATCCTCCATGATCCAGAATGACCGTCCCTGAGTTGCCACAATCAGGTCATTCTCCTTCCAGTCCAGATCTGTGATGGGCACAATCGGCAGGTTCTGCTGGAATGATGTCCAGTTTCCCCCATCATCAAACGAGATATACAGACCTGACTCGGTCCCGGCCCACAGGAGTCCGGAATGCACCTGATCGGGTTGAATTGTGCGGGTAAAGTGCTGCGGATCCATCCCATCCACAATCAACTCCCAGTCTGCCCCGTAATTGGTGGTCTTATAGATATATGGAGAAAAGTCGTCAAGTTTATATCGGGTACCGGCAAGATATGCTGCCCCTTTGTTCATTGGATGTGCGATCAATTCATTGATCTGCATCCATTCCGGCATTCCTTCCGGCGTAATATCGGCCCAGGTCTCTCCACCGTTGCGGGTAATATGAACCAGTCCATCATCGGAGCCTGCCCAGATCACGTTTGCATCATGCGGGCTTTCCGCTACGGCAAAAATGGTGGCATAGTACTCTACGCCTGTATTATCCTTGGTGATCGGACCTCCGCTCGGGCCGAGTTTCGTTGAATCTGCACGGGTCAGATCCGGGCTCATCATCTCCCAGGACTGCCCTTCGTCCGTAGTTCGAAAGAGGTGATTCCCTGCCGCATAAAGCACACTGGCATCGTGCATGGAAAACAGAATCGGGAAGTTCCACTGGAACCGGTACTTCATACCTTCCGCACCGTGCCCCATTGGGTTGTCCGGGTATACATTGATTGCTCTTCGTTCTCCCGAGTCGTGATCTACGCGGGTGAGGTAGCCTCCATAGGACCCTCCATATACGATCTGCGGCTGATCCGGCTTGGGGGCAATCCAGCCGCTCTCGCCGCCGGCAGTCGGCTCCCACTCCCGCTCATTCAGGCCATCCGATGTATGCAGGATGCGCACCGTTGAATTGTCCTGCTGTGCACCATAGATACGGTATGGGAAGTGATTGTCCGTAGTGACACGATAAAATTGTGCAGTGGGCTGATTATAGTAGGTGCTCCAGTTTGCCCCCGCATCAAAACTCACCTGCGCCCCGCCGTCATCTGCAATGATAAGATGATTGGGATCATCTGGATTAATCCACAGGTCATGATGATCGCCGTGGGGTGTCTGGATACTTGAATAGGTATGTCCTCCGTCTTTTGATCGCCAGAACTGCACATTCAGTACATACACGATATCTTCATTCCGGGTATCTGCATAGATGCGTGTGTAGTACCAGGCGCGCTGTCGCAAATTGCGATCTTCATTAATCTTTCGCCATGTTTCTCCGCCGTCATCAGATCGGAAGACCCCGCCTTCCGCCGCTTCAATGATGCCCCAGATCCGATCTGGATTGACTGGGGAGATCGCAATCCCGCTGATGCCGAGGGGACCATCTGGCAGGCCGTTATCCTTCCCCGTGATCTGGGTCCAGGTATCCCCTGCGTCGGTTGATTTCCAGATTCCACTCCCTTCTCCGCCGCTTTCCAGACTGTAGGGGGTTCGAATCACCCGCCAGGCGCTTGCGTAGAGAATTCTGGGGTTGGATGGATCCATGGCAAGATCGACAAAACCGACTTCGTCGTTAATGAAGAGGATCTTTTCCCATGAATCGCCGCCATCCACTGACCGGTAGATTCCCCGCTCTTCATTGGGGCCCGACAGGTGTCCCATGACCGCGGCATAAAGATAATCAGGATCCCGGGGATGAATGCGGATTCGCGGGATCCGGTGACTGTCCGACAATCCTTTATGCTCCCATGTACGGCCGGCATCAAGAGACCTGTAGATGCCATATCCGTGGGATACATTTCCCCGCACTGTTTTCTCTCCGCCTCCCACATAGATCACATTCGGGTCCCAGGTGCTGACTGCAACCGCACCGATACTTCCCCCGAAGAAGCCATCGGATATATTTTCCCAGGTGGCACCGCCGGTTGCAGACTGCCACACTCCTCCTCCGGTTGCGCCAAAGTAGGCCTTCATGGGCTGCCCTGGAACTCCGGAGACAGCGGCGGAGCGCCCACCCCGATAGGGGCCGACACTTCGAAATTCCAGAGCACTGTAGTAGGTTGTATCGTAGGGCTGCCGGGCTGATCCTGATATCGGCCAGATGATCGTGAGCACGATCAATCCTAAAATGGATTGCCAGATTTGGGTACGTAACATCGGGATGTGTATAAAGTCTGCCGGCTAAAATAGGCATTCCGGATCAGTATTCTCCTATAACCTTAAAGACTCCGCTCAAAATTTGGATCATCCGACATGCGCAACTTGGAGAGCATCACCTTCGGAAGTATTTTCAGCCAGGCATCCTTCTTTCCATCAACCGGCACCCCGTATGGCATAGACATTCAAACCGGATCCCATCACCACAGATACATGCAAACCGAAAGGGGATGAATTGAACACCGGATAAAAACTTCAATGCTGTTGGAATGACCGATATATTGAACGCATATCGGATATCTTGGCGTATCCGAATTCACCGTCAATCAATACCGCAACACCCCTCGTACATTCACGCCGATGTTTTTCAGTGCAGTTTCACGAACCTGTGCCAGTCCAAAGACCGAGAAGGACAGCCGCTCCCACGGGCGCAGTTCGCCGCCCAGCCGGTACATCCTTCCCTTCTGGACCTGGGTCACTCCGATGACCGACCGCGCGGCACCCTCTTTCCACGGGATCCCGTACCCCAGTTCCAGTTCCGTCCGATGGGCATTCGCTCCCATCGGTACCGCATCCAGGATCGTCTGCTGCCGATACATGGACATTCTCTGGTCCCGTCCCCACGATGGACGCAGACGCATCATCAGTCCTTCCCTGCTGCGGCCCATCTGCAGTGACCCCGACAGGCCCCACTCGGTGAACCCATCTGCGGTATGCATGATCAGGCCCTGCGTGCGCACTTCTGCCTGCAGGTGCCATGCCGGATAGTGAGCCCGCAGCCCACCGCCCAGTTCCAGCCCGGTGCCCGTCTCTGCGCTCCCGCCATCCTGTCTGACATTCATTTCCACATAGGGACGGAAGCTGCTCACGATCTGTGCACTGGCTTCCAGGCCTGCCCGGATCCGGTACACCTCTGCGGCAATATTGTGCTCTGCGATTTCTGCCCCGGTCACCAGGATATCCCCCTGATAACTGAGTCCAATCCAGCGGCCACTTGCCAGCGTTCCCCGCATTCCCGCTGCCCCGAACCGGGAGACCAGATCTCCTTTCAGTTCCCGTACCTCCGCCTGCCCGCGTCCTGCTCCGCCGGCCAGCCATAGATCCCATCCTGAACGTGTATACGACACATACGGATAGACTCCGGTCAGTCCTGCGGTAATCTCGCCAGACTGTGCAGCCACCTCAAACGCCCCATCTCCCTGACTGTGTGCAAGGAGCACACCTGCCAGCCATCCTCCTTTCCAGCGGTAATCTGCCCCCAGCATTCCCGTTGTCACATCTCCCTGAAGGGTCAGCGCGTTCTCTCCCTTTCCATTGAACTGCCGGAATGCACCCTGTCCCCATACGCTGAACGATCCGCTGGACAGGGGCAGGCTTTGCGACATGCGGCAACCCGCCAGAAGTTCGCCTAATGACGGATCCCAGGAAGAAGCTGAGTGCCAGAGCTGCGCCGTCTCTGCACGCTGCATTGCGCCGCACACGGCCCCATCTGCTGCCGAGCGGAACCGGTCTCCGAGCGCCTCCACAATCTGTATTGAGGCGGTCCGCACAAACCGCGCCGTATACGCCTCCAGAATTCCCTCGCTGACCGCTGTGGACTCCTGAATGGTTGCCACACCTACCGCTTTTTCAATCTCTGCGTTCTCTGACGACACCAGATGCAGACTGAAGGTTTCTTCCTGCCAGTCCAGCCCGTCTCTCAGAATCGGTACCGCAATCATGGCCTCGATGGTTCCCGGAGCCAGCGTTACCATGCCGGAGGTCGCCTCATAGTCTTCCCCTGCCTTGGCCGTCCCATCACGGGTTTGGTATTCTGCCGACACCATCTCGGACTGCGGATGCGACAGCGATACCCGGAACCGGACCCTGCCATCCTCTTCAAGTACCAGTGCATCGTCTACACGAAGCTTTGCATTTCCGTCATTGTCCATGATTGTGCCGATCCCGACCCCGCGGTCAATCTGCACATTTGCACTCGGATTGGACAGGGTAACATGGAACGTCTCATCCGGCTCCGGCACCGCATCATCGATGACCGCAATCTCCACCACGCCGCGGGTTGCGCCGGGATCAAAGATCACCACCCCGCGGGAGGCTGTATAGTCATCTCCGGCCACGGCCGTTTGATTGGATGTTGCATACTGCACGGTCACGACCTCCTCGGCAGGCCGGTTCAACTGGATGCGCAGCTGGATGTGTTCTTCGTTTTCGAGTCCGGACTGATTGAGGATAGAGACCATCAGCGGCGCTTCGTCATTGTCAATGATTGTGACCAGCGTGGTATGCGTCTCGTTGTACCCTCCTCCGGAGGCCGTGATTACCAGAGGGATTTCATCATTCGTATAATCCGCATCATCCTCCGCGGCGGTTAAGGTCACCGTCTGCGGAACATTCCAATCTGTGCGGGTGAAGGTAAGTAAGGTTTGATCCAGACTCAGGTCCGTCCCCGCATATCCAGCCAGGTCCACCGTCACATTCCCCGATGGCTGTGCCAGAAGATGGACCGTGAAGACATCCGTGCTCCCTTCCATGACCGTGACTTCGTCCGCCGCCGTGATCCCTGCCGCATCATTGTCGATGATCGCTACCTCGACCTCATGCGTGACCCCCGCATATTCGCCCCCGCCTGCACTCAGCGTGAGCGTCTCGGTGTCCGTGAAAAAATCATCATCTTCTGCCGCCGTCAGCGTGATCTGCCGCGGCGTGCTCCAGTTGCCGGGCGTGAAGGTCAGCCGGGTCGGGGACGCGGTGAGGTCCCCCACTGCCCGTGGAATTGAGAGCGTCACCTCACCGGAAGCCGCGACAGCAAGGGCAACTTCGAAGGTTGCCGACCCGCCTTCTGTCATCGTCACTGCAACCGGTGCATTGATGCCTGGAAGATCATTTTCGATAATGGTGACCTCCACCGTTTCGGTGATTCCGGTGTACCCGCCTCCAGCCGCCGTCAGGGCCACGGTCACCACCGGATCCGGTACACGATCTGGATCATTCGCCGCGCGGAGTGTCACCTGCTGCTTCACCTGCCAGTTGTCCGGCGTGAAGATCCGCCGGACGGGGGTGACCGTCAGATCCGTGCCCGCCGGCCAGTTCATTTCGACCGTCACCTCACCTTCCGGCTCTGAGGTCAGCGAGAGCTCGAACGTCTCTGATGCCCCCTCCAGCACGGATACCGCGGCCGGCACATCCATCCCCGACTGATCATCGTCCAGAATCATCACCTGAACGGAGGTCGGATCTCCTGCCACCACCCTGGATGGTAATTCTCCGAAGGCCACCGTAAACGCTTCGTCCCCCTCATCCACCGCATCGGGGGTGGTCGAAATCGTATAACTGCCGCTCTCTTCTTCCGCTTTGATCTGCACGGCAATCGGAACCGGAGCCGCATAATCCCGCGCATCCGTGCTCACATCCGTCAGCACCAGTGGAATCGTCAGATCGCTGGTGATATCCTTATCCTCCGGCAGACTGACCGTCACCGTCACCATCTCCCCCTCTTTCACATTGACCGGGTCCACTGACAGGCGTACTTCCACCGGCGGCGGCGTATCATTATCCAGGATCCTGATCTCTGCCGAAGCGTCGCTGCCCATCTCTACCCGTTCCGGCAATTGATCTGCTGCAATCGCCACCGTAAACACCTCCTCATTCTCCGCAAATTCATCGTCAATGGTCTGCAGTTCGCGCGATGCCGTCAGCGCTCCACCGGGAATCAGAATGCTCTCAACGTTCACATAATCCCCATCCTCCGCCGGGTCAGGAACTCCCGGAGTATACGCCAGTGGAATCGTAACGTCAGTATTGCGGGATCCCGTCATCGTCACCGTGACGGTCACTGAGTTTCCCTCCTCCACCGTCTGGGGAGATGCCGACAAGTTCACCGCCACCGGCATTTTATCATCATCCACAATCGTGACCTTGACCTCGGTCGTGAGTCCCGCATATTCGGCCCCCGAAGCCGTTAAGCGCAGCGTCGCCGTATCATCCAGGATGTCCATGTCCTGCTCTGCGGTCAGGACTATCGGACGGGGGATTTCGTAGTTGCCGGGAGTGAACGTCAACTGCAAAGGAACCGGCGGTGTACCGGCCAGATCGGTGCCTGCATACCCGCTCACCTCCACCGTTACATCGGCGGACGGCGCATCGCTCAGCGACACATTAAAGGATGCCCGCGCTCCCTCGGTCACCGTAACCGCGACAGGGTTCGCCACAATCCCCGCCCGATCATTATCAATGATCGTCACCTCCACCTCGGCGCTGGACTGATCATATTCCGCGCCCGAGGCGGTTAAGGTCAGGGTCACGGCATCATCGAGAATGTCTGCATCCTGCGCCGCCGTTACGATCACCGGCTGCGCCGCATTGTAATTCTGCGGGGTAAACGTCAGATTCAGCGGATTCGGCGGTATATCCTCCAGGTCTGTGCCTGCATACCCGCTCACTGCCACCGTCACATTCGCCGACGGTGCATCGCTCAGTGACACATTGAAGGTTTCCGTACTGCCCTCAATGACCGTGACCGCGCGGGTATTCACCGTAATGTCTCCTGCATTCCTGTCTGTGATCGTGACCGTAATCCCGGAACTCATTCCGTCATATTCCGCCCCTGAAGCCGTCAGCGTCAGCGTCTCCACATCATTCACAATGTCCACATCCGCCGCCGCCGTTAAGGTCACCGTCTGCGGCGTACTGTAGTTCTCCGGCGTAAAGGTCAGTATCATCGGATCCGGCGGCACCGCCTCCAGATCCGTTCCTATATGCCCCCTTAGCGTCAGGGTCACCGCAGCGCCCGGTGCGGCACTGAGCGATACATCAAAGTCCCTGCTGCTCCCCTCGTCCATAGTAATCACCGCCGGAGCGCGGATCTCTCCCGTGTCATTGTCGGTAATGGTGACACGGATTTGTGAGAGGAGCCGATCATATTCCGCGCCCGAAGCCGCCCACATCAATGTTACTTTATCATGCAGAATATCGTCATCTTCCGCGGCTGTCAGGGTCACGGTCTGCGCCGCACTGTAGTTGTCCGGCGTAAAGATCACACGCAGCGGATCCGGGAGCGTATCTTCCAGATCCGTCCCTGCATACCCGCTGAGTACCAGAGTTACCTCATCGCCCGGTGCATCGCTCAGCGATACATCAAAGGCCGCCGTGCCGCCCTCATCCATGGTGAGCACAGACGGAAGCCGAATCGTTCCCGTATCTGTGTCGGTAATCGTCACCTGGATGGCCGCACGCGCTCCGTCATATTCCGCCCCTGATGCCGCCAGTGTCAGGTCTACCTCGTCATCCATGATATCCCCGTCCGATCCCGCCTTCAGCGTCACCGACTGCACCACATCATAGTTCGCCGGCGTAAATCTCAAGGTCACGGGATCCGGCGAATCCGCACCATCCAGATCTGTCCCTGCATGGCCGCTGAGCGCCAGGACCACCGCCGACGACGGCGCACTGCTCAGCGATACCTCAAAGGTTGCCGTGCTCCCCTCGTTCATCGTAAGTGCACCGGGAACGAGGATCGTTCCCTGATCATTATCCACAATGGTGACCGTAATTTGCGGGGTAAGCCCATCATAGTCCGCACCCGAAGCCGTCAGCGTCAGGGGCACGGTCTCATTCACGATATCCTCGTCCTCACCTGCCGTCAGCGTCACGGTCTGTGATACACGCCAGTTCGTCTCATCAAACTGCAGCGCGTTTGGTACGGGCGGCTGATCCTCCAGATCCGTTCCCCTGTAGCCGCTGAGGGTCAGCGTTACAGCTCCTGTCGGCATTGTGCCCAGCGACACATCAAAGGCCGCCGTGCCGCCCTCCTGAATCGTTACCGCAAGCGGTGTAACCTGAACTGCCGCATCCTCATCATCCAGAACCCTCACATCCACCTCGGCTTCTGCGTCCGCATACTCCGCCCCTTCGCCCGCCAGTGTCAATGTTATCACTTCATCCTGTGCATCTTCATCCTCCGCTGCCCGAAGTGTCACCACCTGTGCAACATCCCAGTCCGCACTTGTATAGGTCAGAACCGCTGGACGGGGTGAACCCGTGCTTTCCACCGCCGTACCTGCATACCCTGTGATCCGGACCGTTACCGTATCCGACGGTGCTGCACTCAGCACTGCGTTGAATCTCCCGGCAGTGCCCTCGTTGATCTCCACCGTACGCGGTGTGGCGATAATCGTCGCCTCATCATCATCTTTGATCGTCACAGGAACCTCCGTCACGGCATCCGCATATTCCGCACCTGCACCGGACAGGGTCAGCGGGATCATTTCGTCGCGCAGGTCATCATCCTGCCCGGCGGCCAGGGTCACCGTCTGCGCGGTATCCCAGTTCGCCGGAGTAAACTCCAGTGTCGCCGGATCTGGAGAGGTTACCTCCAATTCTGGTTCTGCATGACCATGGATGGTCACCGTGACCGCCGCACTCGGGGCCGCGTTCAGGGCCACTTCAAAGGCCGCCGTGCTGCCTTCGTTCACCTCCACTGCACTGGGTACGGCCGTGATTGTCACCCCGTCATTATCTTCAATCCTCACCAGCACCCCGGCGGTTATATCCTCGTATTCTGCGCCTCCGGCCGTCAGTGTTAAGGGCACCTCTTCATCCAGCGGATCCGCATCCTCTGCGGCCGTTAAGATTACCTCCTGTGCCACACTGTAGTTCTCTGACGTGAACGTCAATTCCACCGGATCCGGCGGCGTGTCTGCCAGATCTGTCCCTGTGTGGCCGCTGACCGTGATAATCACCTCCGCACTCGGAGCGGCACTCAGTGCAACCGCAAATCCGGCGGTGCTGCCCTCGGTGATCAACACCGTATCAGGAGCACGGATTGCGCCCGCATCATTGTCTGCAATCGTCACCCTCACCAGTTCCGTCCTGCCTTCGTACTGCGCACCTTCCGCCGTGAGCGTCAACACTGCCAGATCATTCATAATATCCTCATCGTCCTCCGAGGCTGTCAGCGTAATGACCTGCGCCGTACGGAAGTTGGACGGCGTAAAGGCTAAGGTCAGCGGATTCGGCGGCACCGATTCCAGATCCGTATCTGCATATCCCGTCACACTGACCGTCACCTCCTGCGACGGACGATCACTTAATGCCACCTCAAACGTCGCCGTTCCCCCCTCAGGAACGGTCACCGACCCGTCCGCCACCAGTGCATCCACATCATCATCAATGATCGTCACCAGTACGCTGCTCGGAACTCCGTTCCGGACTCCCTCCGGCAATGCGTCCAGAGCCACCCAGAACGTCTCATCATCCTTATTGGAATCGTCTTCGTTCGTGGTCAGAATTCCGCTGCCCTCCGTGCTGCCGGAAATCACCTGAATGGCATCCAGACTGCCGTAGTCATTGCGCTCGGCGGTGCCGCGAGTGAGTCGAATCGGAATATCTACGGTTTCCGTGAGCGCTTCCGAAAGTGTGACCTTTACGACCAGAGACTCCCCCTCCTGAACCGGGTTGGGATCCACAGAGAGACGCACCGTCGGCACATCCGCATCATTATCCTCAATGGTCACCCGTACCTCGGCCTGCTTCCCGTCATATTCCGCCCCGGAAGCCGTTAAAATCAGCGTCTCCACATCATTCACATAATCGCTGTCATCCTCCGCGGCCGTCAGCGTCACCCGCTGGGCCACATTGTAATTTGTTGCCGTAAAGGTCAATGCCAGTGGATCAGGGGGCGTACCGGCCAGATCCGTCCCCTCATGGCCGCTGATCCTGACCGTCACATTCCCTGACGGCGCATCGCTCAGGGTCACCTCAAAGGTCGCCGAAGCCCCCTCCTGCATCGTGACCGCCGAAGGCGATATCCCAATCGTCCCATCATTGTCCAGGATCGTCACCTCCAACTCTGTGGATACACCGGTGTATTCCGATGTGCCGGAGGCGGCAAACGCCAAGGTCTCCATATCATTCGCAATATCGCTGTCATCCTCCGCCGCCGTCAAGGTCACCCGCTGCGCATCAGCATAATTGGATGGCGTGAAGGTTAATGTATTGCCTGTCAACGCACTGCCGGACAGGCTTAGATCTGTCCCTGCATCACCGGTAATGGTCACGGTCACATTGCCCGTCGGTGCGGCATCCAGCACCACCTGCACATCCCGCGTATCCCCTTCATTCACCGTCACCGGACTCGGCGCAACCGTGACCCCAACTCCACTCACATCATTATCGGTGATCGTCACCTGCACCGATTCACTATCCCCCTCATACTCTGCGCCCGAAGCCGCAAGGGTCAGGATTTCCACATCATTCGCATAATCGCCGTCATCTTCGGCTGCCGTCAGCGTCACCCGCTGCGCCACATTATAGTTTATGGACGTAAACGTCAGTGCAGTTTCCGACCAGTTGAGGCCGCTGTCGCCGTCATCACTCAGGGTGATCGTCACATCCCCCGCCGGTGCGGCGGTCAGCGATACCGCAAATGCATCTGCGACCGTTGCCCCCTCATCTATGGTCACTGCATCCGGCACAACCGTGATCGCACGGTCATTATCCAGAATCGTCACCTCTACATCGGTGGAGATGCCGGTGTATTCCGGTGTGCCGGAGGCCGCAAAGGTCAAGGGCTCTTTTTCGTCAGCAATATCGCTGTCATCTTCGGCGGCCGTCAAGGTCACTGTCTGCGGCGCATCCCAGTTCGTGGATGTAAAAGTCAGATCATTGCCCGTCAAGGCACTGCCCGACCAGCTGAGGTCACTGTCTCCGTCATCGCGGATCGTAACCGTCACATCCCCCGTCGGCGCGGCATCCAGAATCACCTGCACATCCCTCGCATCCCCTTCATTCATCGTCACCGGACTCGGCGTGACCGTGATCCCAATCCCGCTCACATCATTATCGGTGATCGTCACC
>JAJEFL010000130.1:0-28202 GCA_022820435.1 Rhodothermales bacterium
CGATTTGAAGATTCTCCGGTTATTGACAGTTTACTGGAATCTGCGCCACACTTCGTGGTCAATACGGACATTGAACCGGAAAGATGGACAGCAACGACTAGGTTGGGTTTTCCAACTGACTCGTTGGCTCTTAGTAGTCCGATCTATATGATCTCAGTTGGAGATAGTATTTACATTTCTGAATGGCATGGCCATAACATCTTCGCGGTAGGAGATGATGGCTATTTGAGCCGAAAAATTGGCGGCCCGGGAAAAGCTCCTGGGGAGTTTAATCACATGCGGGGGATTGATTATGACGGTTCGCACATATTCGTCAGGGATTTGGAGCGTGTACAAATATTCACGGAAAACTTTGAATACGTTGATTCGTTTTTCCATTTCGGATTCGGTGATCAAATTTCGATTTCCCCTGATTATATATTTCTGGAATGTACCGGGATTGACTGGCTGATTTGTCCTTACAGCAAGTTGGCCCCCTATTCCTGGATCGAGTCTGTCAGGTTACTTCCTGTTTTGGAGGTGGACGGTCGGTCGGGAGAAAACGGTAACCTCGTGACGGTTTCTCCTGAGGGGGATCGAATTACAGTAGCATACGAAGGGCTCCCGTATATCTTTGTCTATGATGATCAATTCAGACATCTGAAGACCATTCGGTTTGAGGGCAGGCGGGTTCGTGTTTTTAATCCTGTTTTTGGTCCCCCCGCTGGATCTCCTGGAGGGATGGAACCGGGTACGCGTGGATTCATTTTAAGAATAAAGTTCCTCAATTCTCGCTATCTAATCGTAAACTCGGAGGATAATTATG
Source organism: Rhodothermales bacterium (assembly GCA_022820435.1). Taxonomy (GTDB): domain Bacteria; phylum Bacteroidota; class Rhodothermia; order Rhodothermales; family Bin80; genus Bin80. Next base: position 806 of record JAJEFL010000130.1, read on the forward strand.
TCCTTGATTTATCCGAAAATGACTATAAAATCGCCGCAAAAGTGGTTTTCAGCACATACGACGATACGGAGACAATTACAGTTCCCTGGGATTTTTTCCTGCATGAAGATCACTTGTACGTGTCGTCACCGTGGGAAGAGTATGTATACGGCTACGAGTTCGACCTTTAGCAGGAGCAGCTCACAATTATCAAGGCATGTGAGCATGTCCGAGGGGCGATACTGTGCAAGCATGCAGCCGCGTATTGGGGGAATCTCAGAGATGTTGGCACTGATGCGTGGATGGGGCTGGTAAGGGAGATGCGGTTCCCCTTACAGAGGGGATACAGGCAGTTGTTCGTAAACATGCCCGCAGTCCGGGGACTAACGCAGTGCAGATTCCAGCTCCGTTGCCGCGTCAGTCCGGGCATCACGGTACTTTACGATCACCGGCACATACGTGGCAATCCCGTGCTCATGGGCAAAAGAGCCGGACCGGGCACGGCTCCCGGGAACGACCACTGCACCGGCAGGCACCTCGCCCGGCATGAGGATTCGCTCATGGGCCAGGTCATAGATTCGTGTAGCCCCCGTCAGGATCACGCCGGGGGCCAGCACCGCACCTTCACGGACAATGCAGCCTTCATAGATCCCGCAGCCTCCACCAAGAAAACAGTCATCCTCAATAATCACCGGCAAAGCCCCGGGAGGCTCCAATACGCCGCCGATCTGGACCGCAGCAGATACATGCACCCGTTTCCCGACCTGTGCACAACTGCCCACCAGAGCATGAGAATCCACCATGGTTCCTTCATCCACATACGCACCTGTATTGATGTACATCGGGGGCATGCAGATGACACCCGGGCTCACATAACAGCCCGTCCGGATGGAGGAGCCTCCAGGCACCAGCCGGACCTGATCCTGGATACGGAGCGGTTTGAGGGGGAAGGCGCCCTTGTCAAAGAAAGGGGCGGGCCGTGCGGCAATCCTCTCCAGTCTCCCGGTCCGAAATCCATAAAGCAGGCCCTCCTTTACCCAGGCGTGCGCCTGCCAGCGTCCCCCCTCATTGCGGGAAGCCGCCCGCACAACCCCCTGGTTGAGCGCGTCAATCAGATGTTCAAAGCCCGCTTCCTGCAGAGCGGGGGCATCAGATGAAAGCTGCTGCCGGATGGCGGAAGGTGAAAGAGACATTAAACGGTCTGGGTATGCGCCGCACACGCCGCACCAATAATACCGGCTTCATTCTGAAACTGTGCCGGCAGAAGCCGTGCATCTGTTTTGAGCAGGTGGAAGTAGTGCCTGGTGCGCTTCGGGCGGCTGACCCCGCCACCGAGAATGATCAGACTGGGGTCAAGCAGGAATTCAATGTAGGTCAGGTATTTCTGGAGGCGCTTGGCCCATTTTTTCCAGGACAGATCATCCCGCTTGCGTATGCTGTTGGCAGCCAATGCTTCCGCGGTGGTACCGCCCATCCGTAAATGGCCAAGCTCAAGATTGGGGACCAGAACATGTCCCACAAACAGGCTGGAGCCGATGCCCGTGCCGAGCGTCAGGACAAGGGTCTTTCCAGATGCTCCCCTGCCCGCACCGTAATGAACCTCAGCATAGCCGGCAGCATCTGCATCGTTGAGCGCCGTGACCTCCAGTTCCAGTACAGAGGAAAACAGTGCTTCCACATCGGTGCCGATCCAGGATGGATCAATATTGGCGGCCGTACATGCAATCCCGTCACGTATGCGTACCGGCATCGTGATCCCAACCTTTTTCTTCCACGAAAAGTGCTTCGCGACCGCGTGCACAACCTCCGCAACCTCCTCTGGGCATGCGCCGCCGGGCGTGTCAAGACGGAAACGCTCCGAGGTCAGCTGCCCGGATTCAATATCAACCAGAGCACCCTTGATCCCGGTTCCCCCTATGTCTATTCCTAGAATCTCCAAGACAGGACGTGTCAACTAGATCCCAAAGATAGTACAAATTTGGCACCATATACAACCCGATGTGCGTATACTAGGCGAGAAACCAAAAACTTTCCTGCAATGGTCAGAATTATTTTCACCGTACTCCTGGTCGGATTACTCGCCCTGGGGGCATGCCAGTGCTCCGATAAACCCGAACAATCTCCAACAGAAACCTCTCGCATGTAGATCGAATGCGGATCCCCAGTCAAATTGTAGACCAGGTGCGTGACAGTTCAGATATTCTGAGCGTGGTTGAGGATTATGTGCGGATGAAAAAAGCCGGCAACAATTATGTGGGGCGCTGCCCGTTCCATGACGAAAAGACTCCCTCCTTTAATGTGAGCCCGTCCAAGGGGTTTTTCAAATGCTTTGGATGTGGGAAAGGGGGCAATGTGATCACATTCGTTATGGAGATTGAGCGGCTTGAGTTCGTGGATGCGGTGCGTTTGCTGGCAGGCCGCGCCGGAATTCAAATCCCGGAGCATCGGGTGGATAAGGAGGCGTTCCAAAAGACCGAGGTCATCTATCATGCACTTCGGTTTGCCGCGGAGTATTTCAGCCGGCAGCTTCGGGAGACCCTCTCCGGTGCGCAGGCGCGTGCATACCTGCACGGGCGCGGATTGACGGAGACGACCATTGAGCGGTTTCAACTGGGATATGCCCCCGATTCATGGGATGGGCTTCTGAAAGCGGCAGAACGCGGACAGATCAGCCCGGAAGCCCTCTTCAGGGCTGGACTGGTGATCAAGAGGGACAACGGGGGATATTATGACCGATTCCGGGGGAGAGTGATCTTTCCTGTCTGGTCCCATATCGGGAAGATTATCGGCTTTGGAGGCCGGGCGCTGCAGGAAGGCCCGAAAGTACCGAAATATCTCAACTCGCCGGAAACCGAAGTGTATCACAAGAAATTTGTGCTCTACGGCCTCTATCAGGCGAAGCGGGATGCACGTCAGCAGGACAGGATTCTACTGGTGGAAGGATATACGGATGTGTTGGCGCTGTATCAGGCAGGGGTCGCGTCGGTGGCATGCTGCGGGACTGCACTCACATCGCAGCAGGTAAAACTGCTGGGACGCTTTGTCAAAGAGATCCAGTTACTCTACGATGCAGATACGGCGGGCGCAGCGGCAACGGAGCGGGCAATTGACTGCGTCCTCCAAAGTGGATTGAATCCAAGCGTTTTGCGGCTGCCGGAAGGGGAGGATCCCGATTCATTTGTCCGCGAACAGGGGGCAGACAAGTTCAAAGCCTATCTTCAGAGTGAGACCAAAGACTGGCTGGATGCGCTTTACGCGGCTGCCCGGCAGAAAAATCTGCTCCATACCCCCCAGGGGAAGCGGCAGGAAATGACCAGAGTCGCCAAGCGGATTATGTGGCTGCTGCGGGATCAGCTTCTTTTCAAGTTTTACGTCGAGAAAACGAGTGAATTATTCGGTATTCTGGTGGGCGATGTGGTGGAGGAGGTTGCGGTACTGGTCCAGGGACAGAAACCATCGGAGGAAGCCGCTTCAGGACAAGGTGGTGGTGGGTCCGTTCTGGATACAATCCCCGAAGCGGAGAAAAAACTCCTGCAGTTGATGCTTGAGGAAGGGATCCCGATGATTAAGTATATTCTGGATCGGATGAGTCTGGAGGAGTTTCAGGAAGGTGCCTCCCGGGAACTGGTGGAGGTGCTGATTGATTTTTACTTTGAGTCCGGTGATCAACTCTCAGGGGCAATTAACCCCGAGCAACTTCAACTGGATATGCTAGGCTGGCAGTTAGTTGCCGGTCTCATGCTGAACAGGCATGAACTTTCCAGCAGCTGGGAAGAGAAAAAGATTGATGTTCCCAGACTGAATCAGGATGCAGAGCGCATCGCAAAGGATTCGATGCGAAAAATCAAGCAAAAATTGATCAAGGAAGAACTGAAAGAATTGATTTTTCGGATCACAAACGCGGAAGCGGGCAGCGAGGCCCAGATGGAACTGCAGGAGGAGTACAGAGAGAGGCTTCAACACAAACGTGCGATTGAGAGGGGGGAAATATTTGAAGAGCAGGGACCTGAAGTGGCCAAAGATCAGGAAAATCGGAAAGCCGTCCCAATGAATACTCCGGCAGATTCAGGATCAGGCAGGAATCTGTTTGAATAACCGGAGGGCGGTCTGAGCGGGATGGGGATTCTCAACAAAGCGGCGCGTCTGGGACAGTGCGAGGTTAATAGTAGCGTTCCAGACGCTCCGGTGCGTCGGCATCGTACTCCTTCGGGATCCAGTAGGTGTCCGCATCCGGGTCAAGTTTGCGCCGGAGCGGATCCTTCCCGAACAGCCGCATCAGGAGACCGATCGGAATGAACAGGAACACAAAGATCGCCGTCAATAGAACCCGCGTCATGACAAAGCCAAGCAGAATGGCCAAAGCCATCCACGGTTTGTAGAGCGGCCGCAGTCGTTTTGGAGCAGCCAGCCCGCCGGCAAGGAACAGTGCGCCAAGCCCCGCAAGAATGATTTCGCCGGGAAGGTCGCGCCAGTGGAGCAGGCCGGCCACAACCAGAAATGCAATCCCGAGTGTGATCCCGAAGGAGCGCAGCTGCCGGGGCCCCGTGTCCAGTAATCGCAGTTCCTCACGCAGCATGCCTCTAGTTTAGGGTTTGTTCAGGCACAGGGCCTGCTGTACAAGGTTACGAAACAGACCGCAGGCCCCCATTCGCTCCGGATGAAATTGCACGCCAATATGAAACCCGTCGATGCGCTCAATGGCTTCAATGGTCCCGTCGGTGCTCCGTGCACTCACAAGATAGCCGGTGCCCGGGTCGCACACGGCCTGAAAATGCCGGGAATTCACCATATGCGTGTCTAAATCCCAGATCCGTGCCAAGTGGGTGTTCGGGAGAATTTCCAGCGCATGGTCCGGTGCTCCCCGCTGTTCACTGTGCACCAAGGTGCCGGTGACCTGCGTCTCCACATCCGCATAGAGTGTGCCGCCGGCCCGGACGGCGAGTAACTGCATGCCATAGCAAATCCCCAGGATCGGCAGGTTTCGCGCAATGGCCACATCCAGAAGCAGATTGTCTGATTTCCACCGCTTCGGATTGACCGGGGATAACGGTGCGGGGAGGGAGCCGATCATGTTGGCGGTGATGCCGGGGCCGCCGGGGATGACGAATCCCTGAACCGGATCACAAACCCGCCTGGCCTCCGCCATGGAGTCCACCAGTGGAAGAAGCATGGGCTGCCCCTGTGCGGCCCTGACCGCGGTGACATAGGTGTGGTCCAGGCGCTGCTGCTGATTCTCAAATGAGGTGGTTATGCCGATGAAAGGGGTCATGGGCGGCGGAGATTACGCAGGGTGATGCGTCCAGATGCGGAGGCATGGCGGCTTCCCCGTCTGCGCAGGGCGACAATCATATGTCCATCGGACTTGAATGTGCCGCTCACATGCAGGGTCAACTGTCCACTGTCGATCAACTCGGTGAGTGCGGATTTGATCGTTCGCCGGCCGGGAGCAGAGGTTGATTTCCCATGGATCAGTCGCACCGAATCCCGGCCGCGGCGCACCGATTCAAGGATTAGCTGCCGCGAAAGCTGCAGCGCTTCGTTGACGGTGCAGCCGTGCAGGTCCAGTTCCGGGCGGATGCCGTCATCTATGAGGCGGGGGCGCATCATGGCGATGGTCGAAAATAGTCCTCGATCCAGCGGCGGATCTGCTGCCGCACACGTCGGAAGGCAGCAAGCCTGTCGGCATCCGAACCACGGACTGCACGGGGGTCTTCGAAGCGGCGGTGAAGGTTCCTTCGGGCGGGAACGAAGGGACAGGCCTCCCGCGCAGTGTCACAGACTGTCACCACAGTGTCCAGATCCATAGACAGGAATTCGCCGACCCCTTTGGAGGTATGGCTCCGGATGTTAATCCCGATTTCCGCCATGGCACGGACTGCGAACGGGCTCACACCGCCGGGCTCGGTCCCCGCACTGTAGACTTCATAGTGCTCCCCGTACAACTGGCGCAGCAGCCCTTCGGCCATCTGTGAGCGGGAGGAGTTATGCGTGCAGACAAACAGCACCGCCGGTTTACTCATTCCGTTTTTTCTCTTTCCATTCAAGATGCACCCGCTGGGTTCCAAAGGTCGTCCCCAGGGATGCGATCACTTCCGAATTTGACGCGACGGCCGTGTTCTCACTGACGAGTTTCAACTCCCGGCCGTTTTCCTTCACCTTAAAGAAAAGTTTCTTTTCTCCAGGGTTCTTTTTGCACGTCAGAATGAAGTGTTTGAGATCCTCGTCCCTGAGCTCTTCAAAGTCCGGGGTGATGACAATGTTGTCCAGAAGGTCTCCCCGGATTGCACTCAGCGGAATGATGCGGCGAACAAGGACTTTGGTTACTCCGCCACTCTCCTCCAGTTCACCGGAGGCCATTACGAGGGCGCTCTCCTGAAGATAGTCTTTAAACTCCTCGTGTACGGAAGGGAAGCAGACGAGCTCTGCCTGCCCCGTACGATCTTCGATCATGGCCGAGGACATTAAATCCCCTTTACGAGTCTTTCTGGGCTTGACCAGCGTAATGACCCCGCAGACAGAGCGGTAGGGGCGCTCCTCACTCTTTGCCACCAGTTCGGCGATCCCTGCCAGATTGGAATCCGCGGAGGCACGCTGCTCCAGTTCCCAGCCGTCCAGCGGATGCCCCGAAATATAAAAGCCGGCCAGCTCCCGCTCCATCGCAAGTATTTCGGTGTGGGACCATTCGTCACACACCGGTAATATGGGCTCGGCGATTTCGGCAGCTGCATCATCGTCTGTAAACAGGAAGCCCTGCCCCATCGCTTCATCCCGTTTAGCCCGTTCTGCATAATGAATGGCGAGGTCCACAGCTTCAACGATCTGTGCGCGGTGGGTGCCAAATTCGTCCAGCGCCCCCACACGGGCCAGAGAGTCCAGAGATTTCTTGTTGAGGATACGCGGATCCAGACGTTTTACGAACTCAAAGAGGGTGGCTGCCGGTCCCTCTTTGTCCCGGTTGGCGACGATATGGTCCACAGCGGCCCCGGAAACGCCCTTGACCGAGGATAGTCCAAAGTGAATCGTTCCCCCATGGTCAACGGAAAAGTGTTCCCTGCTGTTCTTGACCGAGGGAGGCTTCAACTGCAGTCCTATACGCCGTGCATCGTCTAGATTTGCGATGAATTTTTTTGAATCTCCGGACACATTGGTCATGACTGCCGCCATGAATTCGGCCGTATGATGCGTTTTCAGGTAGGCCGTATGGTAGGCAATCAGGGAGTAGGCAACGCTGTGGCTGTTGTGTACGACGAACTCATTTGCGATGTAGTTATGATCTTCCGCCACGGTGAGATCGTAGGTGTGTGCATAGCCCGCCGGGAGGATGGCCGCAATGGTGTCCCAGATGATCTGTACACCGGCCTCCACGACACCGGTATGTGCTTGCCCATGATCTGCCAGAAGCGGGGAGGATTCGGACGCAATCGTTGCGATCTGATCGCCCGCATACAGATTTTCCAGGCGCTGCCAGTCCCGGCGCACGCGGAACCGGTGGGTTGCGGTGGTACGGATCTGCCGTCCATTTTGCGTGACCAGTTCAAAGACCGGCTTGAATCCGTTATAGTAGACCCCCTCCACATCCCGCGGAACCAGATCGCCATCCTGCGTGAGCGCATAGACCTGAACCCCTTCCCAGCCTTCTTCATGGAGTTGACGGACGGGTACCTGTACCCCTGTACGCGCATTGGTGATGAGGGTGGATTCCTCAATGCACTTATTAAATCCGTATCCGGCAAACTTATCCATCATGTCAAAGACTTCGTTGGCAGTTTTTTCGGGGACCCCGCGTTCGACGGCCCCCTTGACAAACCGTTTGCGCTGGGCTTTCATTTCGGACTTCTTCTTCTTCCCCATGGCGCGGCGCAGGATATCGGCCGCGCCCAGCGAATAGCCTCCCATCACCTGCGCCATTTGCATGACCTGCTCCTGAAATACGGGGATCCCGTAGGTCGCTTTCAGGACCGGCTCCAGGATCTCATGCGGATACTCAACGGCTTCCTGCCCGTGTTTGCGCTTGATATAGTTTGGAATCAGGTCCATGGGCCCCGGCCGGTAGAGTGCATTCATGGCGATTAAATCATCCAGAGAGGTGGGCTTCAACTGGACAAGCCATTTCCGCATGCCATCCGATTCAAACTGGAAAATGGCGTTGGTCTCTCCCCGCTGGAAGAGTTCAAAGGTCGGCATATCATCCAGGGGCAGCGTGTCTATGTCGGGTGCGCTCCCCCCGCGTTCCTGAATAATTTTGCAGGTATCATTAATGATGGTCAGGGTGGAAAGTCCAAGAAAGTCCATCTTCAGCAGGCCAAAATTCTCCACCCAGTCCCCCGAATACTGGGTGGTCAGAACCTGCTCGTCTTTATTTTTTGTGGTGGCAACCGGAACATAGTCGCTGACAATACCGGGCGCAATGATGACCCCCGCCGCATGAACGCCCGTGTGCCGGGTGCACCCTTCCAGAACCTGTGAGGCTTTGATCAGGGTTTTGATTTCTTTCTGGTCAGATTTGACCAGTTCCCTGATCTCGTCCACGGTCTTCAGTGCCTCGTCCAGACTGGTTCCAAAGGGGATAGATTTTGCCAATCGGTCCACTTCTTTAAGCGGAATCCTCAGGACCCGCGCCACATCCCGGATGACGGTGCGCGCCCCCATGGTGCCGAAGGTGATAATCTGGCTCACGTTTTGTCGGCCATACTTTTTGACCACATAATCAATCACCCTGGCCCGCCCGTGGTCATCAAAATCAATATCAATATCGGGCATGGAAATGCGCTCCGGGTTCAGGAAGCGCTCAAAGAGCAGGTCATATTTGAGGGGGTCAACGTTTGTAATTCCGAGGCAGTAGGCCACCGCGCTGCCGGCGGCCGAGCCTCGCCCGGGGCCGACAGATACCCCCATTTCACGGGCGGCGGTGGTAAAATCCTGCACAACCAGAAAGTAGCCGGCGTAGCCCATTTCGCGGATGATCCCCAGCTCCGTGAGCAGGCGGGCCTGCACCTCATCCGGGAATTCGGGGTACCGCTTCCGGCCCCGCTCAAATACCATATGCTTCAGGTATTCGTCGGCATTATCTTCAAATTCATCGGGAATCTGGAAATGCGGCATCAGCAGCTTCCCCATCGGCAGATCAAACTGACATTTTTCGGCAATCGCCAGACTGTTCTCCATCCAGAGGGCCGCCTCGGGCCTGCTGCCCAGGGCGGCATGCATCTCGTCTGCGGACTTCAGATAGAACTCCTTTTTATCGAAACGAAGACGCTGCGGATCATCGAGATCCTTTCCGGTCTGGAGGCAGAGGAGGATGTCCTGGGCAAACGCGTCCTCCTTCATCACATAGTGGACATCGTTGGTGGCAACCACCTTCAGACTGAATTCAGATGCCCATTTCAGGAGCGTCTCATTGACCAGCGCCTGCTCCTCAATCCCGTGATCCTGAATCTCCACAAAGTAATCCCCGGTGCCGAACAGATCAATGTACTTTTTCAGCCATCTGCGTGCTTCCTCCAGGTTGCCGTTGAGGATCGCCTGGGGGATTTGTCCCTGGAGACAGCAGGTGGAGGCAACGAGGCCTTCGCGGTATTTTGTAAGAAGGTCAAAATCAATGCGGGGTTTGAAATAAAATCCATCCAGAAAGGACAGGGAGGACAGCTTGATCAGGTTGCGGTAGCCCGCCTCATTTTTGGCCCAGAGGATCTGATGGTACCGTACCCGGTCTTTCCGCTCCTGCATCGGGCTTGCACAGAGATAGAATTCGCAGCCGATGACCGGCCGGATGCCGCTGCGTTTCGCAATGAAATGAAATTCCGGCACCCCGTACAGGTTGCCGTGATCCGAAATGCCCAGAGCATCCATGCCGAGCTTTTTTGCCTGCCCGACAAGGGAGTCAATCCGTGCAGCGCCATCGAGCAGGGAGTAGGAGGTATGGCAGTGTAAGTGACAGAATTCAGACATGCAGTTGTGGAAGTATCAAGGACAAAGGCGTGCAGGCAAAGATAGACAGCCCCGGACTTACCCCGCCCGTACAGGCGCTGGATTCAGGGGCATCGCAGGGGGGCATGCAGTCAATCTTTCCGTATCGGAACGTTGTCCGGGCCTCCGGGAACTGCCCTTCCTCGGAACCGGTGATTTCAGACTGGAACATTGAAAATCCAGGATGATGAATAAGGAAGCAGATGTCCAGACTGTTCACATCCTGGATGCAATCGGGACATCTGTCTGTATTATGGCTGTGCAAGATCAAAGCGGTCAAGATTCATGACCTTTGTCCATGCTGCCGCAAATGTTTGTACAAAGAGTTCGTCGGCATCCTCACAGGCAAATGTTTCCGCAATGGCACGCAGCTGTGAGTTGGAGCCAAAGATCAGGTCAACGGCCGAGCCGGTCCATTTTAACGTTCCGGTCTGGCAGTCATGTCCCTCAAAGACACTGCAACTGGAGGCGGAGCGGGTCCATGCGATATCCATATCCAGCAGATTCACAAAAAAGTCGCGGGTGAGCAGGCCCGGCCGATCTGTGAATACGCCCAGATCCGACGCATCAAAATTCGCATGGAGCACACGCAATCCACCGACCAGCACGGTCATCTCAACCGGAGTCAGGGTCAACATGGCGGCGCGGTCCACCAGCAGCTCTTCGGCAGACCGGGACCGTCCCGGCTTGATGTAGTTGCGGAATCCGTCTGCAACCGGCTCCAGCACGGCGAACGAGTCCTGATCCGTGGCATCCTGTGTGGCATCGGTGCGGCCTGCCGAGAAAGGGATCTCAAGGTCGTGTCCGGCCCGCTTTGCCGCTTCCTCGACGGCGGCGCAGCCTCCCAGCACAATCACATCTGCGAGGGAAACCTGTTTATGGTGTTCTGCCGAGAATTCCGACTGGACCTGCTGCAGGGTATCCAGCGCTTTCCTGAGCCGGGCGGGGTGGTTGACCTCCCAGTTGCACTGTGGTGCCAGGCGAAGACGGCCCCCGTTCGCTCCGCCGCGCTTGTCGGTCCCCCGAAAGGTGGACGCTGCCGCCCAGGCGGTCCGGACCAGTTCCGAAGTCGTCAAACCTGATGCAAGGATGCGTCCCTTCAGCAGGTCAGTCTCCCGGGCATCCATCAGTTCGTGACGGACTTCCGGCACGGGATCCTGCCACAGCAGCGGCTCGTCTGGAACCTCCGGTCCAAGATAGCGGCTGACGGGCCCCATGTCCCGGTGGGTCAACTTGAACCATGCGCGTGCGAAGGCATCCGCGAAGGCATCCGGGTTTTTATGGAATCGTTTCGAGATGGGCGCATAGACCGGATCCACACGAAGGGCCAGATCGGTGGTCAGCATCATGGGGGCATGGCTTCTGGACGGATCATGCGCATCGGGTACGGTTCCGTTCGCGGAGGCATCCACCGGTGTCCACTGCATGGCGCCGCCGGGACCCTGGACGGGCTCCCATTCGTATCCGAACAGGTTCTCAAAGAAGTTGCTGTCCCATTTTGCGGGGGCGGTCGTCCATGCTCCTTCCAGTCCACTGGTAATCGTGTCCGCCCCTTTGCCTGCTCCGAACTGGTTTTTCCAGCCCAGTCCCTGTTCCTCCATAGAAGCGCCTTCCGGTTCAGGGCCCACATACTTGCCGGCCGGTGCCGCGCCGTGTGCCTTCCCGAATGTATGCCCGCCGGCAATGAGGGCGACGGTTTCCTCGTCGTTCATGGCCATACGTGCGAACGTCTCCCGAATATCCACGGCGGCGGCCGCGGGATCAGGTTTTCCGTTGGGTCCTTCGGGGTTCACATAAATGAGTCCCATCTGAACGGCCCCCAGCGGATGCTCCAGATCGCGGACACCGGAGTAGCGCTCATCGCCGAGCCAGGTGGTTTCGGATCCCCAGTAGATATCTTCTTCGGGTTCCCATACATCTTCACGTCCGCCGGCGAATCCGAAAGTTTTCAGGCCCATTGATTCCAGTGCACAGTTGCCGGTCAGGATCATAAGGTCAGCCCACGAGAGCCGCCGCCCATACTTTTGTTTGATCGGCCAGAGCAGCCGGCGCGCCTTGTCCAGATTTGCATTATCCGGCCAGCTGTTGAGCGGGGCAAAGCGGAGCGTGCCGCTGGATGCCCCCCCGCGTCCATCTCCAATGCGGTAGGTGCCCGCGCTGTGCCAGGCCATGCGGATGAACAGGGGGCCGTAGTGGCCGTAGTCGGCCGGCCACCAGTCCTGCGACCTGGTCATTGCGGCATAGATATCCTCCTTCAGTTCATTCAGATTCAGCTTGCCGAATTCCCGGGCATAATTGAAGTCTTCGCCAAACGGATTCAGTTGAGGCGGATTCTGGGTGAGGATTTTCAGGTTTAACTGGTTTGGCCACCAGTCCAGATTGGAATAACGTTTTGGTGTCGTGCGGGGTTTGCCTGCCACCGGGCAGCAGCCTTCGTTGCTCATTGAAAATGTATTGGTTGATAAGATTTGGATGAATCAGAGACAAGGGAAACCCGCAAGTATACGACGGGTTTCTGAATCCCTGAGAACGGTATGAAAGCACAGTCTGTGCTGACAGGGTAAGATACGAAGTCTGCGGAATATAACCGGTTCAAGGCGGACTTCAACTGCACGATCTGCGCCGAAGGCGATCCCTGGATTTAGGCAGGCACGAGTGATATCCGTCGGGGAATGGATCACACCAATCCGTGATTTCTTCCGTTTTCCCCTTCCCGCCGGGTATGGAAACCCTTCAATGTCGTATCTTCGGGTACTGGACAAAATTTTTCTGGCTATGAAATTCCTACGCGGCTTCCTGATTCCTCTGATTACGCTCACCTTGATGGCAGGCTGTTCATCCATGCGCAAGTCTGCCCCTGCCGTGGCAGACAAGCCTGCGGAATCAGAAAGCAAAAAGGAGGATGATTCCAAAAAATACAGCGATATAATCACCGAGGATGCGGTGACGGACGAGGGACTGTTCAAGGTGCATCAGATTGAAGAAAAGCTGTACTTCGAGATTCCCGACTCCCTTCTGGACACGGAAATGCTTCTGGTGACACGTCAGGCGGCAACCATGAACAACATGGGGTACGGAGGCATGAAGACGAGTACTCAGGTACTCCGCTGGCAGAAACAGGCCAGGAAGATTATGCTGCGTATTGTATCCTATGAGAATGTCGCGGACGAGGAGGAGCCGATCTACAATGCGGTTCGCAACTCAAACTTTGAGCCGATTCTGCGCTCATTTGATATTGAGACGCTGAACGAGGACTCCACCGCGAATGTGATTGAGGTCACGGACCTGTTCACATCGGATGTTCCATCGCTTGGATTGCCCTCATTCCGGCGGGAGCAGTACCGGGTGCGCCGCCTGGATTCGGATCGGACCTATATTGTTTCGGCGAAGAGTTATCCGCTGAATGTTGAGGTCAGGCATGTGCTGAGTTATGATGCGGCGGAGCCGCCCTCCAATTCGGCGGCGGGAACGGTTTCGGTTGAGATGAACCAGTCCATGATCCTGTTGCCGCAGGATCCGATGCAGCCCAGGCTCTGCGACCAGCGCGTAGGTTTTTTCAGCGTGACCATGACCGATTATGGCCGGGATGCACAGAAGGCGGAGGAACGGTGCTATATCACACGGTGGCGGCTTGAGCCCAAAGACCCCGAAGCGTATGCACGGGGCGAGTTGAGCGAGCCCGTCAAGCCGATTGTCTACTACATTGATCCGGCCACGCCAATGAAATGGCGGCCCTACCTGAAGCAGGGGGTGGAAGACTGGAATCAGGCCTTTGAGGTCGCGGGATTCAGGAATGCCATTATGGCCAAAGACCCGCCGACGGAGGAAGAAGACCCGGAGTTCAGCCCCGAGGATGTGCGCTACTCCGTAATCCGCTATTTCTCTTCAGACATACAGAATGCGTTCGGTCCGCATGTTCATGATCCGCGTACCGGCGAAATTCTGGAGAGTGACATTGGCTGGTATCACAATGTGATGAACCTGCTTCGGAACTGGTTCTTTGTCCAGACTGCTGCGGTCAACCCTGATGCCCGTTCGGTGAAGTTCAGGGATGAGGTAATGGGACGGCTGATCCGGTTTGTATCGGCCCATGAGGTCGGGCACACGATTGGGCTGCCCCATAACTGGGGATCCAGTACAGCCTACCCGGTGGATTCGCTGCGCTCACCTGTATTCACGGACACCCATGGAACGGCTCCCTCCATCATGGATTATGCCCGGTTCAACTATGTGGCGCAGCCGGGGGATGGGGTCACAAATCTGATGCCGGATGTGGGGATTTACGATAAGTGGTCTGTGCAGTGGGGATATACGGTGATCCCGGATGCAGCATCCGCGGATGAGGAGCGCGAAACCCTCAATGAGTGGGTGGTTGAGCGTGCCGGGGATCCACTTTATTTCTACGGCCGTCAGGGGCCGCGTGTGGATCCGAGGTCGCAGAATGAGGACTTGGGTGATGATGCGGTCAAAGCGAGTGATTATGGAATTGCCAACCTGAAGGTGATCCTGGATGACCTGATTGAATGGACGGCGGAGGATGCCAAGGATTATGGGGATCTGAATGAACTCTACGGTCAGATTGCCGTCCAGTGGAACCGCTACATTGGTCATGTGACGGCGAATGTAGGGGGGCATCATGAGAATTTTAAGACTTATGATCAGGATGGGGTCGTCTATACGCCGGTGCCGGTTGAGGTCCAGCGCGGTGCAATGGACTGGCTTGCCAGAGAGGCATTTGCAACTCCCAACTGGATCCTGAACAATGACATTCTTCGCCGGATTGAGGGGGTCGGCGCTATGGATCGTGTCCGCCGTTATCAGGTTGGTGCGGTGAATACGCTTCTGAATCCGATCCGTATTGGACGGCTGATGGAGACGGAAGCTTTGGCGAATGGGGCGGAGGTCTATACCTTTTCGGAACTTATAAGTGATTTACGGGACGGAATCTGGACGGAGCTGCCGAGGGCTTCGGTGATCGGCCCGTTCCGGCGTAACCTGCAGCGGGGACATCTGGAGCGTCTTGAGTATCTGATGACCGAGGATGCCGCACCGGTGCCGTCGTTCTTTGCCGGTTTCGGGATGGCTCCGGTTGATGTAAGTCAGTCGGATATCCGCGCGTATGTGCGCGGGGAGCTCAAGTCTCTGAAGACCGCGGTTGACCGGGCCGCCAGACGGACAGGTGACCGGATGACCCGGCTTCACCTGGAAGATGTCAGTGTCCGTATTGAAGACATTCTTGACGGCGAAGACTAGCTTTTTCCGTTTGTATCAGGGCTGCGCAGCCTGCGGCATGCGATCCCTCCTGCATATGCCCGGCCACTCTGTTGCGTATGGATGGCGGAAGCTGTGTTGCGTTGTTTGGTTTTGGGTATGGCAGGGATACGGCCTGTGGACATGGAAGCAATCCCTGAAGTCTTTCGGGGAGATTGGAGGTTTCGGAGCTGGGGGTGAATATTTGCGGGATGTGACAGCATCTGTCCGATGAGTGGATTGAATGGACATGCCTTATATTGCCCAATGTATCATCCCTCTCGGCTTATAGACTTCCCGTGTGTGGGAAGCAGAGGTAAAAAATATTTATGAGATTAGGAAACATGACGGATACGATAAGTGCGAAAGATCTAGATCTTCCGAAGAAACGATTTACGATTGGCACCTGGAATATGGACCATTGGAAGCGGACGAGAGAACAGCGGGAAAAGGGATGGGAATATATGCGAACGGAATCTAAAGCGGATGTGATGCTTCTTCAGGAGAGTGTTGCTGCACCGGGTTTGAACCGAAGCCAGTTTGTGTATCGTGAGATTTCGGGGCATTGCCCGTGGGGGTCCAGTGTGGTTGCGTTTAACGAGGACATGAATGTTCAGGAGATTGATGCGGTGCGCACGCGTTACGGGGCTAAGCGGTTTAGCATGTTGGGGACATTTCCAGGCGCGGTGATCGTTACTCAGGTTGATGTTCCGGGAATTGGCCCGATCACCTGTGTCAGTGTTTACGGTCTCATGGATGTCTATGCGCAAACGACGATGCTCCGGGTGGTCGCTGATTTGATTCCTCTGTTTGATTCCCGGTTTGGCAGCCGGGTAGTGCTGGGAGGTGATTTTAATGTGTCTACGGCCACCAGCAGGGAAAATCCAGAATACCCCCGCCATAGCGCCATCCTTAATGCAGTAGAGTCTCTCGGGCTAATAAATCTTGCAGAAATTGTTCAAGACCGCCCCGACCCTCCACCAAACTGCCCCTGCTCCGAGCAGAAGTGCCACCATATCGCCACGTATCACAGCATACAACTTGACTGGCTTTATGCGACACCTGAGCTTGCCCGCAGGTGTACGCGCCTGCGCGTTGACTACGATGTGGTTGATGTTTCCGGGGGCCCCCGAAGATTCAGTGACCATGCGCCAGTGATTGCAGAATTCGAGATCCCGCCAACTGTGCCAGATCGGATTTGGGATCCGGAAGCATTCGCTGAAGAGATGAAGTTCACTGCGGGCCCGGAAGCTGCCCGGATTGCCGAGGATCTGATCAACTGGGCAGATCGTAAGCATGGCAAACTACGAGCGAGCGGGTACCGGGTGTCTTATGATCGCTTACCGGCAGGGATGGCGAGCGGCAAATTGAAGATCTGGTTCCAGTTGGATATCGTCCCCCGGGAAATCATTCAATGGACCTTCAGTATTCTCGCGGATGGCGAGATCGAAATCAATTTTCAATGGATGATTGCGCCATATGACGATTTAGATGTTAAGGAAAAACTGTGGAATGCGCTCAATCAGATTGAGGGAGTATCCCTTCAAAAGAATCTCACAGGCCGCCCGAGATTTCGAATCGGAGCGCTTGCGGAATCGGATCGGCTGGAACAGTTTACGAAGGTGTTTTCGGACATGATTGATACCACCCTGCGTCGCAGAAATGTGGTCAAATAGTTCCAGTGATACGATTACTCTGATACAGTTAACAGGAATAGACGAACCTGCAGGAAGGGAGTGTCCGTTACTTTCGCCTACAGATCTACGGATTTTGGATCACGGACTGACGATTGTAGCTCCGGGGATCGTGAGATTTTTTCCATCAAGCGCATTGCCATGTGATAGACGCTACTCTGAGTTTCGGTGACCAAACTCAACATGCTGCATCCCCACCGTGCATCTATAGAGTACTTGGGGGTGGTGTAACATTTCTTGAGTTTTTCCAAATTGACACCGATTCTGGAAAACAAAAAGGAATCATTGGGGTAGATCCTGCTAATGACCCAATGCTTAATCCTTTGCGACCATGATGATCCTTTCCGATAAACAGTACGGCGGCACGGCGGATATGCTTGCCAAATTCAGGACGACATTGTCTGGTGTGAAAGAGAGTAACAGCGGAGAGCAATGGCACCGAGATCTAATAATTGATGCGCTGCAAGCCCAGATCTCCGAACTTGAAGAAGACATGAAAAGCTATCAACTGCTAAAATCAGGGGAGCTTACTGTGAGGAAGCCAAAATCAATCAAAACTCTTTCCGCGGCCATCATTCAGGCCAGAATAGCAAGTGGAATGAGTCAGGCAGAATTGGCTAAAATGCTGGGCATAGAAGAAACGAAATTACGACGTTATGAATCGTATGATTATATCGGGACCAATTTAACTACCCTTATCAAGGTTGCCCGCATTCTGAATGTTGACACTACTGAGTTATTTGAGAGGAAATCCTCCTCTCAGGGCAGTTTCCATTCTGCGTGGAAAAACATAGATGCAGTTCCCTGGGACAAATTTCCGGCTAGAGAAATGATCAATCGTAGTTGGTTTGATGATCCAGGTGATGGAAATTTGACAGAGGCGACCAAGGCATATTTCCTGCAAGTAGCGGAGACGCATTTTGAATTAGCGCTTTCCCGAAAGAGTATGTATGGTGTGACATCTTCGGACGAATACGCTTTAATGGCATGGCAGGCACGGATACTTGAACGGGCATGTGTCTGGATAGAAAAATGGAAACTGCCGGAATTCATTCTAGATCGCAGTTGGCTTCCAGAACTCATTGCACTTACCAGACGACCAGACGGACCATTTGAAGCACGCAGACTGCTGGCCAGTAAAGGCATTGCCCTTGTAGCAGAAAAGCATCTGCTGGGGACCTATCTCGACGGCGCAGTAATGTTTGCTCCAACGGATCATCCCGTAATTGGGTTAACGCTGCGCTCTGATCAAGTCGATGAATTTTGGTTTGTACTCTTTCACGAATTAGGCCATTTATTTCTACATCTTTTTGGAGGCATGCGCTATGACTTCTTTGACGAATCTCTTGATGAAGTCACTATACGTAGAGACAAGATTGAACAAGAGGCAGACGAATTTGCATTCAATACATTAATTCCTGAAGATCAGTGGGAGCAGTGCCTTTCTCGCTTCTCATTGTCTGAACAGGCAGTTCAACTTGATGCAGAAAGACTCAAGGTTGACGAAAGTATACTAGCCGGTCGAATTCGTAAAGAGCAAAGCAATTACACGATTCTTGATGGGCTTATTCGATCTGGTGTTCGAGAACAGCTTCTGGTATAAAAAATGATTTTAGTGGAGACAGATACGTACCGGTATTGAGTTGGAGGCAGGGGGAATATATGGCATTTTGCCATCTTGCGTCATCAGTTGTATATTCAATCTGACTGTCCGGGAAAATTCATCTGAATGCACACCTGTAGATACTCTGAGCTACAGGTTACCGGTGCTCACAGCAGCACTGCAGGACCGGGGCGGATATTGATCACGCCAGCGGCCACTCAGGACTTATAGGTTTGGATGGTATTGATTTGGCCGTTCCATGCCGTCTGGAAGAAGCGGGGAAATCAAGAATCCTTGAACATTTTTCTCATCCCTTTGACGAATATCGGGAGATTTCGGGCCAGAAGGAAGATCGCTACCGCCGGAGCCAGAAATTCCAACTTTCCCTGTTCTAATGAAAGCCCGTACAGTTCCTGGATGATCTCAATCGTACTGTCTTCCCGGGGTCTAATGACATCAAACAGGAAAACAATCCCAAGGGCAACGATAATGACCTTTTTAGCTAAGTTGTAGAGAGTATCAGTCCAACGTTGGACTCGCAATTGCAAATCTTCGTTTCGTTTTTGTTGAAGATTCGTGAGTGCAATATCAGAATCGTCAAGAAAAACTTCATATGAATTATTTTCGTCAGGTGATAAATTAGGAGTGTTATCCATCGTTTTTCTGATTCAATTCATTCAAGATCTCCTTGAAATGTTCGTAGATTAATTCATCTGGTATCTGGGACTTATAGCCATGTTTCTTAATGGTTTCAAACCATGGAGTCCCCTGCTTATGAGTTAGTGTTACCATTGCTTGTGGGGATAGTGCTCTATAACGCTTCCAGACTCTACTCATCATTTTTAGAAGAGGTGTGTCTTTCGTCAAGTTCCAACTGAAAAATTCATTTTTATCATGATCGTACTCTACTAACCTCTGGGGGATCTGCTTACGGCCATATTGTTTCAACTGATGATACAGAGACGGAATAACAGGACCGTATTGCCAGGCCTCAATGTGATCGTAAAACAATTTCCTTCGAGTCAGCCCTAAAACCCATCCGTAAGCAAAATACACCAGTTTTTGCATAGCCAAATTGGTAAGAATGATTTTGTCCTTCTTGGAGCGTTCAATGAAATAATTAGCGACAGCACTGACATGGCATAATCCGTCACCGTTTTCTTTATCTCCGAAGGGAGTTGGGGTAGCATCTGACATTTTCCTATAAAGGTCTGCTTGCAAAATCCAGGTTCATATTCAAAGATTGTATCAATGACTGGCAAGTCTGCTCGTTGATCTCAAGGTATTGGACAATAAGCACACGGATATGCCGGTAACATACCCAAAGATAAGGGCTGGAGTTTTACCGTGTGTCCCCGTACCAATATCGTCCTGAGCGGGGGCAATTCGTTCTGCCAATAGATCCAACATGATTCGGTTGCCATTCGCGGGTAGATTGAGCGCTATTTGTGACAAATCACCATCGCACAAAGCACAGAAATGCTTTTCCTCTAAGCGAAGCTTCCAGGATGGCTATTCCGGTTGTAAGACTGATCATGCCAGAGAAGTTCTCGGTGCCACTCGCATCCGCAGGGAAAGGTGGTATCCATGAATTGCTGAGTGGAGGAAATAGCATGAACTACAAATTTGCATGTTGTGTAATCAACCACAATCACACAGACTTACGCATCACTGGATCTATCGTTCCGCCTCATGCGGCAGAGTGAATCGTCATCATAACATAAGGGAGGCTTCCGGCGGATACCCGTCCAGGATTGTAAATGCCAACTTCCGGCTGGCGGGCAGTCATCATCTGAACGAGCACGGATATGGTGACTCCCCCGTCAAAAACCCGAAATCTTCCAGTTGTGGCGCATCCATGAGGTGTTCTGTAGAGGATGCGCAGAGGATAGATTGCAGCAGTAGCCGATCCCCCATTCATCCAATCCCATCTCGGGGATGCCATTTTGCCTCCGGAGGCCTCATTTTTGAGCATAAATCAGGCCGGTAAAAATTTTTTCAGGCATGCAAGCGCTTCCATTGAAACCAACTTCCAAAACATCGTAAACGGGGGCTCATTAACCTTCTTAATCTCATGATTCTCAAAAAAATCAGTCCCAAAGGACGCTCGGTGCGTGTCACCTTTGAACTCCCTCTGGAGGAAGCTCAGTACAGTGCCAACATTGTTGGAAGTTTCAATGACTGGGATACGACAGAGCATCCGATGAAACGGAATGATCGCAAAGGTGTCTGGAGCACGGCGCTCTCGTTCAAGCCGGGTACCCAGATTGAATTCCGCTACTTTATTGACGGCCATAAATGGCACAATGAGCCGCAGGCCGACGCGTATGCGCCGAATCCGCACTATTCCGATAACAGCGTGCTGGCACTTTAGCCAAACAGGAACAGGACGACGTAGACGGCGGCAATCATTGCGAATATATCTGCAATAAGCCCCGCCGGAACGGCGTGCCGCGTTTTGCGGATATTTACGGCACCAAAGTAGACCGCAATCACATAAAAGGTGGTTTCGGTGGAGCCGAACATAGTGGCAGCCATTTTGACGAAGATGGAATCTTCACCAAACTGGTTGATCATGTCGAGGACAATTCCGACCGATCCGGATCCGGTCAGCGGGCGGACGATCCCCATGGGGATCACCTCTGCAGGGATGCCGATCAGCCCAACGACAGGGCGAAGGAGATCGGTCAGGAAGTCCATTGCGCCGCTGGCGCGAAACATTCCGATTGCGAACAGGATCGCAATCAGGTAGGGGATGATCATGACAGCGACATGGAACCCCTCTTTGGCTCCGTCAACAAAGACCTCGTACACACGAACCTTGCGGATCATGCCGTAGAGCGGGAAACCGACCAGAATGGCCGGCAATACCAGTGCGGATGCGTAATCCAGAAATAACTGTACGATATTCATGATGTCACCTCACGGTAGCGTTTGAGCCGTCCTAAAAGTTTGACTGCCGTAATGCCTACAATCAGAGAGAGGCCGGTCGTAATCAGGATGGAGAAAAACAGTTGGTTAATTTGCAGCCCCATGATGGCAACCAGCGTGACCGGGGGCAGGATCTGAACACTGGCGGTGTTCATGGTAAGCAGCATGACCATCGGATCGGTTGCGGTATCTTCGGTTTCGTTGAGCGTCTGGAGTTCCTGCATGGCCTTGATGCCGAGGGGGGTGGCTGCATTGCCCATCCCCAGCATGTTTGCAGAAAGGTTCAGGACGATGAGTCCCAAAGCGGGATGATCTTTGGGGACTTTCGGGAAGAGTGGCCGAATGAGCGGCTGGGTAAACCGGACCAGTGCCTGGAGCATACCGGATGCCTCTGCGATTTTGAGGAGCCCCATCCATAATCCTAGACCTCCGATCAGGCCAAGGGCCAGTGTGACCGCTGTTCTTGCAAAATCTAGTGCGGCACCGGCAATTGCATTCATCTTGACCCAGCGTACGGGGCGGAACGTAATGGCGGTCTGCCATTCGGTGCCGGCAGGCATGCCCTGCAGAGCACCTCGGCAGTCTTCCTGCCCTGTTTCCTGACAGATCGTTTGCAGAGGTTCCGCAAGTGAGGCTTCCTCTGCAAAACGAAGTTCTCGCCCGGCGGAGGTTTGCAGCAGTACGCCGGGCCAGATATTGCCGGTCATGGTACTGTCGCCGTAATGGGCGGCGAGATCGGTTCCCGATAGCTGCACCTCTACGTATTGTCGACGGGTATCGGCATGGTACTCCTCCTCAAATATAATCGTAACAGGGAGCGGAGTGCCGTTACGGTAGGTGTCTTGCACAAAATCAGTGATATCGCTTGTCAGAGCGAAGACCAGACTTAAGACAATCAGTCCACCCCAGATATAATTCAACATCGATTCAGGGGCCGGGCGATGTAGAGGATGCTCCCTCGGCGGGAGGGATGAGCAAGATCGTTTCCATATTGCGTAGGCTAAGGGTTGTATTGGGGGTAAGCAGGTTTGCACGTTTGAGAAGCCATGCAGTCACATTCAGATAGTCCTCATCCGAGAGTACTCCTCCTGCATTGTAGGGCATCTGCTGCTGATTATAGGTATAAAGCCGTGCGGCGGTGAGCCGGGAGGCAAGGACTGCGCGGGTCAGGCGCGGGCCGGTTCCAGGAACCTCGTGACAACTCTGGCAATAGTTGACATAGACCCTGCTGCCGAGGCTTTGCTGTAACCCGGGATCCGGTTTTGAACCGCCGCAAGCGGCGAGCAGGATAGTTGCCAGTCCGAACATCATGCGCATCACCTCATCACCTGAATTGGATGGGGCAGCCGCATGTTGAACAGGTACCCCTTCTCATTGTGAGGAATTGTGTCAGGCTGCTCTATCCCCGGCGCATCTACTGCAGAAGTGATGATGGTGTGTGGGCCGGGGACTGCATTCCAGTCCAGTTCAAAGCGCGTCCAGCCATAGCGCATGCGCGGCTCCAGAAGTGTGGCATCATTCCAGATACTGCCCCCGTCATCGCTCCATCGGACCTGCATGATTGGGCCATCCGGGCTGTAGGCATATCCGTAAATGCGGTGAACCCCGCTTCTCAGCGCAGCCGGCCATGGCAGGGCCAGAGTACTCTTGATGGATTGTTTGTTCGCGACCTGCCCGTTGGCCTGCCCTTCCGGAGGATAGTCGTCTCCGATCAGCACATAGGATGTCGTATTATTGCGGCTCCATATCTGGGTGTCCGATACCTCAATTCGTCCGAGCCATTTGACGCTGCTGCTGCCCACCCATCCCGGTACGAGTGCGCGTACGGGTGCACCATGGTCTTTCGGGAGGGAGGATCCGTTCATGCGCAGTACCAGAAGCGTGTCCGGATCCATCGCTTTGTTAAGGGGCAATGGCCGCCGAAATCCTCCCTCTGGCACCCCCTGATCCATCCCGATCAACTGAACAGATACAGCAGAGTCCCGGATCCCTGCTGCCTGGAGCACCTCAAGGAGGGGAACGCCGGTCCACTCGGCCATCCCGACTGCGCCCCGCTTCCATTGGGTTCCCGTTGCGACCTCGCCAAGTAATGAGCCAAAGAAAGCACGCTGGTTCCCGCCACACTCCAGATAGGAAAAGACGGTTCGACTCGGCATGGCCCGGAGATCTTCCCAGGATAAACTGAGCGGGGTTTCAATGGCATCCCCTTCCACCGTGAGGTGATAATCATCCACGGGAATATCGAGACTCACATCATTATTGCGTACAAAAAACTGATCCACCGGGGTCAGAAAGCCTTCCTGATTCTCAAGTTTAGACTCCAGATTCGCAGTGCCATGCTGCACGAACGGTGCAGGGTCTTTAAAGAAGGGATCCGGTGCTCCTTCCACCTCGGCACAGCCTCCGAGGAGACTGATGGATCCCACGGTTTTGAGAAAGTTTCGGCGGTTACGGGCCATTCGCCTCTTTGGAAAAATACTCTTCGATCTGTTTTGCCAGTGCTGGGCCGACAATATTTTTGAGTGCCTTTTCATCGGTCTGTTTGATTCTCCGGACGGATCCGAAGGCCCGGATCAGTTTCTGCACGGTCTTGGGGCCGACACCAGGAATATTTAATAATTCGGAATGCAAGAGTCGACTCTTTCGCTGTTTTCGCTGGATCGTGACGGCAAACCGGTGTGCCTCATCCCGGACACGCTGAATCAGTTGCAGGGAGGCACTTTGCTTTGCAATATGATACGGCTCTTTGTCATCGGGGAAATATACTTCCTCCAGACGTTTGGAGAGTCCTATAATCGGGAATTTTCCGTAGGTATCGGTTTCTATGAGTGCTTTGACGGCACTGGAGAGCTGCCCTTTCCCGCCGTCAACGACAACCAGATCCGGCCAGGGGCCATCTTCATTCCGGATCCGCTGGAACCGCCGCCGGATGGCTTCCTCCATAGAGAGAAAATCATCCGGCTTGCCATCGGGGACACTGCGGATTTTGTAACTCCGGTAGTCACTCTTGCGCGGCCGCCCATTCTGAAATACAATGCAGGACGCAACCGTGCCGGTTCCGCCTAGATGGGAGATATCAAAGCACTCAATTCTTTTGGGCAGCTTACTTAAACTCAGGTCGGACTGCAGGGATTTGATGGCAAAGGGGATACGGTCTTCGCCGCGTTTGAGTAATTCCAGTTTGAATTCGCCAAGCAGGAGATCCGCATTGGCCTGCACCATGCGCATCAGTTCTGCCTTTTGCCCGCGCTGCGGGGTAAGCAGGGTTACTTTCTTTCCACGCTGGATGGTCAGGAATTCTGCAATAACCTCCGGTTCAGAGATTGGCGTATTCAAAAACACCTCTTCGGGAAAGAAAGCGGATTGCGTGTAGTAGTTTTCCACATAGTGCTGCATCAGGACCGCATCTTCGTGCCCCTCAATCTGGCGCATGATCTTGTGTTCGCGTCCAATGATTTTCCCTTCCCGCACCTTAAAGCAGATCCCGACGGCGGCATTCTCGTCCCGTGCGGTTGCCAGAGCAAACAGATCCCGGTCCACGGGGGTGGCAGTTACTACTTTTTGCCGCTGTGCGTAGGTCTCGATGGCATCGATCTGGTTTCGAAGGCGTGCCGCCTCTTCATATTCCCGGGCTTCGCTGGCGGTCTGCATCGCTTCCTGGAGCGTATGCTTCAGAGCGCTTGTATGGCCTTTGAGGAGCATTTCGATCTGGGCGACGGTTTTGTCATAGGATTCGGCGGATTGATATCCGACGCAGGGGGCAGCACATTTTTTGATATGATATTCCAGGCAGGTCTGGTATTTGCCGCGCTCAATGGGTTCGGGGGAGAGGTCCAGCGAGCAGGTGCGAAGTTTGAAGATGGACCGTATGACGGTCAGTGCCCGTTTCATGATTCCGACATCCGTATAGGGGCCAAAGTATTTGGACCCGTCCTTGAGGATACGCCGTGTGGTAAAGATGCGCGGGAAGGGTTCCTTTTTGATACAGATATAGGGATAGGTCTTGTCGTCTTTCAGGTTGATATTGTAGCGCGGTTTCCGCTCCTTGATCAGGTTATTTTCAAGGATGAGTGCTTCGGCTTCATTATCGGTCACGATGACCTGCACATCCACTGCTTTTGCGATCAGGAGCCGGATGCGTCCCTGCACATGTGCATCTTTGCGGAAGTAGGACCGGACGCGGCTGCGCAGGTTAATGGCCTTTCCGATGTAGAGAGGGTTCTGGTTCGCATCCAGAAACTGGTACACCCCGCACCGGGTCGGCAGTTCAGACACTTTCGTCTGAAGGCTGTCCTTAATTGTATCAGGTTCACTCATTCTCCACGGATGCCCAGAAGTCAAGCAGGACTGCCGGAAGCAGATTATGCTGCACGCTCTCTGGAAGAATGACTAATCTTGCTTTGGGCCACTGCGCATGCAGTGCCTGGGCGTGGGCCGATGCGGGAGTGATCTCGCTGATGAGAACCGGTACCGATGGAGCGTTATGTTTTTTCTGGGCGATCTGGGCGGACACATTATGGACGACCAGGCTCCGGCCTCTTTTTGGCAGCGGCCCTCCGGTCACCCTGTGCGCAGGGTATGTATCCGAGGCCATGCAATGACCGGTTAACTGCAGTTGTTGTTCTAATGGATCACACGCTTCAAATTGTACAGCGTACTGTTTAGCAGGCTGGCAGAACTCCACGAGGATTCCGCAGGTGTCTCGTGGATGCAAAAAGAAGATTTGCTTTCCGCCTGCTCCGGGCACGGGCTTCTCGGTGAGTGGCTGAAACCCCGATTTTCGCATCCGATCAAGTTCTGCCTGTGCGCTGGCGACCCGGAAGGCGATATGGTGAAGCCCCTCCCCACGTTTTGAGAGGTGGCGGGCCACGGTGGAGTCTGCACTTAGGGGCTGGATGGTTTCCAGTTTGGTATCCTTGCCATAGAGCCGAACCCGAACCTCCTGCGAGTCAATATCTTCAGGCACCGAAGCGGTTGAATGGGCAAGTCTTTTGAGCAGGTCATCTACCGCCTCACCATTATGGGTGGCAATTCCAATGTGATCAAGGGGTATCATAAAAGAGTCCAGTCAGCAATTTAGGAGATTTTTTGCATAGGTTTCCCAACCCTTATATTTCAGGAGTGTTTGCCGAAGATTCTTGTTGTGATATGAATGCACAAAGGGCACCGGCTACAGTTACAATCAATTCGGCTTCCGTACGGTCAATCGTTCGCTGTTCGCTGACATGGCGTGCTTCATTGGAAGCGTAGCCCCAGAGTTTATGAGTAGCTTTGTCAAGTGGAGAGGGTAGATTTAGTTCCGATATCAGTTTGCCAAGTGTGGGTTTACGTTCGCCTGTTACTGCTCTCGCTGTTGCTTCGAGTGCCGCCATTACATGATGAGCAGCACCGGTGACATCTGGATCGGGGATTCGAGAGATATCTTGAAGGGCTTCTCTGATTTCGTTTGCTGCATGTTGAAAACCATTCTCTTCCAGAATACGGGGAACTTCCTGTGTGATCCTAGTGAAAACATCTGAGCCTCTGTGGATGAATTTGCCCTCTTGAAGTTTCCAGCCGATACCATTCTCCGCGAGGAATTCGTTCAGACGGCATTCAAAGTCAGCAGCATCAAGAGAATATGTTGTTTGGCTGTCACTATTTTGAAGTTCTTCATAAATAGCTTCAAAAATTTGGTAGATTCTATACCAGGGGGCATTTTCCAGAAGACATTCAACCTCGTGCAATATTGGGCCATCTGACCAGTAATTTTCTGTGTCGGGCCGGACCAGCAAGACATTGCAGACCACTTCTCTTAGTTCATATGGGGGCATTTTGGCATTCTGTGCAAGCGAGACAATTGCTTCACGCAGAGATGTTGGCGCATCTTCACGGACAGTGATAGGTGTGCTGGTTGGCCGATAACCATGTCGGGCTGAAAAATGCTTGTCCATGTATTCAAGATCTTTGTGATTTCCGTTTAGGGAACTCCAAC